>JBCDEK010000123.1:0-5780 GCA_039179785.1 Pseudomonadota bacterium | reverse complement strand
GCCATCGACATGGTCAACACCCATGGCAAGAAACTGTCTGAAGACACGATCCGCCATGAGCTGGAAGGCAATATCTGTCGCTGCACCGGCTACCACAATATCGTCAAGGCGATCATGGCCGCGTCCGGTCAGGACGTATCGGCCATCGCCGCCGAATAAGACCCAGGAATTCCGCAGCCCGGATATCCTTTCGGGCTGTCAGTCAGCAGGCGCACGGGGAGGTGCGCCGCGCCAACAGGAGGAATAGAACATGCCAAAAGACGGAGGCATCGGCGCCAGCAGCAAGCGGCGCGAAGACGTGCGGTTTCTGACAGGATCCGGCAATTACACCGACGATATCAACATGCACGGCCAGGCTTACGTGCACTTTCTGCGCTCGGACATCGCGCACGGCACGATCAAGTCGATTGACACATCCGCCGCCGCCGGAATGCCCGGCGTGGTCCGCGTCTTCACCGGCACGGATTTCGAAGGTGTGGGCACAATACCCTGCGGCTGGCAGGTGACCGACCGGCATGGTGAGGTCATGCAGGAACCGGCCCACCCGATCCTGGCGCAAGGCAAAGTCCGGCACGTGGGCGAACCTGTCGCCGCCGTGGTCGCCGACACCGCAGAACAGGCGCGGGACGCAGCCGAAGCCATCGTGCTCGACATCGACGAACTGCCCGCTGTCGTGGACATGAAGGCCGCGCTCGAAAGCGGCGCCACCAAGGTGCACGACGATCTCAACGACAACCTCTGCTACGACTGGGGCTTTGTCGAAGAGAACAAGGACGCCGTGAACAAGGCGTTTGACGACGCGGCCCACGTGACCTCGCTTGAGCTGGTCAACAACCGCCTTGTCGCCAACCCGATGGAGCCGCGCGTGGCGGTGGGCGACTACGCCCGCGGCACAGACGAATCCACGCTCTATACAACCAGCCAGAACCCCCACGTGATCCGACTGCTGATGGGCGCCTTCGTCCTCGGCATCCCCGAACACAAGCTGCGGGTCGTGGCCCCCGATGTAGGTGGCGGTTTCGGCACAAAAATCTTCCACTACCAGGAAGAAGCCTTCTGCACCTTCGCAGCCAAGGCCTGCAACCGCCCGGTCAAATGGACGTCCTCGCGGTCCGAAGCCTTCATGTCCGACGCCCATGGCCGCGATCACGTGACCAAGATCGAATTGGCGCTGGACGCAGACAACAACTTCACCGCGATCCGCACGGAAACGCACGCCAACATGGGCGCGTATCTGTCGACCTTCGCGCCCTCCGTGCCCACATGGCTGCACGGCACGCTGATGGCCGGGAACTACAAAACCCCGCTGATCTACGTGAACGTCAAGGCGGTGTTTACCAACACCGTGCCCGTCGACGCCTATCGCGGCGCAGGCCGCCCCGAGGCCACGTTCCAGCTCGAACGCGTGGTGGACAAGGCCGCACGCGAACTGGGCGTTGATCCCATCGCGCTGCGCCGCCAAAACTTCATCACAGAGTTCCCCTATGCCACGCCGGTCGCCGTCGAATACGACACCGGCGACTACCACGGCACCATGGACAAGCTCGAAGAGATGGGCGACTTCGCCGGTTTCGCGGCCCGTCGCGCGGAAAGCGAGAAGAACGGCAAGCTGCGGGGCCTGGGTGTGAATTGCTATATCGAGGCTTGCGGCATCGCACCGTCTAACCTTGTGGGGCAGCTTGGCGCGCGTGCGGGTCTCTACGAATCCGCCACCGTCCGTGTGAACGCCACCGGTGGCCTGGTCGTCATGACGGGTTCGCACAGCCACGGGCAGGGGCACGAAACTTCCTTTGCGCAAGTCGTGGCCGAGATGATCGGCATCGATGAAAACATGGTCGAAATCGTGCACGGCGACACCGCCAACACGCCGATGGGCATGGGCACCTACGGCTCCCGCTCCATCGCGGTGGGGGGCAGCGCCATGGTCCGTGCAACCGAAAAGATCATCAACAAGGCCAAGAAGATCGCGTCCCACCTGCTGGAGGCTTCAGAGGCCGACATCGAGTTGAAGGACGGCGCGTTCTCGGTTGCGGGCACGGACAAGTCTGTGGCCTGGGGCGACGTAACCCTTGCGGCCTACGTGCCGCACAACTACCCGCTCGAAGATATCGAGCCGGGCCTTGAGGAAACGGCCTTCTACGACCCGGCAAATTTCACATATCCGTCAGGAGCTTATGCCTGTGAAGTTGAAGTAGATCCGGACACCGGCAAGGTCACCATCGAACGGTTCGCGGCCGCCGATGACTTCGGCAACATCATCAACCCGATGATCGTGACCGGGCAAGTCCACGGCGGTATCGCCCAAGGCATCGGGCAGGCGCTGCTTGAAAACTGCGCCTATGACGAAAACGGCCAGCTGCTTAGCGCGTCCTACATGGACTACGCCATGCCGCGCGCCGACGATCTGCCGATGTTCTCGGTCGATCACTCGTCGCAAACACCGTGCACGCACAACCCGTTGGGCGTGAAAGGCTGTGGTGAGGCTGGGGCCATCGGCTCGCCCCCTGCGGTCGTGAACGCGGTGGTGGATGCGCTGCAATCGGCGGGCAGGGATGTGACCCATATCGACATGCCGCTGTCACCGGATCGCGTTTGGACGGCCATGAACGGCTGATGGAAAGGGAGGGACCGGGGGCCAGCCCCCGGACCCCCGGAGTTTACTTGGCAAGATGAAAGAGCTTCATGTTGCTGAAAGGAAGGAACTGAAGATGTATAACTTCGACTTTAAAAAACCCGGCTCGGTTGCCGATGCGGTCGCAGCGCTTGGGGCCGAGGATGCACAGGCCCTGGGGGGCGGACAAACCCTGATCCCCACGCTCAAGCAGCGGCTGGCGATGCCGACCAAGCTGGTCAGCCTCAAGGGCATTGCCGAGATGCAGGGCGTTTGCAAGGGCGATGACGGCGTGGTCTGTATTGGTGGGGCGACCACCCATGCGACCGTCGCGGCAGAGGCTGGCGACTACCCGGCTCTGGCTGCCACCGCCGCCCATATCGGCGACCCGGCGGTGCGCAACCGCGGCACCATTGGTGGTTCACTTGCGAACAACGACCCGTCCGCCTGCTACCCGGCGGCGGCGTTGGGGTCGGGGGCAACCATCGTGACCAACACGCGTGAGATTGCGGCCGACGACTATTTCCAGGGCATGTTCACCACAGCGCTGGACGAAGGTGAGATCATCACCGAAGTGCGGTTCCCCGTGCCGGAAAAGGCGAACTACCAGAAGTTTGTCCAACCGGCCTCGCGCTTTGCGTTGGTGGGGGTGTTCGTGGCCAAATACGCGGACGGCGTGCGCGTGGCGATCACCGGGGCCAGCAATGACGGCGTGTTCCGCTGGTCCGAGGCAGAAGCGGCGCTGTCGTCGAACTTCTCTGCTGATGCGCTTGATGGGCTGAGCCTGTCTGGCGACGACATGATCAGTGATCTGCATGGCACGGGTGATTACCGCGCGCATCTGTGCGCTGTGATGACCAAACGGGCCGTTGCGGCGGCGTGATCTGCATGCATGATATGCTGCGAAAGGGCTGCCTGATGGCGGCCCTTTTGTTTTTTGCACCGGCGGTATGGGCTGCCGAAGACCGGTTCCCGCGTGCCAATCTCGTTGGCTGCGCCAAGGCGGTTGACGGTCTGGGCGACACCTTGCGCGCGCCGATGCAAAACCATTGCCTGAGCCTCGCCATCGCAAAATGCGAAGCGCCCGACAGCGGACCAGCACAAGCCTGTTTTTCGGACCTCGAAAGGGGGCTCGCCAGTTACGGCGCGCAACTGGAGGCCGTGGTGGATGTCGATGTCCCCCGCGCTGCCTCTGACACGTTGTGCGCCTTGCGCTTCAGCAACGACACCGATCGCGCACGCTGCGCCCTGGTGGCCGAGTTCGGCCATTTTCGCGATCTTCTGAATGCCGCCCAGGCGGCAAAGGTCGACCTGCCCTAGATCGAGCCCGCTTCGACCATGAAGTTGTTCGCCGTGCACATCGCACTGTCGTCCGAGGCCAGCCATAAAACCATCCGCGCCACGTAAACGGGGTCAATCAGATCCGGCAGGCATTGCCGCGCGCGGTGCGCCTCCAACGCTTCGGGCGTGGCCCACAGCTCTTTCTGCCGATCCGTCATGATCCAGCCCGGCACGACCGTATTCACCCGGATGCGGTGATCGCCCAGATCGCGCGCCATGGTGCGGGTCAAACCGTGCACCGCCGCCTTGGCCGTGGTGTAGGCCGGAAAGCCGCCTCCAGCCTCCCACCAGGAATTTGAGCCAAGGTTCACGATCGACCCTCCGCCTGCCGTGATCATGCCTGGCGCGACGGCCTGAATGGCAAAGAACATGTGGCGCAGGTTGGTCTGCATCCGCTCGTCCCAGTAGTCGGGTGTCACGTCCTGCCAGTTGTGACGGTCATCGCGGGCCGCATTGTTGACCAGCACCGCGAACGGGCCCACCTGATCCGCCAGCGCCGCAATCGCCTGTTGGGTGGCGTTGACATCGCGCAGGTCGCACAGCAGATGTGGCGCCCCCGTGGCTTCGGTCACCTCTGCCGCGGCATCGGCGTCGCGGTCCAGAAACGCGACCTTGGCTCCCTGATCGGCAAAGGCTTCGACCGTCAGTCGCCCGATGCCGGACGCGCCCCCGGTCACCAGAACGGGGGTGTCGTGCAAGCTTGGATAGCGGGCGAATTGCGGCATGGGGCACCTCGGTTGGATCACGGCGACGTTGTGTGGTCTGCGCAACCCAAGGTCAAGCCGCGCGACTTTGCCCAATCTGTCAGCAAACCCCCGCCCGTGCCGCCGCCCTTTGCGCAGGATCAAGGAAGATGTGCGCGGCCCATGCTATTATACCCCCGCCAGTGGAGGAGAGATATCATGGCCAAATCACCCAAATCCAAGGACACGACGCCCGACCGGTCTCATCCGATGATTGACGCCATGACACAGTGGCAAACCGCGGGGCTTGGCGCGCTCAATTGGTTCGGGGCGCCCACCATCGAACGCATGAGCGATATGGGCGCCGAATGGATGAGCTTTGTTGCGGATCGCGTCCGCGAGGATGTGGCGCTGCAGCATTCGCTGCTGCACGCCAAGACACCTGCTGACGTGCAAAAGGTGCAGATGACCTTTTTACAGACCGCGTTGGATCAATACACCGCCGAGACGGGCAAAATGATCGAGCTTAGCTCAAAACTGTTCGAAGAGCTGGACGAAGAAAATGATGGCCCAAGCGACAACGTGAACGTCTAGGTCATCCGCGCTGCAGTCTTAGCGTCCCGACAGGCCCAAGGTCCGACCGGGCCGCGTTCGGCGGGGCACCAATAGCGCCTCCCTCCCTCAGACAGGCAAAAGGGCGCCGCAATCGCAACGCCCCCGTCCACCCGTCTGGTCGGGCAGGCTACTTCTGTGGCAACGGCCCGATCATCATCACCATCTGGCGGCCTTCCATCTTGGGGAAGTTCTCGATCTTGCCGATCTCCTTGGTGTCCTCGGCCACCCGTTCCAGCAATTCCCGGCCCAGGTTCTGGTGCGCCATCTCGCGACCACGGAACCGCAGCGTGACCTTCACCTTGTCGCCGTTTTCCAGAAACTTGAAGACATTGCGCATCTTGACGTCATAGTCATTGGTGTCGGTGTTGGGGCGGAACTTCACCTCCTTCACCTCAATGATCTTCTGTTTCTTGCGGGCTTCGGCTTCGCGCTTTTGCGTTTCGTACTTGAACTTGCCGAAATCCATGATCTTGCACACCGGTGGGCTGGCATTGGGCGAGATTTCAACCAGGTCCAGCCCGGCATCTTCG
>JBCDEK010000124.1:0-5713 GCA_039179785.1 Pseudomonadota bacterium | reverse complement strand
TGAATATCGACCGGAATACCCCGCCCATTATCGCTGACCGAGACACTGTCATCGGCATGCACAGTGACCGTCACACGATCCGCGTGACCCGCCAAGGCTTCGTCAATTCCGTTGTCGACAACCTCGTACACCATGTGGTGCAGACCGCTGCCGTCATCGGTGTCACCGATATACATGCCCGGACGCTTGCGTACCGCCTCCAAGCCTTTGAGAACCTTGATAGAATCCGCGCCGTAATCTTCGGGGGTTTGCTCGTTATCTGACATTCTTGTGCCCCTTGAGTGGTTGCACAAAATATACCGTTTTCCACAAGCAATGTCACGCAACTGACACAAGATTTTGCGTGTCAGGTCAGGGGGATGGACGTACCGCGCTGACTCCGTCCTGTTCGGTCACTTCCACATATTGCGCCCGGTCCCCCAGACTGTCGAACAGCGCCGTTTCGGTGCCCGTCATCCAGGCTTGAGCCCCCAGCGCACATATCTCGTCATAAAGCGCCGCGCGCCGGTCCGCATCCAGATGCGCAGCCACCTCGTCCAACAGCAACAGCGGCGGCGCGCCAAAGTCCCGTGCAAGCGCTCGCGCATTGGCCAAGATCAACGACACCAGCAGGGCCTTCTGCTCCCCGGTTGAACACTCCTTGGCGGGCACCCCCTTGGCGGCATAGACGCCATATAAATCCGCCCGATGCGGCCCAATCAATGTCCGACCCGCGGCCAGATCGCGCGCGCGCCCCTCCGCCAACGCGCCACGCAAATCCTCCGCCGTCTCCGGCATCCCCAACTCACCCGGTTGCAAGGTCAGATCAGCCGCAGGAAAGGCGGTCTGCGCCACCGCTTGCGCCTCGGCCAACTCAGACAACGCCCTCAAGCGGTTCGCATGAATGGCCGTCCCCGTCTCGGCCATCCGTTGCTCCAAAGCCGCATACCAATGCACATCCCGCACCATATCCTTGAGCAGGCGGTTTCGTTCGCGCATCGCCTTGTCATACTCCAACGACACCTGCGCATGATCGGGAATAAAGCTCAGCGTCATGCGATCCAGAAACCGCCGCCGCCCCTCGGCCCCTTCGATCCACAACCGGTCCATCGACGGGATCAACCACAACACCCGCGCAATCCGACCCAAAGCCGTCTGCGCCGCTGTCTTGCCATCAATCTTGACCTGCCGCGCAGCACCCCTTTCCGACCAGGTCTCGACCTCGTGCACCTGTTCCAAGGACGTCAAAACGCCCGACAACTTCCAACCCATGGCCTCGGGCCGCCGCGCCATATCGTCCGCCGAGGACCGCCGCAGCCCCCGCCCCGGCGAAAACAAAGACACCGCTTCCAGGACATTGGTCTTGCCCGCGCCATTGGGGCCAAAAATCGCGACAGGCCGCGCATCCAACGCCAGCCGCGCCACCTTGTGCGACCGAAAATGGGACAGGGTCAGCGATGTCAGATGCAACGCCACAACAGCCCCTTCATTGTTCGAAAAATATGCCCGCCGGAGGCGAAAAAATCACACGCGCATCGGCATGACGACATAGACCGCCGATTGATCGGTGCCTTCGCGCATCAGGGTCGGATCGCCGGATGAATTGAACATGAAGACGGCGTTTTCGCGATCCACCTGAGACGCAATCTCAAGCAAATATTTCGCGTTGAACCCGATCTCCAACCGCTCATCGCCATAGGCCACGGCCAGTTCTTCTTCGGCGGCACCGCTGTCGGGCGCGTTCACGGACAGGATCAAGCGGTCTTCATCCAATTGCAGTTTCACCGCACGCGAGCGTTCGGATGACACGGTGGCCACCCGGTCCACAGCCTTGGCAAAGTCGCTGGCGTCCACTTCCATCTTGCGCGTGTTGCCCACCGGGATCACGCGGGTGTAGTCCGGGAACGTCCCGTCGATGACCTTCGATGTCAGGGTGATGTCGGGTGTGGCAAAGCGCACTTTGGTTTCAGACACGGACACGGCGATCTTCATGTCGTCGTCATCCAGCAGCTTGCGCAATTCCCCCACGGTCTTGCGGGGCACGATCACGCCGGGCATATCGGCGGCTCCCTCGGGCAGATCGCTGTCGATCCGGGCCAAACGGTGCCCGTCTGTTGCCACACAGCGCAGCGCACGACCGTCATCGCCATCCGCGATGTGCATGTAGACACCGTTCAGGTAATACCGCGTCTCTTCCGTCGAAATGGCAAATTTCGACTTATCGAACAGGCGGCGCAGCTTCGGCGCCTCGACCGAGAAGTTCGACGCATATTCCGACGACGCCATGACCGGGAAATCTTCCTTGGGCAGCGTCGCCAGCGAAAAGTTCGAGCGCCCCGCTTCCACCGTCAATCGGCCCGAGGCCGCATCGGCATTCAGCGTCACCAACGCCCCATCGGGCAGCTTGCGGACAATCTCGTGAAGGGTGGTTGCGGCAACCGTCGTGGCCCCGGCCCGCTCCACCTGCGCGGGGGCTTTATCCACCACTTCAATATCCAGGTCGGTCGCGCGAAAGGTGACGTCAGACCCCTCGGCCTCGATCAGCACGTTGGCAAGGATCGGAATGGTGTTGCGACGCTCGACCACGGACTGGGCCTGGCTGACTGCCTTCAGCAGTACACCGCGTTCGACACTAATTTTCATGGTCCGTCTCCCCCACCTTGGCACCGGGACGGGCAGACTAGCCCAAACCCCGCGCATCACAAGCATTTTGTTGCTTGTCGGGTGGGCAGGCAGCGACGTCAAGACAGGGCATAGACGAAAACGAAAAAGGGCGCCCCAAGGGACGCCCCGTTTGTCGCGTTTGCGGCAGCTTTACGCTTCGAGCGACCGGCGCAGCAGTTCCAGATCCTCGGCGATCTGACCATCTGACTGCTTCAGTTCCTCGATCTTGCGCACACCATGCATGACGGTGGTGTGGTCGCGCCCGCCAAAACGGCGGCCAATCTCGGGCAGGCTGCGGGATGTCATGTGTTTGGCCAGATACATCGCCACCTGGCGCGGACGCGCATAGGCGCGCAGACGCTTGGGACCAATCATGTCCGACAGGCGGATATTGTAGTGTTCGGACACTTTGCGCTGAATTTCCTCAACCGTGATCTTGCGTTCCGAGGCGCGCAGCACATCCGCCAGACAGTCCTGGGTCAGGTCCATGTCGATCTTGCGGCCCACGAGACTGGCAAAGGCAAAGAGCCGGGTCAGCGCCCCCTCAAGCACCCGCACATTGGTCGAAATGCGATGCGCCAGAAATTCCAGCACGCCGTCTTCGACCCGCAAGCCCGGATAGGTGACCATCTGCTGCTCGACCTTGGACTGCAGAATGCCAAGGCGCAGTTCATAGTCGGTGGGGTGCAAATCCACAACCAGACCGCATTGCAGGCGTGACTTTACGCGGTCTTCCAGGTCCTTGATCTCGCCCGGCGCGCGGTCGGCACTGATGATGATCTGCTTGTTCTGGTCCACCAGCGCGTTGAAGGTGTGAAAGAACTCTTCCTGTGTGCTGTCCTTGCCCGCGATGAACTGGACATCATCCACCATCAGCACATCGACCGACCGAAACAGTTCCTTGAAGTCCATCATCTTGCGATCGCGCAGCGCCTGCACGAAACGGTACATGAACTGCTCGGCCGACAGGTACAGAACATTCAGGTCCGGACGGCGGCTTTGCAATTCCCAGGCAATCGCGTGCATTAGGTGGGTCTTGCCCAGGCCGACGCCGCCGTACAGAAACAGCGGATTGAAGGTGACAGGCCCGCCTTCGGCCACGCGCTTGGCAGCGGCATGGGCCAGTTCGTTGGGCTTGCCCACCACGAAACTGTCAAAGGTGAACCGCTTGTCGAGCGGTGCAGCGGACAGCCCGGACTGGGCTGATTTCCCCGCCGTAGGGGACGCTGGCGCAGCCGCGGGCGCATCCACGGCTGACGGGCGATTGCTCGAATTTGCAGCCACCGCAAAGCTCAGGCGACGAATGCTGTCATCTTCAGACTTAAGCTCGTGCAGGATCAGATCCGAAAAGTTCTGGCTGACATAGTTGCCCATGAAATTCGTGGGCACGTTGAATGTCGCTATGCCATCTCGCAGATCTCGAAACTGCAATGGCTCGATCCATGTTGTGTAATTGTTCTGGCCTACCGTTTTGAGCAGCCGTTGTCTCAGCTGTCCCCACTTTTCTTGTGTCATGCGCTCCTAACCATCCCTTCTACCAGTCAAATATCCCCGGCGATCTTCGGCTCGCCAGCCCAGCCTGTCCCAAACTCAGGGCGACCAAAGTCAGGCCACGGCCAATGGCGTGACATTGATCCCTTCGGATATTTACAGATGAGGCACCACGCAGTTGCAAAGCCCCCAGGCCCACTGCACGTGCCGTCCGCACACCCAAACATTTATTGACAGGTCAGGTGCCAGCGTCAGACTACGCACCAAATCGGTTCAGACATTGTCTGCCATCCCCTTCCCGAGCCAACCGTGCGTTCCCACCACGGTGGCGTCGGGCCTGTCCCCCCAAGGCGATTCCAAGTCGCAAAACAGGGGTATCAAGTTCCTGCGCGGCCCGTCCACAGAACTTAAAACTTGACTCCAAGAATCTGAAAAAAGAATCTCCGCCCCCTTTGTTTTCACGGCAAAAACAAAAAAAGCGCCGCAAAATTGCGACGCTTTGTTGGCGTTTCGGTGTTGCCGAGATGCCTCAACCTATCCGAGTGATTTGACCCTTGCAGACAGGCGCGACATCTTACGCGACGCGGTGTTCTTGTGATACACACCCTTGGTCACGCCGCGCATCAGCTCTGGCTGTGCGGCTTTCAACGCCTCCGATGCTGCGTCCTTGTCCCCCGAGGCAATCGCCTCTTCGACGCGGCGCAGATAGGTGCGGATGCGCGACCGGCGCGCCTTGTTCACTTGGAAGCGTTTTTCGTTTTGACGGGCCCGCTTCTTGGCCTGAGGCGAATTTGCCATGTTATCTCGTCCCAATCTATTGGTGCGGTAGTTTCAAGAAGTCGCGCGTATGGGCGGTTTCCCGGCCAGAGTCAACTGCCCCCGGTCAAACGCACCAATCTATGCTATACTGCCTCCACTCAGCAGCCACCGGAGGATGACATGACCCAACCCATGGCCACTGTTCAGCACGCCCGCGCGCTCTATCGCGCCCATGGCGACAAGGCCGAAGCCCACGCCGCTCAGCACGCCCGCGCCGCCTTTGACGCAGGCAATCATCAGGAAGGCGAAGACTGGCGAAAAATCCGCGCCACGATTCGCCAACTCAGGGGCGCGAACCAGAAATAGACACTATTTGTCGCGGAATTGCGCTTCGCGTTTATCAAGGAAGGCGCTCATGCCTTCCTTCTGATCTTCGGTTGCAAACAGCGAATGAAACACCCGCCGTTCAAACAGCAGGCCCTCGCGCAAGGGCATCTCGAACGACCGGTTCACCGCCTCTTTGACGGCCATCACCGAAATCATCGACTTTTCGGCGATCTTTTCGGCCGCCCCCATCGCTTCATCCATCAGCTTCTTGGTGGGCACCACACGGCTCACCAGCCCTGACCGTTCCGCTTCTTCGGCATCCATAAACCGACCCGTCAGGTTCATATCCATCGCCTTGGCCTTGCCCACGGCGCGGGTCAGACGCTGCGTGCCACCAATCCCGGCCATGACGCCCAGATTGATCTCGGGCTGCCCAAACTTGGCCGTGTCCGACACAATGATGAAATCACACATCATCGCCAGCTCACAGCCG
>JBCDEK010000003.1:0-89786 GCA_039179785.1 Pseudomonadota bacterium | reverse complement strand
GAGCCCCATGCCTTCGATGGCAAAGGCATGGCTTGCAATGTAAAGCGCGTCTTCGCCGGTGATCGGATTGGTCCAAACTGCCTTCCATGGTCGGTCCGGCCAACGGTTCATCATCGGCAATGCAGCGAGTTCGGCCGAGATTTTTGATCGCGAGTGCGACAATCGGTGCCAAATGATGGCGTGGCGGAAACGTTCTTTCATGTGTTCGGGAAGGTCAGCCCAGCCGGTGCGTGTTGAGGCCAATTCGGTTGCGCCACCAGATGATGGCAATACCCGCGCGACGAGGATGTTCGACAAGGCAGGTATGGGTAAAAACGTGCTGTCTGTATGCCAAAGCATGTTGCCCTGCAGGTTCATAACCTCGAGACTGTCTTCCGCACTGATGCCATTTGTCGTTTCATTCGATACTATCGGGATTTCAAACGGCACATCACGCCCGGCCGACATAGCATCACGGTTTTCCAGCGGACCAAAAAGGCTGGCAAGGTGTTCATGGCGTTCAGGCGTCAGGTTCTGGGTGCGAAAGAGCAGGGCGGAGTGCTTGTCAAACATCTGCCGTATCTCCGGGAACAGGTGATCAGAACTGACCGTGTTCAGGTCAACATCTTCAATGACCAATCCAAAGCGGGGATGCAGGGGGTTTGTTTTCATAGGACGTCTTTTCTCGGTTTAGGCGCGGTGTAGAAAATCAATCCAACACAAAGTGCTGCCACGGCAACGACGTAAAGGCCAGGTGATCCGATACATCCTTCAGCAATCCCGGCGGCACGTCCACCGGCGTCGGCGAAGACGATCAAAGAAACAAGTGTGGTCCAAAGCACCACAACCACAACTGACCCCCATTGATGACGAGACCGAAAACACAACGCTGTCGCCAGCAAAAGGATCAGAGAAACAGGAGAAGAAAACAGTGCTACGGCTTCGCTGAGTGCGGAAACATCTGTGCCTGGCGTCCAGTTGGGCCTTTGATCGGCGCAGCTTTGTGCAAACGCCGGGGATGGGAGCAATATGACAAGAAGCAAGATTTGACCGAGGTTTCTGAGGGTATTCTCTTCTCCCCGAAATAGCTTGGACAAGGCTGCGCTTAGTCTTCCTCGAATGGATCCCATTCCTCTTCCACTTCAGGCAAAGCGTCTGTTTGTGCCTCCGCAGCGATGTCAGCAGCAGTACGGATGTCTTTGATCCTTGCTTTGGGAAAGGCGTCCATTACCGCCCGAACCATCGGATGGGACAGTGCCTCCTTCTCAAGCGCATAGCGTTCGGCGTTTCGGACTTCGTCAATGGTTCTGTCGCCGCCCTCCGACACAACAGAAACTGCCCACCGGTTCCCTGTCCACAGTTGGAGGCGTTGGCCAAGTCTTTGTGCCAAATCTCCAGGTGCCTTTTCTGAGGGTTCGAATTCGATGCGCCCCGGCTGATACCGGGCCAGACGCACCCCAGTTTCAACATCCACCAGTAACTTGCCATCACGATTTGCTCGGATCAGTTCGACCACGTGCTCGAAGGTTGGGAACCGCGCCAGCGCGTCGTCAAGATCGCGTGCCAAAGCAATTGTCTGACCGGAAGCTGTGGGATGGTTTGCCATACGCGTTTGCGCCTGCGCGACGGCTTGAGCGCCGGAAAGCTGTGCCGAAGCAGACGGGCCTTGACCGGGCTTAGGCGCCGGGGGCGGGGCATCCTGCAGGCGGCGCACCAGTTCTTCGGGAGACGGGAGGTCTGCGACATGTGTCAGTCGAATGATGGCCATTTCAGCCGCCATCATCGCATTTGGTGCCGCGGCAACTTCCTCAAGCGCTTTGAGCAACATCTGCCACATGCGTGTCAGAACGCGCATCGGCAACGCCTCGGCCATCTGCGCGCCACGTGTGCGCTCGTCGGGACTGACGGTTGGATCTTCGGCCGCGTCGGGCGTAATTTTGACAACCGATATCCAATGCGTGATCTCGGCCAGATCGCGCAGAACTGCTATCGGATCCGCGCCGTCAGCATATTGTGCGCCCAGTTCGCCCAACGCGGCAGCGGTATCGCCTTGCAGTATCATATCGATCAGGTCGAGAACGCGACCTCGATCAGCCAGACCCAGCATTGCGCGGACTTGATCTGTTGTAGTCTCTCCGGCGCCATGGCTAATCGCTTGATCCAAAAGGGAAGTTGCGTCACGCGCCGATCCTTCTGCTGCCCGCGTGATCAGGGCCAAAGCGTCATCCGGGATTTCCGCGTTTTCGGCGCTGGCGATCTTCCGCAACATCGAGATCATGTCTTCTGGTTCGATGCGGCGCAGGTCAAACCGTTGGCACCTGCTTAGCACTGTCACAGGCACTTTTCGGATTTCAGTCGTAGCAAAGATGAACTTCACATGTTCGGGTGGTTCTTCCAGCGTTTTCAACAGCGCGTTGAATGCGCTGTTAGACAGCATGTGCACCTCGTCGATGATGTAAATCTTGTAACGCGCTGAAGCGGCCCGATACGCCACACTATCTATGATTTCGCGTATATCGTTCACGCCAGTACGAGACGCCGCGTCCATCTCCATCACATCGACGTGCCGGCCTTCCATAATGGCAACGCAATGTTCACACTGACCACAGGGTTCAGTCGTGGGTTGCCCCTGGCCGTCCGGTCCAATGCAGTTCATGCCCTTGGCAATGATCCGCGCTGTCGTGGTTTTGCCTGTGCCGCGAATGCCGGTCAAAATGAACGCTTGCGCGATTCGGTCCGCTTCAAATGCATTTTTCAGTGTGCGCACCATCGCATCCTGACCCACCAGATCGGCAAACGTTTCCGGCCGGTATTTTCGCGCCAGAACTTTGTAGGCAGGTTTGGAGCTATCGTTCATTCGGTCTCCGCGGATTCGACTAGGGCCTGAGATTAGGGCAGCGAGGGGGAGTGGTCCAGCGATCAAAGCATATGTTTCTGTTCGGTGTTTTGGGAAACTGCAGTTCGCCTATTAGACGAATCTCTCGGGCAATCGACGCAATACGTCAGAAGACCCACGCGCACGCGCCAACGTCCAACCTCCTTGAATCAGCATAAAGAACACTTCTGCCTTCTGACGCGCATCCTCTTGCGTGGCACCAAAACCGACTGCATAATGTTGTGCTTCGGAAATCCAACCTTCAAAGATATGGTCGGTGGCCTGACGGAACGCCTGGTTATCCGGTCCGTCGAACAAAGCGCCTGAAATAGGGCAGCCGTCACTTTGACCAGATTTGTCGAAGAGTTTTGCAAGTTTGTGGCACAGGGTCGTGAAACCATCCTCAAAGCTCTCTGCCTCACCAAAAGACGCGGCCATCGTGCGCAGCATACCGTCAGAAGCCCAGGTTGCTGCTGCGATCGCCAGATCAGACTTTCCGTTCGGGAAATGGTGATACAAGGACCCTTTTGGAGCTTGCGCGGCATCGAGTAAATCACTCAGTCCAACGCCGTTGTAGCCGAAGCGCCGAAACAAATGTGCCGCCGATTGAATCAATCTGTCTTTGGTTGGCAATGGTCGTTGTGCGGTTTCGTTCATGACATCGATATTGACAGGGCTGGACCGATTGGTCTAGTCCTATATCTGGACCGATTGGTCTAGTGCCGCGCAACTCAAGGATCTGCTCATGCTGGATACGACTTCTTCCGACCTGATCCACGTTTCAACAGTAACCTTCCCAGCTGGCGAGACGACACTTTGCGGCACTCTTTTTCTTCCCGCCATTCCGCCCCGAGCGGCGATGGTTCTGAACCCTGCCACGGGAGTACCACAAGGGTATTACCAACATTTTGCCCGTTGGCTCGCGGCCGAGCAGGGTATCGCCTGCCTGACCTACGACTATTCAGGTATGGGCGACTCTGCGGTCGGCCATGTCCGCGAAAGCGATGCCACAATGCTGACCTGGGCCTTGGTGGATCAGCCAGCCGCCCGTGAGGAAATGCGCAGAATATTGCCCGATGCGCCGCTGTGGATTCTGGGCCACTAGCTGGGCGCGATGCTGCTGCCAATGCAAGACGGCATCGACGATATCGACCGCGTCATCGCCGTCGCCAGCGGATATGTGCATCACACAGATCACCCTTGGCCCTATCAGGGACTGGCGCGTTTGTTCTGGTTTGGGCACGGCGCCCTGTTGACGCGGCTACTGGGCTACCTACCAGGCAAACGTCTTGGGTTCGGAGAGGACCTGCCGTCCGGCGTGTATTGGCAATGGCGCGACTGGTGTACATCGAAACAATTCTTCTGGCCCGAGCTTGGCCGCACCATTCCCCATCCGGTTTGGACCGGCGCGCCGATCCGTCTGGTGAGTCTTGCTGACGATGCAACCATCCCAACTGCGGTGAGTTGGCGGCTTGAACGCAGCTATAGTGCGGAGGCCTGTTCACGGGTGGTTCTGGACCCGGCTGATTACGGTCTTTCAAAGGTGGGACATATCGCAGGGTTTGCCAGAAAGAACGCAGCTTTGTGGCCGGCCATTTTGGGCGACATCTGACAGACAGCATGGAAGAGGTGAGAGGCTGGACAACGACCCAAGCGGGGCTCGTTACGGCTGCTTCCTTCCGGATCTGACCGGGTTGGCGAGGCGCTCGCCCGCGCCAACCTCTCAGAGTATCAAATAAGACGTGCAAATCGGATTGACAAGCAGGCGTGGTCATAGGCGCAAGCGCAGACACAAAAATCCATCCTCATCCAGACCGTTTGATCCTGAAAAAACGTCACCCAAATCTTGCAAATGACTTTCGGCACGAGGACCTGTACCCAAAACAACCTCGGTTCCACCCAAACTCTTGAAACGCCCGTGGTGCTGTGCCCAATGGGGGAAGTTGTCGCTTTTGATGTAAGTCTGCAACGCCTCCCGCACGGACAGACTTGGCAGCTTTAGTGGGGTTGCTGCCTCAAGCGCTCGGACATGACCGCCGCCGTTCGCGCGGTAACTGCTCAGCGCAATTGCGAAACGATCTGAAGGTGCGACCGATCGTTTTTGATAGCGCAGCGAGACCAAACGGCGAGAGCTGGGGTTAGCCAAATCACCATTGGCATCAAACCGAGCGGGGACGGATAGATCGAGCACATATTCGATCCCAAAAAACAAGTCGCTACCATGGGCCGGCCGCGCCGCATCCAGAATCATCTGACCACAAACGCCCGGTGTGATTTGAGAATAGAGACCTGCCGACATCTCGATCCAATCCGCTAATTGTGCCCCGGTAACCAGTACTGCGGCAAGCCTGTTGGGAAATGTGCAGAGATCAAAGACATGCCGCAGGCTGAGCGCACCAGCCGGAATATCAACGTAATTCTCAGGCCCGCCACGCCCGCCCATCTTTGCCGGTGGGACGCTTGACAGCAGCGGCACGCCGTCTGGCACAACGCCTAGCTGGTTTATTGCTTCCTGCTTTGCCGCCGCGATCAACCCAAGCGCAGACGACGTGCCGAATGCACCGAAGTAGCTGTGCAATGCAACGGATGTATGGCCAATCACTTGGGACAGGTGTTTGCGTGTTGCATCATGTATTGGGGCGGTCATGTCAGAAAGCTCCTGATCTTCCTGAACTGTGGCGCTGCGCAGAGCTGCTTTTGCACCAGCGATAAACCAGCGCATGTCTTTGCGTGCCAGCTCCAAATCTATTACTCCAAGATGATCAGCCCCTGCGCCTGGCATCACAACGGGCTTTCCATTTAAAATGCCGCGCGCTGTTTCGGAGTTCTCTGGTGCCTTTGGATCGGGCAGGTGCAAATGCGTGTGCCCAGCCACTATTGCGTGTAGCCCTTCAAGGGTCGACAAGGGCCACAGCGCGTTTTCCTGCCCGGTGCGTTCACTGCGCTCGCCCAGTCCTGTGTGGGCAAGCGCGACTATTATATCGCAACGCTGCGCCTGCAGATCGGAAATGGCCGTGCGGGCGGCCTCGGTCATATCATCAAAAACAATGCGACCAGAAAGATGGTCGGCATCCCAGATCAGAGTTTGTGGGGGCAAGATGGAAAAGACACCAACGCGCAACGGCTGCCCGGCGAGATTTCGGTTCAGTACAACCCAAGGTGAAACCGGCAATCCGCCCCCATCCACGCGGCGCGCATTTGCGCAAACAACCGGCACACGCGCTTCACGGACACTATCGATGAGATGTGCGAGGTCAAAGTTGAAGTCGTGGTTACCCAAACCCGCTGCGTCGTATGACATTAACTCAAGCGCACGATAGAAAATGTGCGGGCTGTCCAATTCGCGAATCGCCAGATCGTCAAGTGGCGTGCCTTGTAAACTGTCACCATTGTCCAACGTGATAACCAGATCACCAGCGGCTTTGGCCTCTGCCCGGATTTCCCTTATCAGCGTTGCAATACGAGTCATACCGGATGTTAACGTTTGACGGTCTCTGTAATAGTCGAAGCCGCGCAGCTGCATGTGCAAATCTGATGTCGCCAAAATTCGCAGTCGACCGATTACGTGCCCTGACTGCGTGACAGAGGGCTTGGAATCGATGATTTTGCGCTCGTGCTTCACGAGAAAGCTCCCCAACGGCACGCCAAGGTTGCATGCTGTAACATCTAGCAACTTTACAGTGTAATCAAGAGTTGACACTCATTTGTTCCGTTTGCGGTTTTGCAAGGCGTCAGCTGGAACGGGGAAGCTTGCCATTGTCTTGCTGAGTGCCGCGTGCCAAACCTGCGCAGGACCGATGCAAAGGAACGCGATGAAACTGGCCGAAACAGTGACCTTTGGCGGTGGCGGGCTGGACCGTGCCGGGCATCTGCGCACCGATCCCGACGCCGTGCGTCAGATGCAGACAGACCCACGAGCACTTTGTTTGCCGGTTTGGCGGGGCAAGCCATTGTTGCGGGGAGAAGGCGGCGACCTGGCACTTTTGCCTCTCGATCACCCGGCTATTCTGTCAGAAGCCGGCGCACGGGATACTCAAGTGTTCCTCGGATTTAATGATGCCGGGGCGCCTCTTTTTGCAGTGGATATCTCGACCTGGGAGCCAGAGTTTCTGGATGCTGAGTCTCTTGGTCTTTTTCTGGATCCGAGCAAACAACGGCACCCGGACCTGCCAGAAGATCATCTGTTTTCCGAGTTGCGAATGGCCATGACCCGACTGACACCTGCAGCGGCCGAAATTGCAGCGACCGCGAAGGCCATCACTGGCTGGCACAGTACGCACGGGTTTTGTGCTCGGTGCGGTACGCGCAGCGATGTGGCACAGGCTGGTTGGCAGCGTATCTGTCCGGGTTGCAAGGCCCACCACTTTCCGCGCACCGACCCTGTTGTAATCATGCTAATCACCTATGGATCATCCGTGCTCATGGGGCGCTCTCCGGGATGGCCCGAAGGGATGTTTTCCTTACTTGCCGGGTTTGTCGAACCGGGCGAGACACTGGAAGCTGCCGTGCGTCGGGAAGTGCTGGAAGAAACCGGAGTTCACGTCGGCGTGGTAAGCTATCTTGCGAGTCAGCCTTGGCCTTTCCCAGCATCGCTGATGTTTGGATGCGCAGGGGAGGCGACGAGCCATGCAATCACGATTGACCCAGTCGAAATTGAAGATGCCATGTGGGTTTCCAAAGCAGATATGATGACAGCTTTTGCCGGCGAACACCCTGTTTTGAAGCCTGCGCGCAAAGGCGCCATCGCGCATTTTTTGATCCGTAACTGGCTTGCGGACAGGTTGGATTGACGGCACTGTTTCTTCCACAAAAGCATCCGAGGCAGCCGGTATGAAATTCGCCACAAAGGAAGACGTTGAGGCACCGATTTCCACCGTCTTTGGGATGCTGTCGGATTTCGAAGTGTTCGAACGCTCGGCCATTCGGCGCGGCGCAGAAGTAAATCGCGTCGGGGAACATGAGTATCCGCGCGAAGGGCAAACTTGGAGGTCCAGTTTTGTTCTTCGCGGCAAAACGCGAAACGTAGAAGTCGAACTGGTTCGCTACGCGCCCCCGATGGCAATGGAATTCGAAGCCATTTCGGGAGGTTTGACGACGAAGCTTAATGTAGATCTGGTCGCACTTGCTTCGAACCGAACACGCATCACGGTCGAGTTCGATGTCAAGCCGCGGACTTTGCCGGCGCGCTTGTTCGTGCAGTCGATGAAATTGGCCAAGAACAATTTGACGAAGCGGTACAAGCTGCGTGTCGCCGAATTCGCGCGGACAATAGAGGAAAAATACACACGTCTGGCTTGAGATCACGCGCAGATACGACGCAGAACTCCGAGATCAACTTTCAGAACGATCAATGTCGTCCTGGCGCAGCGGGATACACGCCAAGAATTTCCACATTTGTTGTGAAGTAATCTAGCTCATCCAATGCCCGGCGTACTGGCGGGTCCTCAGGATGACCATCGATATCGGCATAGAACTGTGTCGCTGTGAACGTGCCGCCAACCATGTAACTTTCCAGTTTGGTCATGTTCACACCATTTGTGGCGAACCCCCCCATGGCTTTGTAAAGCGCGGCGGGAATGTTGCGCACCTGAAAAACGAAAGAGGTGATCATGCCTTCGTTGCCGCGACGGGTGTGGTCTGCCTCGCGCGACATCATAAGGAAGCGGGTTGTGTTGTTGCGTTGATCTTCAATATGCCTTGCCAGCACATCCAGACCATAGATTTCGCCAGCCAGCTCACTGGCAAGAGCCGCGACCTTGGGATCACTCAATTCGGCGACATGTCTGGCCGATCCAGCCGTGTCTGCGCCCGTGATTCTATGTATTCGATTGCTGCTCAGAAACTCCTTGCACTGACCCAAAAGAACCGTGTGGCTCATCGCATGTTCGATCTGATTCAGGTTTGTTCCCGGCACGGCCAAAAGATTAATGTGCACACGAACAAACGACTCATCTACGATGTGCAAACCTGATTGCGGAAGTAAAGAGTGGATGTCGGCCACGCGTCCATAGGTCGAATTTTCGACCGGAAGCATGCCTAGGTCTGCTGCACCGCTTCGTACCGCGTCGATTGCATCTTCGAAAGTTCTGCAGGGCATGGCTTCCATATCTGGACGTGCTTCGCGGCACGCCTGGTGGGAATAAGCGCCCGGCTCTCCTTGGAACGCGATCCGATTGGTCATGTAAAGATCCTTGAAGGCATTTGAGGCAAAAGGTCGTTTGGTCGCGGTGTCTTTATCTTGCCAGTTCCCAAGGGAAGCAATAGATACCCGCCGAACTGGATAAAATAGAACGGGCGACCAATGCTTGATACGATGACCTTCACCAAAGCCGCAGGTGGTTTATTTGGTGCTCTGCTCGTGTTTCTGCTGGGCAGCTGGGCAGCAGAAGAAATCTATCACGTCGACGGCCATGGCGAGCAGGCGTATGTGATTGACACTGGCGCAAGCGAAGCTGACGTTGCCGAGACCGAAGAAGTTGATTTTGCGACCGTGCTTGCATCGGCCGATGCAGAAAAAGGCGTCCGCCTATTCCGCCAATGCAGCGCATGTCACAAGCTGGAATCCGGCGCGAACGGCACAGGCCCCTATCTGTACGGTGTGGTTGGACGTGCAAAGGCAGCCGCTGACGGGTTCAACTACTCGGATGCGCTGGCCAGCATGGGTGGTGAATGGACCCCCGAAAATCTGAGTGGATTTCTGGAAAGCCCGCGCAACTATGCACCGGGCACGTCGATGGGCTATTCCGGCATGCGCGACGTCGAAGACCGCGCAAACCTAATCGCATATCTGGCCACTTACGCCGACTGAGCGGCGCAAACACATTTTTTTGTTAGGCCGTTGCGTAACGCAGCGGCCTTTTTTGTTGGAATAACCCTGTATGACGCGCCCTCTCGGCAGTTCACAGATTCTCAACTTGAGTGTTGGCTTGCACGGGGATTAGCTTACATCACGCAAATAAGGCCCGTCTGTCCACTGGTATCACAACAGGAAGTCCCGAATGATCCATACCCGTGCCCTCGTGCGCCCCGTATCGCACCTTCGTTTGTTGAGCTTGGGTTTTCTCTGCCTCTCGGTGCTTCTGGTGCTGGTGCCAGCGTCCAAGGCTGAAGAAACCATCACCGAAGACTTGATCGTGAGCCATGGGTATTCGTTTTACGGAGATCTAAAATATCCCGAGGGCTTCGAACACTTTGACTTCGTGAACCCTGACGCACCCAAAGGCGGTGAAATTTCGTTCGCTGCGCTGGGCACGTTTGATTCGATGAATCCATACACAGTGAAAGGCCGGCGAGGGCAATTGAGCTGGTTTATGTATGAAAGCCTGTTGGGAGATGGTGCGGCCGACACCTATGGCGAAGGGTACGGTTTGCTTGCGCACAAACTGGAATACCCACCGAGCAAGGATTGGGTGATCTTCCACATCCGGCCCGAGGCGCGGTTCTCGGATGGCACGACGCTGACGGCGCATGACGTTTTGTTCTCGCACAACCTTCTCCTGGAACAAGGACTACCGTCCTATGCTGCGGCGGTGAAAAAGCGCATTCCCAACGCCGAAGTTCTGGATGACTACCGTATCAAGTTCTACTTCACCGAAGGCATCTCGCGTCGCAGCCTAATTGATCAGGTTGGTGGCGTACCTGTTTGGTCAAAAAAATGGTTCGAGGAAACTGGCGCGCGGTTGGATGAAAGCCGGCTGGAAACCTCACCCGGTTCGGGCCCCTACATGGTTGATACCGTCGATGTAAACCGCAGGATCGTTTACAAGCGAAACCCCGACTACTGGGGCAAAGATCTTCCGATCAATCGTGGGCGGCACAATTTCGATACCATCCGAGTTGAGTATTTTGGCGACGACACCGCCTCGTTTGAGGCGTTCAAAGCTGGTGAGTACACCTTTCGGCAAGAAGGCGATTCCAAGAAATGGGCGACGCTCTACGATTTCCCAAAAATTTCCAACGGATCAATTGCAAAGACCGAATTGCCTGATGGCACGCCGCCGACACCTTCTGGGATCGTCTTCAATCTTGGTAGCGAGGTTCTGCAGGATCGGCGCGTGCGCGAGGCGATTGCGCTGGCGTACAACTTCGAATGGACAAATGAATCGCTGCAATATGGGCTTTTCAAACAGAGAGTTTCGTTTACGCAGGATACTCCTTTGATGGCTACCGGCGTGCCAGAGGGGCCCGAGTTGGAATTTTTGCAGTCGCTGGGTGATCTGGTTCCGCCAGAAATGCTAAGCGAGTCAGCGTTTGTTCCACACACATCAAACCCGGCCCGTCTAAGCGATCGCCGTAACCTGCGCCGCGCCATGGGTCTTCTTGACGAGGCAGGCTGGGAAGTTGGTGACGACGGGCGCCGCAGGAATGCGGACGGCGCGCCACTGCGACTGACGTTCCTGTTCAACACCGCTCAGGAAGGAACATTGAGCGCCGTGATGGAGAATTTTGTCTCGAACCTGAACAACATGGGTGTCGACGCCGTTTTGGAAAAGGTCGACCCGTCGCAATACACCCTGCGTGAGCGTGAACGCGACTACGATCTGATCTTCGATAGCTATGGCGCGTTTCTGGGGACAGGCACAGGGCTGATGCAACGGTATGGATCCGAAGACGCCGCCTTTTCGGTTTTTAACCCGGCCGGATTGGCCAGCCCGTTGGTCGACGCGATCATTCAAGCATCGTTGCTGTCCGAAAGCACGGCAGAAGAGCAGTCAACGCTACGCGCTCTGGACCGGGCGCTGCGCCATGAATTCATCATGATCCCAATGTGGTACAACGATAGCTATTGGGTGTCTTACTATGACATGTACGAATTCCCAGACCCCTTGCCAGCGTACGCGCTGGGCCAATTGGATTTCTGGTGGTACAACGCCGAGAAGGCGGCCGACCTGAGAGCCGCGGGTGCGTTGAGGTAAAAGCCCGATGGGCGGCTATATCCTGCGGCGATTGCTGCTGATCATTCCGACTTTGTTTGGCATTATGCTGGTCAATTTTGCCTTGACTCAATTTGTACCGGGCGGACCGGTTGAACAGGCAATTGCCCGTGCGCAAGGCCAAGGCGATGTGTTTGGGTCATTTGCCGGAAACACCGGCGACGTTGGATTAGAGGAAAGCGGCCCTGGAAATGATCAATACATCGGTGCCAGGGGTCTGCCGCCTGAGTTCATCGAACAACTGGAAAAAGAGTTCGGGTTTGACAAACCGCCGGTCGAGCGTTTTTTCAACATGATCTGGAACTATATGCGGTTGGATTTCGGCGACAGTTATTTTCGGTCGATCAGCGTGATCGATCTAGTCATCGAAAAGATGCCGGTGTCGATCTCGCTGGGGCTCTGGTCCACACTCATCGCATATCTGGTGTCCATTCCGCTTGGAATTCGCAAAGCGGTCCAAGACGGGTCGAACTTTGACACTTGGACGTCCGGTGCGATCATCATTGCTTATGCGATACCGGGCTTCCTCTTCGCGATCTTGCTGTTGGTGCTTTTTGCAGGAGGATCTTATTGGCAGATATTCCCGCTGCGCGGTTTAACCTCTGACAACTGGGCGGATCTGAGCTTTTTCGGCAAAATTGGTGATTACTTCTGGCACATAGCCCTGCCAGTTTTGGCGTCTACGATTTCAGCATTTGCAACGCTGACTTTGCTGACGAAAAACAGTTTTTTGGATGAGATAAAGAAACACTATGTGATGACTGCACGCGCCAAAGGACTTTCGGAAAGGCGAGTGCTTTATGGTCATGTGTTTCGAAATGCCATGCTGATTGTGATTGCTGGTTTCCCGGCTGTTTTCATTGGTGTTTTCTTTAGTGGGTCGCTGATTATCGAAACGATTTTTTCGCTGGATGGTCTCGGGCGGTTGGGCTTCGAGGCGGCGGTCGCGCGGGATTATCCCATTGTTTTCGGAACCCTTTTTATCTTTGGATTAATTGGGCTCGTCGTCGGTATCCTGTCAGATCTGATGTACGTGCTGGTTGATCCGCGTATCGACTTTGAGCGGCGGGAGGGCTGATATGGTTGCTGAGCCCGAACCGCAACTGGCCCAGCCGCCAACCCCCGCAGAAATGCCCAAACGCGGACGTTTCGAACTATCGCCGCTCAACAAGCGCCGGTGGCGCAACTTCAAGAAAAACAAGCGGGCTTTTTGGTCACTGTGGGTCTTCTCGTTCTTGTTCGGCCTGAGCCTGTTCGCCGAGTTCCTGGCTTATGACAAACCCATGCTTGTGCGGTATCAGGGCGAGTTCTACACCCCGATCTGGAATTTCTATCCGGAAACGGCCTTCGGCGGCGATTTCCGGACAGAAGCTGTCTATCGCGATCCCGAAGTGCGGTGTCTGATTGCAACTGGCGGCTTGGACGTCTGTTTTGATGATCCGGAAGGATACATCGAGGATGCACGGGACGGCATCGTAGAGGGCGAACAGTTGACCCGCGGTTGGATGCTGTGGCCATTGATCCCCTATTCCTACGACACACCCGTGGACCGGCCGGGCGCGGCACCGTTGCCACCCAACCGTGAAAACTGGCTGGGTACCGATGACACCAAGCGTGATGTGATGGCCCGCGTGATCCACGGCTTCCGATTGTCGGTGGCTTTCACATTGATGGTCACCGCTGCGGCATCCGTTATCGGGATCATCGCCGGTGCTGTGCAGGGGTATTTCGGTGGCTGGCTCGATCTTATTTTCCAGCGGTTTATCGAAATCTGGACGGCAACACCTTTCCTTTATGTGATCATCATCATGTTCGCGATTTTGGGGCGCAGTTTCTGGCTGCTGGTCTTCCTGCTGGTCATTTTCAGTTGGACCGCTTTGGTGGGTGTAGTGCGGGCAGAGTTCCTGCGGGCGCGGAACCTAGAATATGTAAGGGCTGCCAAGGCGCTGGGCGTTGGCAACATGACGATTATGTTCCGACACATGCTGCCTAATGCGATGGTGGCCACGCTGACTATGTTGCCGTTTATCGTGACAGGTACGATCGGCACGCTGGCGTCATTGGATTTCCTGGGGTTCGGTTTGCCGTCCTCGGCCCCGTCGCTGGGTGAATTGACACTTCAGGCCAAGAACAACTTGCAAGCCCCGTGGCTGGCCTTCACCGCCTTCTTCACATTCGCGATCATGTTGTCGCTGCTTGTCTTCATTTTCGAAGGTATCCGCGATGCATTCGACCCCAGAAAGACGTTTTCTTGAGCGCAATTCTGAGCATAAACAATCTTCGTGTCGCCTTCCGGCAAGACGGTAAAGTGGTAGAAGCAGTACGCGGTGTGTCATTTGCCGTCGACAAAGGCGAGACGGTCGCTTTGGTGGGTGAGTCCGGTTCCGGTAAATCCGTGACGGCTCTCTCTACGGTGTCGTTACTTGGCGACAATGCGCAGGTCTCCGGTTCGGTCACCTATGATGAACAGGAAATGATCGGTGCCGATGTGCGCCGGTTGCAAGATGTGCGTGGGAACGACATCAGCTTTATTTTTCAGGAGCCGATGACATCGCTCAACCCGCTGCACACAATTGAAAAGCAGCTCCGGGAGTCGCTCGCACTTCACCAAGGTCTGGTCGATGCCGAAGCTCGGGCGCGGATCGTCGAGTTGCTTGAAAAGGTCGGCATTCGAGACGCGGAACGCCGGCTAAGTGCTTACCCACATCAATTGTCCGGAGGACAGAGGCAGCGGGTGATGATTGCTATGGCTCTTGCCAATAAACCCGATATCCTGATTGCCGACGAACCGACCACCGCGCTTGACGTAACGATACAGGCGCAAATCCTTGAGTTGCTGGCTGAACTGAAGGCAACCGAAGAAATGGGACTTTTGTTTATCACACATGATCTTGGCGTTGTCCGTCGCATTGCCGACCGCGTATGCGTGATGAAAGACGGTGAAATTGTTGAAGCCGGTCCCACGGCTGAGATTTTCACCAAACCACAACACCCCTACACACGAAAACTTTTAGCCGCCGAACCCAGCGGCGCGCCGGATCCGTTTGCTTCAAGGGATGCACCGATCGTGGAGACCCAAAACCTCAAAGTCTGGTTTCCAATTCACGCAGGATTTCTCAAAAGAACCGTTGGGCATGTCAAAGCTGTAAACGACACAACACTATCGGTGCGGCCCGGTGAGACCTTAGGTATTGTCGGCGAAAGCGGATCCGGCAAAACAACGCTGGCGCTCGCAATCATGCGCCTGATCGGCTCGGAAGGCAGCATTACTTTTCAAGGGCAGGACATTCGTAAATGGTCAACGCGGGAGTTGCGGCGGCTGCGCAAGGATATGCAAATCGTCTTTCAGGATCCTTTTGGATCCCTCAGTCCGCGCATGACCGCGTTTCAGATCATTTCCGAGGGATTGGCGATCCACAACGTGGATCCTGACCGCGATGCACGGGATTTGGTGGCCGAGGCGATGGTCGAAACCGGCTTGGATCCGGGGGCGATGGATCGATATCCGCATGAGTTTTCCGGAGGGCAGCGACAGCGCATCGCGATTGCGCGCGCGATGGTTTTGCGCCCAAAGTTGCTGGTGCTTGATGAACCAACCTCGGCGCTGGACATGACGGTGCAAGTGCAAATCGTTGATCTTTTGCGGGACCTGCAGAAGAAATACGGGCTGGCTTATCTTTTTATCAGTCACGACCTAAAAGTCGTCAGGGCAATGAGCCACAATATGATTGTGATGAAACAGGGCGATGTTGTCGAGTCAGGCGAGGCAGAAGCGCTGTTTTTGAATCCACAAAACGATTATACCCGTACTTTGCTTGCCGCTGCGGGTTAGGTGCGTCTGCGGCTCAGAAGGGGCTGCAACTTGCCGACTAAATGGCAGAGGAATGCCCGGATTGGCCAAGATTGTAGGTGTCGAATATTCGCGCTATCATGCGCGTGAGAGGACGGCTCCGTTGCTGCAGAAACAAACCATCCTCGTTCACTTCGATCATGCCGGGAAAAGCTTTCGTCGCTTCGGAATACATTGAATTGAGCGTTTTATCGCTCACTCCGAAGATGCGTTTGAGTTCGGCAGAGTTAATGCGGAAGTCGCACATCAGAGCTTCGATCATTCGCGCGCGTAACTTGTCATCGCCTTTAAAGACGTGGCCGCGCGCAGTTGAAAACTGCCCCTTAGAAATTGCGCCGACATGTTTCCCGGTTGATGCATCGTTTTGCGCGTAACCTTGCGGGAATTTTGAGATCGCCGACGCGCCTACGCCGATCAATACACCGGAAACGTCGTCCGTGTACCCTTGGAAATTGCGCCGCAAGTGTCCCGAATCCAAAGCTTTTGTCATGCTGTCTTCCGGACTGGCGAAATGATCAATGCCTATTTCGCGATACCCATCCCACAAAAATAGTCGCCTGGCGGTATCAAATAGGACCAACCGCTCTTCCGGTGTAGGAAGTGCGTCAGACGGTATCATCGTTTGCCGCCGCGCCATCCAGGGGACATGGGCGTAGCCATAAAGGGCCACGCGATCCGGGTTCAACGACAACAGCTTCTGAACACTCTCAGTCATCCGCTTTTGGGTCTGATTGGGTAGACCAAAAAGGATATCGGCATTCAAGCTGCTGATACCGTGCCCGCGCAACATTTCAACGGCATTGCGGGTTACATCATAGCTTTGAATCCGGCCGATGGTTTGTTGGATATCGTCGTTGAAGTCTTGCACCCCAATCGAGGCACGGTTCATCCCTGCAGCGGCGAGCGTGTGCACACGCGCCGCGTCGATTTCATTTGGATCGATTTCAACCGAGAATTCATAGCTGTCGGCAAATGGAGCCATTTGTGCGATGCTGAAAGCCAGATCGGCCATCATATCGGGCCGAAGCAATGTCGGTGTGCCACCGCCCCAGTGCAACCGCTGCAGCCGAATACCCTCCGGTAAGTGCTGCTTGAGTAACGCCAGTTCGCTTTTCAGGGTTTCTAGATAAGAAATGACAGGTTTGTCAGATTGTGTACCCTGCGTTCGGCACGCACAAAACCAGCACAATCTCCTGCAGAACGGGATATGCACATAAAGCGAAATTTGTCCCTGTTCAGGTAGCTGGGAAATCCAGTTTACAAAATGTCCGGGTCCGACGTCCTCGCTAAATTGCGGAGCAGTCGGATAGCTCGTGTATCGCGGAACGCGCGCGTCAAATAGCCCGAACTTGGCCAATTGCGAAGACTGTATCATGCGCTTAGTCTTATGTCTGGTGGTGGTGGTCAACCTTGACCCAGATCAAGTGGGTAGCGCGCATGAACGTACCTTTGTCCTTTGCTCAGGAGTGCTCGGACTGTCCGATAAGACACCGTGCAGTCTGTGCCCGATGCGAGGCTGATGAACTCGCGCGGCTGGAAGATATAAAATTTTACCGCAGTTTCGAGGCTGGCCAGACTGTGATGTGGTCGGGCGACAAAATGGATTTTGTCGGCTCGGTTGTATCGGGCATTGCATCGCTGACGCAGACCATGGAAGACGGTCGGACACAGATGGTCGGCTTGCTTTTGCCATCTGATTTCGTAGGGCGACCGGGCCGAGATGGGGCCGCGTATGATGTTGTTGCCACGACTGATCTGGTGATGTGCTGCTTTCGCAAGAAACCGTTCGAAGAAATGATGAACGATACGCCGCATATCGCACATCGTCTGCTGGAAATGACGCTAGACGAGCTGGATGCGGCGCGGGAATGGATGCTTGTGCTTGGCCGCAAAACCGCACGCGAAAAGATTGCAAGCCTGCTGTCTATTTTGGCCCGTCGGGATGTGACGCTGAACCTCGAAACGGGGCATGGTGAAGTTGAATTCGATCTTCCTCTAACACGCGAAGCGATGGCTGATTATCTGGGACTTACTCTTGAAACGGTTAGCCGTCAGATTTCGGCCCTAAAAAGGGATCAGGTGATTATTCTGGAAGGCAAACGCCATATCGCCGTGCCCGACATGGATCGTCTGATGGAAGAAGCTGGCGATGACAGTGACGGCGGTTTGTTGAACTGACCAACAATCAAACCGTGCGACGAGCCTGGACTAACTCCTCCTAATAAGCAGCGACGACGATAGTGATTATGGGTCACGGCTTTGTTAGCGCGCCATCAGTACAGGAACTGACGCCTGCTCAAGCATATTTCGGGTCGCGCCACCTAAAATTGCTTCTCGGAAACGCGAATGACCATAAGCGCCCATGACCACCATTTCCGCGCCCTTATCTATCACGTGGCGGTTCAGTACATCTGATACCCGCGGCAACGTTTTCGAAATAACGTCGATTTCGCAAGATATCCCGTGGCGGGCCAGCATCTGGCTAAGCAATCCTCCGGGATCGGACCGTTCAGGACCGTGCGCGGGTGGATCAACCACGACGATGCGCGCAAGGCTGCACTGGTCGAGGAAGGGTATAGCGGCGCGAATTGCGGACAAAGCCTCTTTGCTTTGGTTCCACGCAACAATGATCTGTTTGGGCGCGGGGTTGGGTCTGGCATCGTCAGGAACAACAAGAACCGGTGCATCTGCGTCAAAAAGTGCCGCTTCAACAAGCGGCTCCAGTTCCGCGCCACGGTCATCACCATATGGTTTTGGCAAGACTACAAGGTCCGCAAACCGAGCATGCAAGGCAACATGGCGTGCCATATCAGCGAACGGCGTCACACCATCATCGGCCGACCAGCGGACGCTGGATTTTCCAAGGTGGTCTTGGGCAAGTTCCAGAAGTTCGGCTGCTTCTGCGTGCGCGCGCGTCAGAGTTTCCTGCAATATCAAGGCGTTCGCGCCAGCATAGTAGTAACCGGTTTGTGTGCGGTCGACGCCCAGACACAGGGCTTCAACATGGGCGTCTTGCGCGGTGGCAAGTGCAGTGATGTGCGCCAACGGTGCCGCTGCGACCGACGCGTCTGTGATCACGGTCAACAGAGATTTATAGGCCATTTTCCTCGCTCTCCCTGACTAGGATGGTCTTTGTTGCATCAGCTTAAACAGTCAGTTCAAGGCACTTCGTTGACACGAGTCAAAACCTGCTCGCGAAATGCTTGATTCAGATCAAGGCAACAAAACACGGCACGGGCGATCAAGCACGCAGTCTAATCCGTCCGACGCGGCGCTCGAATCGCGTGGACACGACGAAGGGACGAAAAATGTTGAATTATATCAAGCTGATCGTGCTTGGTCTCATCGTGTTGATCGCCATGATGGGGGCCTCGTATGCACGTGATCTAGCTTACCAGGTTCACATGATCCTCATCATGTTGATTGCCGGTGGGCTTTTTCTGTGGACGTTGCGACGGACGGATGAACCCTATGATCCCGTCGATGTCTCAATGGAATACAGCGACGACGTGATCCGTGCAGGGGTAATTGCCACGGCCTTTTGGGGTGTTGTCGGTTTCCTGGTGGGCGTCGTGATCGCGTTCCAATTGGCATTTCCAGCTCTGAATTTCGAGTTTTTGCAGGGTTATGGAAATTTCGGACGCCTGCGTCCGCTGCACACCTCCGCGGTGATTTTTGCATTTGGCGGTAACGCTTTGATCGCGTCATCTTTTTACATTGTGCAACGCACGTCGGCGGCGCGGCTCTGGGGCGGCAACCTGGGATGGTTCGTGTTCTGGGGTTACCAACTTTTCATCGTGCTGGCGGCTACGGGCTATGTATTGGGTGGGACCCAATCTAAAGAATACGCCGAACCGGAGTGGTATGTTGATCTATGGCTGACAATCGTGTGGGTGGCCTATCTGGCAGTGTTCCTCGGCACGATCGTCAAACGGAAAGAGCCGCATATCTATGTGGCCAACTGGTTCCTTCTGTCCTTCATCGTCACCGTCGCGATGCTTCATGTGGTCAACAACCTGACCATCCCGGTCAGCATCTGGGGTTCGAAATCGGTCATTGTCTGGCCGGGCGTGCAGGATGCGATGGTACAGTGGTGGTACGGCCACAATGCTGTCGGGTTCTTCCTGACGGCGGGTTTTCTGGGAATGATGTATTACTTCATCCCAAAACAGGCTGAACGCCCCGTCTTCAGCTACAAGCTGTCGATCATCCACTTCTGGGCGCTGATCTTTCTCTATATCTGGGCGGGACCGCACCACTTGCATTACACTGCGTTGCCGGATTGGGCCTCGACCCTTGGCATGGTGTTCTCGATCATCCTGTGGATGCCGTCATGGGGTGGCATGATCAACGGTCTGATGACACTGCAAGGCGCGTGGGACAAGCTGCGCACCGATCCGATCATCAGGATGATGGTGATTTCGCTAGCCTTCTACGGCATGTCGACCTTTGAGGGTCCGATGATGTCGATCCGGGCTGTGAACTCGCTGAGCCACTATACCGACTGGACCATCGGGCACGTGCACTCCGGTGCGCTGGGCTGGAACGGGATGATAACCTTCGGGGCGCTCTACTTCCTGACGCCGCGTCTGTGGGGCCGGAAAGAGATGTATTCGATGGCTGCCATCGACTGGCACTTCTGGCTCGCGACCATCGGCATCGTGCTTTACGCGGCCTCCATGTGGGTGACCGGCATCATGGAAGGCCTGATGTGGCGCGAAGTCGACGCCCAAGGGTTCCTGGTGAACTCGTTCGCTGACACTGTGAGCGCGAAGTTCCCGATGTATGTGGTGCGCGGATTGGGAGGGGTTCTGTACCTAGCCGGTGGCGTGATCATGGTCTGGAACATGTGGATGACCATCCGGGGTGGCAAACCCGTCCAGGTGGCCACCCCGACCCCTGTCAACGTCCAAGCAGCGTGAAGGAGAGATCACAATGAAAACCGGATTTCTTCAGAAGCACCAGGTGCTTGAACGCAGCCCGACGCTTTTGTTCGTCTTCTCGCTGCTGACCGTGACCATCGGGGGCATCGTCGAGATTGCGCCGCTCTTTTACCTCGAAAACACGATTGAAGAGGTGGATGGCGTGCGGCCCTACAGCCCGCTGGAACTGGCCGGGCGCGACATCTACATCCGCGAGGGGTGCTATGTCTGCCACAGCCAGATGATCCGCCCGATGCGGGACGAGGTGGAGCGGTACGGACACTATTCCCTGGCGGCGGAGTCGATGTATGACCACCCGTTCCAGTGGGGATCGAAGCGCACGGGGCCAGACCTGGCCCGTGTCGGTGGGCGGTATTCGGACGCCTGGCATGTGGATCACTTTATGGACCCGCAATCGGTGGTGCCGGAAAGTGTGATGCCGAAATACGCGTTTTTGGCCGATGCTGTCCTTGAAACCGATCAGGTCGAGGCGCTTGTGCGCACGCACCGCTTTGTCGGTGTGCCCTATACCGACGAGATGGTGGCGGCGGCGGTGGATGACTTTCGCGTGCAGGCCGACCCTGACGGGGATTGGGACGGGTTGGTGGAACGCTATCCCGGCGCGGTTGTGTCCAACTTTGATGGTCAGCCCGCGTTGACCGAGATGGATGCATTGATCGCTTACCTGCAGATGCTGGGCACGCTGGTCGATTTCTCGACCTTCACGCCCGAGCCGAGCCGATAGGAGGGATGCATGGATACCTATTCTTTCCTGCGTGAGCTTGCCGACAGCTGGGTGCTGCTGGCGATGGTGATCTTCTACATCACCGCGTGTCTGTGGTCCTTCCGCCCTTCGGCGCGGAAGGCCAATGAAGAGGCCGCCGGCATCCCCCTACGCAACGACAAAGATGCGCATTTCCTTGCGCAAGAACCGGAGGCCAAAGATGGCTGACAAAGAAGATATCGATCAGGTCACGGGGACCGACACCACCGGTCACGAGTGGGATGGGATCAAGGAGTTGAACAATCCGCTGCCGCGGTGGTGGCTGTGGACCTTCTACGGCACTGTGGCCTGGGGGCTGGCGTACACCATTGCTTACCCGGCTTGGCCTTTGGTCAACTCTGCGACGGCTGGATTGCTGGGGTATTCCACCCGCGCCGAAGTGGCCGAGCAGATTGCTGAGGTGGAGGCGCAGAATGCCGAAGTGTCGGCGGTGCTGGCCTCGGCTGATCTGTCCACGTTGTCGCCGGATGATCCGGCGCACCGTTATGGGGTTGCCGGGGGGGCGTCTGTGTTCCTTGCCAACTGTTCCCAGTGCCACGGTGCCGGGGCGGCTGGCGTGCAAGCGGCGGGCTATCCCAACTTGCTGGACGATGCCTGGCTGTGGGGCGGGACACTTGAAGAGATCGAGTACACCGTGCGCCACGGCATTCGGAACGAAACCGACCCAGATGCGCGCTGGTCCGAGATGCCGGTCTTTGGCGATATTCTGTCCGATGAAGAGATTGGCCAGACCGTGGAATATGTGCTGGCGCTGTCGGGTCAGGACCATGATGCCGGTTTGGCCGAGATGGGTGCAGTACTGTTCGAAGAGCAGTGTTCGGCCTGTCACGGGCTGAACGGCGAAGGTGACCGCGGTTTGGGCGCGCCGACGCTGAACGATGCCATCTGGCTCTATGGCGGGGACCGCGAGCGGCTGACCGAGACCATCACCTATTCCCGGTTCGGCGTCATGCCTGCCTGGGGGCAGCGTCTGGACGAGGACGAGATCAAGGCGGTCACGCTGTATCTGCACCAATTGGGAGGCGGCGAGTAGCTCTCGCCGTTTCACACTACGCCGTGCATTAGGGCGCATGCCCTCGCCGGAAGCGATGTGCGGCGGTCCCGGCCCTTGTCCTGTTCGTACCAAGCGGGGGCCGGGATTTCCTTCCGAGTTGACCCAGATCAAGGCCGCGCCCCCTGCCGATGTGCAGGATACGCTTACGAACAGGACAACCGAATATGACACAAACACCGGCTTCTCCGCCGCCCATGTATGTCGCGCGTGAACCGATCTTTCCCCGGCGGGTGAAGGGCACGTTTCGCACGCTGAAATGGTGGATCATGGGGGTGACCCTTGCGATCTACTATCTGACCCCGTGGATCCGCTGGGATCGTGGTCCGAACCTGCCGGATCAGGCGGTGCTGGTCGATTTGGCCGGGCGTCGGTTCTACTTCTTCTGGATCGAGATTTGGCCGCACGAGTTTTACTTCGTGGCTGGGCTTTTGATCATGGCAGGGTTGGGCCTGTTTCTGTTTACGTCCGCGTTGGGTCGCGTGTGGTGTGGCTATGCCTGTCCGCAGACCGTGTGGACCGACCTGTTTATTCTGGTGGAGCGCTGGATTGAGGGGGACCGCAATGCGCGGGTACGCCTGTGGAATGCGGACTGGTCGTTCAAGAAGTTTCGCCTGCGCATGACCAAGTGGACGGTATGGTTTTTCATCGCGCTTGCGACCGGCGGGGCGTGGGTGTTCTACTTTGCCGATGCGCCGACGCTGGCGGGCCAGTTGTTGACCTTCAGTGCCCCATTCGTGGCCTATTCCACCATCCTTGTCCTGACCGCGACCACCTTTGTCTTTGGCGGGTTCATGCGCGAGCAGGTGTGTAACTATATGTGCCCGTGGCCGCGCATTCAGGCGGCGATGATGGATGAAAGTACGCTGACGGTTGCTTATCGCCATTGGCGGGGTGAGCCGCGGGGCAAGCACCGCAAGGCTGAAGGGGCGGACAAGCTGGGTGACTGCATCGACTGCATGGCCTGCGTGAACGTGTGTCCGGCGGGCATAGACATTCGTGACGGGCAGCAGATGGAGTGCATCACCTGTGCGCTGTGCATTGATGCGTGTGACGAGGTGATGGAACGGATCGGTAAGCCGCGCGGGTTGATCGACTACCTGGCTTTGTCGGACGAAGAGGCCGAGACAAATGGGGCCAAACCGCGTCCGATCATAAGCCATGTGCTGCGCCCGCGCACGATCCTGTATACCGCGATGTGGTCACTGATCGGCGTGGCGCTGGTCTATGCGCTGTTTATTCGCTCGGATATCGACCTGACGGTCGAGCCGGTGCGGAACCCGCAATTTGTGACCCTGTCCGATGGGTCGGTGCGAAACACCTATACGCTGCGCATCCGCAACCTGACGGCGGAGCCGCGCGAGTTCCGCGTCATGCTGACCTCGGACGACATCCTGCGCATCGACGTGGAAACCGAGGGCGGTATGCCCAACCACGTCACGGTTCCGGCCAGCGACACGTTGCAGGCACGTGTTTACGTCATCGCGCGGCCACAGGATGCGGCGGCGGATGCGGAGACCACGGGCCTGTGCCTGTGGGTCGAGGATATCGAAACCGAAGACCGGGCGGGTGTCGCCACAATTTTCAACGGAAAGGGCTGAGACATGATCAAGGAACTCAATGGTTGGCATGTACTTGCGATCTTTGGCTCGGCCTTTGCCGTCATCATCGGGGTGAACCTGACGCTGGCCTTTCAGGCGGTGCACACCTTTCCGGGGCTTGAGACGAAGAACTCCTATGTCGTCAGCCAGGCCTTTGAAGCGGATCGGTCCGCGCAGGAGGCGCTGGGCTGGGATGTGTCAGCGTCGGTTGAAGGTGGGGCGCTTTATCTGATCATCGACGATACTTTGGGGCCGGTTGAGCCGAAGATCACGGGGGCAACGCTTGGGCGTGCCACCCATGTGGGTGAAGACCTGACGCCGATTTTTGCCCATGACGGCACCCGCTTTGTTGCCGCCATTCCCGAACTTGCACCGGGCAACTGGAACTTGCGTCTGGTGGCAGTGGCCCCTGATGGCACCGATTTTCGCCAGCGCATTGTGCTGCGGGTTGCAAAATGAGCGTTGCGTCCTGCCCCGGTTGCATTGCGGCGGGTCCGGTTGCTGAGGCGGCGGGCCGGGATGCGGGGTTGCCCACGCATGAGTTGATCGTGCCGGGAGTGCACTGTGTGTCCTGCATCCGCTCGGTCGAGGGGCTATTGAACGCGCGCCCAGATATCGCAGCCGCCCGCGTTAACCTGAGCCGCAAGCGCGTTGCGATCACGGCGGAGCCGGGGATGGACCCGGCGCCCTGGATCGAGGCGCTGACTGGCATCGGGTTCGAGGCGCATGAGGCCCGCGATGCGGGGAGCCGCACTCAGGATGACGGGCTGACCTTGCGTTTGGGGATCGCCGGGTTCGCAATGATGAATGTCATGCTCTTGTCCGTGGCCGTGTGGTCCGGGGCGACGGATGCAACGCGCGACTTCTTTCACTGGATTGCCGCCACAATCTCTTTGCCCGCAGCGATTTACTGCGCGCAGCCTTTCTTTGTATCGGCCTGGTCTGCGTTGCGTGTGCGTCGTTTGAACATGGATGTGCCGATCTCTCTGGCAATTTTGTTGGCGTGTGGCCTGTCGCTCTATGAAACGACGCAGGGCGGCGAACACGCGTATTTCGACGCAGCGCTGTCGCTGACCTTTTTCCTTTTGGGCGGGCGCGTTCTGGAAAAGCGGATGCGGCAGGCGGCGCGGTCGGCGGCGGCGGATTTGGCTGCGTTGGAGCCGATGCGGGTGATGCGGGTCGACGGTGATGCGCGGGTGAGTGTCCCTGTGGACGAAGTGGCCGCTGGCGATACGCTTTGGTTGGCGGCTGGTGCGCGGGTGCCTGTGGACGGCGTGCTGCAAAGTGAGGCGGCACAAGTTGATCGCAGCGCGCTGACGGGGGAAAGCGATGAGATTTTGGTGATGCGGGATGGTGCCCTGACAGCGGGCGAGGTGGTGTTGACCGGTCCGGTGACTATGCGCACCACTGTGGCTGCCAAGGGATCGACCCTGCGCCGCCTGATCCAGATTGCGGCGCAAGCTGAAGGGGCGCGCAGCCGGTACACCAGCCTCGCCGACCGGGCGGCGGGCGTGTACGCACCCTTGGTGCACGGGTTGTCCTTCGCTGCCTTTGTCGGGTGGTCGGTTGCGACGGGTGACATGTATCACGCACTGACGATTGCGATTGCGACACTGATTATCACGTGCCCCTGCGCCTTGGGCTTGGCCGTGCCTGCGGTGGCCACTGTGGCGACGGGGCGGCTGTTTCGCATGGGGCTGTTGGTGAAGTCAGAGACTGCGCTGGAGCGGTTGGCCGAGGTCGACACGGTTGTGTTCGATAAGACGGGCACCTTGTCTGCAGCGGCTTTGGTTGTGCCGGAGGGCATGCCAGATGCGGCCCGCGCGGTGTTGAAAGCACTGGCCGAAGCGTCCGCCCACCCGCTGAGCCGGTCCGTTTTGCCTGCCCTTGTAGATGTGACTGCGGCACAGTTGGATGGCATTGCTGAACATCGCGGCAACGGTGTGTCCGGGGTTTGGCGGGGCCAGCCTGTGCGCTTTGGCAATGCCATCTGGGTTGGGGTTGGTCAGGGAACCGTGCTTGATCTTGGCGATGTGCATTACGCGCTGAAGCGGCGGGAACAGGTCTTTGCCAATGCGACCGACACGCTGTCGCAACTTCGCAAGTTGGGGCTGGAGGTGCATATTCTGACCGGGGATGTTGCGGCAAATGCCGCCCGCGTCGCTGCCGAGCTGGGCGTCGACCACGTGCATGCAGAGGTGGGGCCCGAGGCCAAGCAGGACCTGATCGAGGCGTTGCAGGCCGAGGGCCGCAAGGTGGTCATGGTGGGCGACGGGCTGAACGACACACCCGCGTTGACCCGCGCGTGGGCCTCGATTGCGCCGGGAACTGCCCTTGAGGCCAGCCAGAACGCGGCTGATTTGGTTCTGTTGGGCCAGCATCTATCCGGTATTCCGGCGGCAATCGGTATCGCCCGCAGCGCGCGGCGGCGGATATTGGAGAATTTCGGGCTGGCGGCGTGCTACAATGCAGTAGCGATCCCGCTTGCGTTGGCTGGTTTTGCTTCGCCCCTTATGGCGGCGCTGGCCATGTCCACCAGCTCGATCACCGTGACCCTGAACGCGCTTAGAACAAAGGCGACGCTATGAATGTTCTTGTGATACTTGTGCCTTGTTCGCTGATCCTTGGGCTTGGCGCGCTTGTCGCCTTTGTCTGGACGCTGAAAAGCGATCAGTATTCCGACCCGGATGGCGATGCGCAGCGCATCCTGTTGGACGACGACTAGAACGCGACCTTGTCGCCGCCCTTGAGGTCCAGGATTTCGCGGGCTTCATCTGGAGTAGCGACTTCGCAGCCCAGGTCTTCGACGATGCGGCGGATTTTGGTGACCTGTTGGGCGTTCGATTCCGCGAGTTTGCCGCGTGAGATGAACAGGCTGTCTTCGAGCCCGACGCGGACGTTGCCGCCCATTTGGCTGGCCGTGGTGGCAAGGGGCATTTGTGCGCCGCCTGCGCCCAGGACGGACCAGCGGTAGTCGTCGCCGAACAGCCGGTCGGCGGTGCGTTTCATGAAGATGAGGTTGTCGACCTCGGTCCCGATGCCGCCAAGGACGCCAAAGACGAATTGCAGGAAGACGGGCGCTTTGAAGAGGCCAATATCCATGCAGAATTTCAGGTTGTAGAGGTGGCCGACGTCGTAGCATTCGTGTTCGAACTTGATGTCGTGCGGGGCGAGTTCTGTGGCCGCCTGTTTGATGTCAGCAAAGGTGTTGCGGAAGATGTTGGCCTCGGACCCGGCGACATAGTCCTTTTCCCAATCGTGTTTCCACGTGTCGTAGCGGTCGGCCAGCGGGTGGAAGGCGAAGTTCATGGACCCCATGTTGAGCGAGCACATCTCGGGGCTGAATTTCACCGCCGCTTTGATCCGATCCTTGATCAGCATGGTGGGCGCGCCACCTGTCGTGATGTTCAGAACGGCGTTGTTGGATTGTTTCACGCGGGACAGGATGCCGGCGTAGTGGTCGGGTGTGACCGAGGGGCGGCCATCTTCGGGGTCGCGGGTGTGCAGGTGCAGGATGGATGCACCGGCCTCGGCAGCGGCGATGGCCTGTTCGGCGATGTCGTTATGCGTGACGGGCAGGTGGTCGGACATTGTGGGCGTGTGGATCGCCCCGGTGACCGCGCAGGTGATGATCGTTTTCTGCTTGGCCATTTTAGTTGTCCTTGGTGTCGAGTTTGATGCGGTAGCTGAGTGGGAAGAGTTCCAAATCATAGCGGTCGCGGATCAGGCCCCAGACGCCTTTGGGCGCTTTCAGCATGACCACGATGGCGACCGCGCCCAGCACGAGCAAATAGATGGTGCCGAAGTCTGCGAGCGTTTCGCGCAGGAGGAAGAAGAGGAGGGTGCCGATGATCGGACCCTCAAGTGTTCCGATACCGCCGATGACGACGATGAAGATGACGAAGGCGGTCCAGTCGTTGACGGAGAACGCAGCGTCTGGAGTGATGCGGAGTTTCTGCAGGAAGATGAGACCGCCGATGATGGCAGTGAAGGCGGAGGTGACGACGTAGACCTCGAGCTTGGTGCGCCAGATGTCGATGCCGAGGCCGCTGGCTGCGACTTCGCTGTCGCGGATGGCGGTCAGGGACAGGCCACGACGGGAGCGCAGGAACAGGTACACAGCAGTGACCACAACGACGGCTGCACCCAGCGCCAGCCAATAGCTGAGCGCTTCGCGGGCGGAGCGGCCATCGGCGAGGGAGCGGACGATGCCGACGGGCAGGGAGGTGCCGGAGCCGCCGCCGAGGGCGGAGACCTGGGCGAAGCTGAGGCGGAAGACCTCGGCCACGACCCAAGTGCCGATAGCGAAATACGCGCCTTTGAGCCGGAAGATGAGCGCAGCGATGGGGATGGAGAGGATACCTGCGAGCAGGCCCGCGAGGAGGATGGCCGTGATCGGGTGCAGGCCGCCGAAGATCGTGAGGGCAAAGAGCATGTAGCCGCCGAAGCCCACGAAGGCTTGTTGGCCGACGGAGACGAGGCCCGCGTAGCCCGCCATCAGGTTCCACAGGCAGGCGAGGGAGAGGTAGAGGAAAATCTCGCCCATCAGGCGCAGGTCGGCGCGGCCCGCCCACCATGGGGCGGCGGCCAGCAAGATCAGTGCGAGGGCCGCGAGGATCATCGCGATGCGGCTGGCGCGTGTGGCGCGGTATACGGTTGGCGTGTTCATCAGTGCTGCACTCGCGGGAAGAGGCCGTTGGGGCGGACCGCGAGGACAACGAGGAAGGCGATATGGCCCGCAAGCACCTGCCAGCCGGGGTCGATCTTGGCCCCGATGGTTTGCGCGACGCCCAGGATCACGCCGCCTGCGAGGGTGCCCCAGAGGTTGCCGAGGCCCCCGATAATGACGGCTTCGAACCCGAAGATCAGGCGCCCGCCGCCGATGGAGGGATCAAAGCTGGTGCGGATCCCAAGGAGGATGCCCGCGATGCCCGTGACCGCAAGGGCGAGGGCCATGGCGAGGCCGAAGACGTGTGCCTTGTTCAGGCCCATGAGTTGCGCGATGTCCTGATTGTCGGACACTGCGCGGAAGCCACGGCCAAGGGCGGTGGCGTAAAACATCCATTGCAGCCCGGCGATGACGGCGACGGCGACGCCGAAGGTGAGCAGGGGCAGGATGCCGATGGTGAGGCTGCCGAGGTTGACGCTTGCGGTCTCGATGGCCCCGGCAGAGAGCTTTTGCGGGTCAGCGGAATACCCTTCGAGCAGCGCGTTCTGGATGATGACCGACAGACCGAAGGTGACGAGCAGGGGCGGCAGGATGTCGGGGCCGAGGGTCTGGTTCAGGATGCTCCTTTGCAGGACGTAACCGATGACGGCCATCACCGGCAGGACCAGAAGGGCGGCGGCGAATGGGTGCACGCCGAACATCATCGTGGTGCTGAGGCCGAGATACGCGGCAAGGATAATCAGGTCGCCATGAGCAATGTTGACCAACCGCATGACGCCAAAGATCATCGACAGCCCGGCGGCAAACAGAGCGTAGAGGCCACCCAGAAGCACCCCCTGCACGATCACGTTGATCCATTCGATCATGCGGCAACTCCGAAATAGGCGGCCGTGATTTGGTCGCGCGTGACGTCTTGGGTCGCACCTGACAGGGACACCCGGCCTTCTTGCAGGCAGAAGACGCGGGACGAGACTTCGAGCGCCTTGCTGATGTCCTGTTCCACCACCAGTGCCGTCATGCCGCCGCCGATGATGCCGGGCAGGGCGTCATAGATCGTCTTGATGATGACAGGCGCGAGGCCGAGGCTGATTTCGTCAAACAGGATCACCTCGGGGTTCGCCATGAGGGCGCGGCCGATGGCGACCATCTGTTGTTGCCCGCCTGACAGTGAGGTGGAGGCTTGGCTGCGCCTTTCTTTGAGGACGGGGAAGAGGTCATAGACCTTGTCGAGCGACCATGGGCCGGGGCGGGCGACTTTGCCGCCGAGCAGGAGGTTTTCTTCGACCGAGAGGGAGGGGAACAGTTGACGGCCTTCGGGGACGAGGGCGATGCCGCGATAGGCGACTTCGTCCGCGCGCAGGGTGCCGATGGGGTTGCCTTTGAACCGGACCTGATCCGCACCGTTGCGCATCAGGCCGGAAATGGAGCGCATGAGTGTGCTTTTGCCTGCGCCGTTTGCGCCAATGATTGCAATGACTTCGCCGGCGTGGATGTCCATGTCGACGCCATAAAGCGCCTGGAAGTCGCCATAGTGCGCATCGAGGTTCGAGAGCGACAGGATCGGGTCAGACATCGGGGTCTACTCCCAGATAGATTTCCTTGACCTCCGGGCTGTCCATGATCTCTTTTGGCGCGCCCTCGGCGATCTTTTTGCCGAAGTCGATAACGATCAGCCGATCCACAACGGCGAGCAGGGCGTGGACCACGTGTTCGATCCAAATAATCGTCGTGCCCTTGGCGTGGACGGCTTTGATCGTGTCGATGAGGGCTGTGCATTCCGCGTCTGTGAGACCACCAGCGATCTCATCGAGGAGGAGGAGTTTGGGTTTTGCTGACAGCGCGCGCGCCATTTCCAGCCGCTTGCGGTCGAGAAGGGTGAGCGCGCCCGCGCGCTGGTTGGCCTTGGGGAGGAGCCCGGTGTCGGTCAGCACCTGCAGCGCGTGGTTTTCCGCGTCGTGGCCCGAAAGCCCCGCGCCCTGCATCGCGCCGACAAGCGCGTTTTCGTAAACGGTCATGCCGCCAAAAGGCTGCGGGACCTGGAAGGACCGCGCGATGCCCATCTTGCAGCGCTTGGCGGCGGATGTGGCGGTGATGTCCGCCCCTTGATACATGATCCGGCCCGCATCAGGGCTGAGCGCGCCGGTGATCAGGTTGAACAGCGATGTCTTGCCCGCGCCATTGGGGCCGAGAATGCCCACGGCATCGCCTTGGGCAATCTCGAAGCTGCTGTCGTCCGCCACCTTGACGGCGCCGAACGACTTTTGCAGCCCGGTAACGGACAAAAGGGCAGACATCGCAGCGCCTTAGCCCAGCAGTTGCAGTTCGCCGCCCACAGGGATCTGTGGCGCGTGGCTGTTGTTGGTGATGACCAGTTCGACGCCGTCGCCCGCCTTTTGCCACTGGCCGGAGACTAGCGGGGTTTTGGACACGTTGGGCACCGGGCCGTTTGACCAGTTCACGTCGCCCACGATCGTCGAGATGTTGGTGCCCGCGATGGCGGCGGCGTTGGCTTCGAAATCATCCAGATCTTCGGAGCGGGAGATGACGTCGGCCACGACTTCGAACAGCGCGTGTTTGAAGCCGATGGGTTGGGTCCAGGGGCGGCCGGTGGCGGCAGTGAAGCCGTTGGCCAGTTCGCCTGCCGATGTACCGGTCAAAGATGAGTTGAATGGGTGGTTTGGAGACCACCAGATTTCGGTGGTCAGGCCCACGCCACGGTCGCCGAGCGCTTCGATGGCCGACGGGAAGAGCAGCGCTTTGCCGATGGTGGCGACCTTGGGGTTGAAGCCCTGTTGCGCGGATTGTGCCCAGAAGGTGCCGAAGTCCGGAGGGATCATGACGCCGGTGATGATCTCGCACCCGGCTTCTTTGAAGGCCGCGATGTAGTTCGAAAAGTCGTCTGTGAGTGGTTGGAACCGACCCGGATCGACCAATTCGAAGCCCTGGGCCGCGAGCGGTGCGGGCAGGCCGAGCTCTGGGTGGCCCCACGCGTTGCCATCTGCGTCGTTGGGGAATAAACCGCCAACTTTTTTGGCGACACCGCTGCCGTCCCATAGGCTGGTGAAGTTGGCGATGACGTCCTCAAGTCCCCAGAAGAAGTGGTAGGTGTATTGGAACCCTTCCGCAGGGTTGCCACCGCGTCCGAAGAAGTAAGGTTGCCAGGGGGCGTCGGTGGTGATGCAGGGGACCTCGTTGATCTCGGCCTGGTCCGCCACCGGGTTCGTGGTGTCGGGGGTCGCGGCGGCGGTGATGATGTCCACCTCGTCCGACAGGATCAGCTCTGCGGCCACTTCGGCGGCGCGGTTGGGGTTGGACTGGCTGTCCTTCTTGATGATTTCGATGTTGTAGGACTTACCGTTGTTGGTCACACCGCCCGCGAAATGGGAGCGCAGACCTTCGAGGATGTAGTCATCGGCTTCGGCAAACCCGGCGAGGGGGCCGGTCGATGGCGTGACGAACCCCACTTTGATGGTCGGGTTTGACGCATAGGCGCGGGTGGCGCGCAAGATCGCGGGGGCTGCAACGCTTGCGCCCAGCCCGGCCAACATACGGCGGCGTGTGATATCGTTTTTCATGTCTCTCCTCCCTGAGAAATGGTTCGGTTTTGGTCCCGATCCGGGCAGCGCGGCCCACTTTTGGCGTGGTTTGGCGCGGCTTTGTTCATCAGACCTATCACATTCAAAAGATGATCCTGATCCGATTTGAATGGCTGTTTATAACTTTGTGTTATGTTTACTGCTGCTCCTCTAACAGTGTTTCGAGGGCCAGCAGGTGGTGCGCGATGCGTTTTTTGGTGGCGTCGATGTCGCCATCGTCCCAGTCGCGGAACCCTTTGCCGACGGACATGCCTGCGCGTCCGGCATCAAGATGTGATTGCAAAAGCGGTGAGGGCCCGGGGCGTGCATCGAGGTCGAAGAGAACCTGATGGTGGATGTCTTGCGTCAGGTCCAGGCCGACAAGATCGGCGTTTTCAAGCGGACCAAGCACGGCAAGACGGCGGCCAAAACTGGCTTTGACCACATCATCAACGGCCTTGGCCGAGCAAATGCCGTTCTCAACAAGGCTGATCGCTTCACGCCAAAGCGCGTGTTGCAGACGATTGCCGATGAAGCCGGGCACGTCCTTCTCGACCAACGCGGGCGTCTTGGCCGCACCAGCGAGCAGTTTGACCATTGCGTCCGCGACACCAGATTCCGTCCATCCGGTTTTGACCACCTCGACCAGTGGGATCATGTGCGGTGGGTTCCACCAATGGGTGCCAAGGGCACGATGACGGTGTTTAAGATGCCCCATGATCTTGGTGATCTGGATGACAGACGTGTTGGAGGCGAGGATGGCGTCTTGTGGCGCGTGTTCCTCTACTTCAGCAAAGATGGAGCGTTTCAGTTCAAGTTTTTCGGGCGCTGCTTCGAACACGAACGCAGCATCGCTCACGGCCGCTTCGATGCCGTCGTGCCGTTCGACCCGATTTAGGGTGCTGGCAATCTCTGGTTCTGTCGCACCCAGGAGGGTGAGGCTGTCCGAAACGCGTTGCGGCAGGCTGGCCAGCATCTCAGGCATGGGGTCTGAGACGGAAACGTGGTGACCGGCACGGGCAAATGTCAGCGCAATGCCATGGCCCATCAGGCCACCGCCGATCACGGCAATTTTCTGGTTCTCGTCCATGCTTCAGCCCGCCGTGTAGCCGCCATCGGCGTAGAGAATGTGGCCGGTATAGAAGTCGGAGGCCCGCGACGACAGAAACAGAAGCGGTCCGGCGAGGTCTTCGGGTTCTCCCAATCGCCCCTTGGGCACGCGGGTGAGAAAGCCGTTGCGCACCGTCTTGGCCTCCTCCGTGTCTTCGAACATCCACGCGGTCAGGGGAGAGCGGAAAACGGTGGGTGCAATGGCGTTGACGGTGATGCCTGTGGGGCCAAGCTCGCACCCCAGCGCTTTGGTGATCCCATCGACGGCGGCTTTGGACGCGCAATAGGCAGTGTAGCCTGCGGGGTGGCCCAGCAGGCCGCGGGCAGAGGACATCAGGACGATCTTTCCGCCGTCGCCTTGCGCCTGCATTTGGGTGGAAGCGGCGCGGGCCATCAACCAGCTTTGGGTGACGTTGGCGTCCATGACGGCTGCGAATGTATCGGGAGCCATGTCCCCGATCTTGGCCACCTTGTTCATGCCCGAGGCAACGACGAGGATGTCGATCCGGCCAAAGGTATTGACGGTCTCAGCGACCAGCGCGGCGCAGGTGTCTTCGCTGTCAGGGCGCGCGTTGATCTGGTGCGTTTCGCCTGTGCAAGTGGCGGCGACTTCAGCCATCGCGTCTGCATTTCCTGCGGCCAGAACCACTTTGGCCCCGGCGCCCGACAAACATCGTGCAGCAACGGCGCCAAAGGCACCGGAGGCACCAGTGATCAGGGCAACTTTGTCGGAAATATCAAAGAAAGACAGGGGGCTGTCGAGGCTCATGGTCGACCTCCGTCTGGGTAGGGTATGACAACCAGCATTTTGCAGACGTGGTTGCTGCGGTTTTCAATCTTGCGCATTTCGCCGGGTGGGATGGTGCAGCTGTCCATCGGCCCAAGGACCATGTCGGTGTCATTGACCGTGACGGTGATTTCGCCGTCCAGCACGACATAGACCTTTTCGAACGGGGTTGCGTCGGGGCCTGCACCGCCACCGGGCAGGAATTGCGAAAAGCCGATCCACTGGTTTTCCGGCCCGCCATCCTCGAACCCCTGCAGGCGCAGGCCGGTGACGCCCCAATGGTTGGGAGTGTCGTAAGGTTGGGCGTCTGCAAAGCGTTTCGTAAGCATGGTTTGATCCTTGGTGATGGCGCGCTCTGAGGGCACACCCGACGCAGGGTTGCGCATTCACTGCGCACCGATGCTCAGAATTCCTCGCCTGCCTCAATCCGGTAGCCCTGATCCTTGTCCATCATGGCGACCAGGCGGATGATGCACCCATCACCGCGGTCCCAGTTCCATGGGAAGAAGGCGAAGGTGACGCGCTTGCCCGTCACGCGGTCGAGATCACCGCCCACGTTCTCGATCCCGAGAATGCCGTTCTTGAACAGCTTCTGGTGGACCGGTTCCCATTCGGGAAAGTCGACCTCCCACGGGGTGCCGCCGGACCATTCAAGGTATTCCTTTTCCAGATGCGGCAGGATTGGCCCGTTGCGCTGCGGGCCGATGGCTGTGGCAAGCGGGTGGTCGTTGGCCTGGGTGTCGTGGCCGACAACTTTCACTCCTTTTTCCACCATCCAATCTGCGGCAGAGGGGACAAGGCCGGGGCAATAGGCGAAATAGTCACCGTCTTCGTAGTGTTTGTGCCAGCCGGTATTGATGATCAGCACGTCATTCTTGCGGATCGCGTGGCCGCATGCCTTCTCAAGATCGTCGCCAGTGATCTGTTCCCATTTCTTCTTGGGGATGCTGACCACAAGGCCAGAGCCAAAGAAGTGGGGCAGCGGCACCTCATCGATGAACGGGGTGCCCTGAACGACGTGCGCAGGCGCGTCGATATGGGTGGTGACGTGCATGGTCGTCGTGATGGTCTGGCTCAGCACACCGGACTTCGCCATGTAGTGCTTGCGGTCGATCTGGACGTCCTTGAAGTACGGCCAGTTGGGGCATTGAAAGCCGTAGCGGTGGCTGAGGTTCACGAACTCGAGCCCCATGTCGTTATTTTCGTTTTCCTGGAAATCGATCCCGCGAATATTGACGACCATCGGCTCCTCCCAAAGCTTCGCATTGCTGTCCTGTATAATGGTGCGTATGTATCGTATTGCGGTCAACCCGTGTTTGAACCACAGAGTCTATATAGGGTTTGAGCACAGACATAACCGAGTAATGAGCGCTGGAGGTACCGCGTGCTGCAACAAGAAATAAAGAAAAATCAAGGAATTCAGGTAATTTCGCGGGCGGCGGATATTCTTCGCTTGCTGGGGCGCGACACCGAAGGATTGAGCCTGGGACAGATTGCCAGGCAGGTCGAACTGCCCCGCTCTACGGTACAGCGGATTGTTGCAGCGCTGGCGAGTGAGGGGTTTGTGTCGACCGAGCGGGGCGATGGAGGAATCAGGTTGGGGCCGGAAATCCAGTCTTTGGCGCGCGCCGTGTCGTCGGATATGCGGACCCGACTGCGCCCCGTGATGACACATCTGTCGGACATCACAGGAGAGACCGTAGACCTGGCCGTGCTGGAGGGATCGCAGATGTTGTTTGTCGATCAGATTGAAGGCAGCCACAGATTACGCACCGTCTCGCGTATTGGTGAGCATTTTCCTCTGACAACAACGGCGAACGGGCGCGCGGCCCTTGCGTGCATGCCGCAGGATCGGGCGTTGACGCTTATCCGGGCTGAACATCGCAAACGTGGCCCCTATGTGCCGCCACTGTCGGATATCATTGCCCAGGTCGAGGATGTTCGGGCGACAGGCATCGCCTTTGACGAAAATGAGCATACGGATGGCATTTGCGCGATGGGCTTTGCGGTTGCGGACAGAGTGGGTGACATCTTTGCGGTGTCGGTGCCTGTACCAAGCGCACGCTATGACCGGGTAAAGCAATCGCTTGCCCAGGCGATCAAGGCGGCGATAGAGGACGTCGCTGGCTGAGTTTACGCCTGATACCCGGCCTGGGGCAGGAGCAACGGGTTGATGAATGGCAAGTCATCAGGCCGCCCTAGGGGCTGGAGAGCTGGGTTAGGGTCTTGGCGCTTTTGATATTCGGCTTTTGCTTTCCATACCATTCTGCTGGTCAAAGACGCGGCGCATCACAAATCATGTGATGTTCAATCTGCTCGCGCGGGACCCGGCAATGACAACTCCAGGCACCGATCCTTTTGAAGTGGAGGCGACCGCACGTCTGATCCGTGCGGAACAGACCGGTCTGCGCCTTGCGATTGCGTGCCGTACGGCCGTGACCGGGTTGGCCTTTGCATGGTATGTTGGTGCGCCAATCCTGTTCAGTGAATTTGAACCGCGATTTGCAGCGATCATGGCTTTGCTGTTGTTCACTGCCGTCGGTGTTGCGCATCTGGCCGTGATCGGGACGCGGTTTGACCGGTGGTGGATGAAGTACGCGGTCTACAGCCTTGATACCTTGTCGATCTGCGCGACGTTTGCGCTGATCCCGATCAGCCGCGCCGACGATATCCCTCAGATCATCGCCTTTCGCGCCTACGGCATCTACTATCTGTTTCCGGTGCTCGCGGTGTCGTGCCTGAGCCTCTCATGGCGGCTGGTCTTGTGGACTGGTGAGATGTGCGTCTTGGGTTGGTGGGGCGCTTTCCTGTGGGTATCTTTGGAAATGGAACAGGTGCTATCCTGGGCTGATATCCCTGCGGCGGCAACGCGGGCGGATTACGAAGCCGTTTTTCTGTCCATCGACTTTATCGGGCGTGGCAACCGGATCGAAGAAACCGCGATGATCCTGTTTGCAGCCCTCGCCCTGGCGGTTGCCGTCTACCGGGCGCGAAGCGTATTCTTTGCACAGGTGGCGTCGGATCTGGAGTGGCGACGTGAACGCACGGCGCGAGAACGTGTCAGCGCACTGTTTGGCAAATATGTACCCAGCGAGGTCGCACAGTCGCTGATTGCCAACGATGGTCGTTTGCGTCCGCAGCGCACGACAGGCACTGCGCTGGTCATGGATATCGCTGGGTTTACTGCATTTTCATCCCAACATGCGCCCGAACATGTCATCGGTGTGCTGGACGCGTTTCTGGCAGACGCGACAGAGGTGGTTTCTCAGAACGGTGGCACTGTCATGTCTTATCTGGGAGACGGGTTTCTGGTGACTTTCAACGCGCCCATCGACAATCCTGATCCAGCCCAAGCGGCGCTCAAGACTGCGCGGACGTTGCTGCACACGGCGAAGCGGCATGGCTTTGCCATTCGGGTGGGCATAGCGAGTGGGGAGTTGGTCACAGGCACGATTGGCTCATCGCAACGACAGTCGTTTACCGCTTATGGTGACCCGGTAAACCTGGCAGCGCGGTTGGAACAGCGATGCAAGGAGTTGAACGTTTCGGTGTTGGTGGATCAAAATACACAACGCATCAACACTGTCCCTGGCCAGCTGATCCCTTGCGAGGCACAAGTGATCAGAGGGGTATCCGATCGTGTTCCGGTGTTTCAGTTGCCAACAGATTTGACGTAAGGCGTCTGAGAAGGCAGCACGCAAGTTGCAGAAGAAGCGATCAATCTGGCTGGATGCTCTCTGGTACGGTGAGGCTCTGACCTTAGGTTTGAGTACCCCGGCGGGTGCTTATGTCCCAGCAGTCCTGTGTTGAAAACGGGACAGTAGGATCGGTGTCAGGTACATCGGGACCTGATAGCAGCCGATGAATATCATCAAAGGGGCTGCCGCCGCTTCGGGCAAGACAATCAGAAACAATGCGATGTTGCGGTTTCCTGCATAGATCGCAGTGGCGAGGGGTATCTTGAACGGGACGCGCCGCGCCACTGACAAAGTGCTCGCGACAAGCCCGATGTTTATGATCATCGCGGCTGCCATCCAACCGAGCAATGCGGCAACGTCGCTGCGCACCAAGGGGCCAATCGCGCTCATCAGCCCAACGACAACGATGGCGAGCAACAGAGCAGCGCAGCCATCAAGCGCGGCTTGGGCCCGTGCTTTGCCGAGTTGTGGCAACAAGCGCCGGACGCCAAAGCCAAGCCCGACAGCGCAGAGGATCGCGGCCAGCAGATTGAGCGATAGGCCAATGGCACCTAATGCGCCCGTCCCTGCGGGGTCGACAACGTAAAGCACGGGTAAAGCCGTCAACGGAAACAGCGCCGTGCTGAGCACCAGAAGCCGAATGCCCGGCGCCGGATCGTGGCCGAGCATGATTGCGAAATTTGGCGCACCAGTGAGTGACGGCGCGGCAAGCATCAGGACGACTGCAAGCGCCAAGGGGTGGTCCAGGATGTTCAGGCCGTGCAGGACCAATAGCATGATCAGGGGAAGCGCGACTTGCAAAAGCGCGATCCGACCCAGCGTGGCCAGCCCCTCATCAAGGCGCCCAATGGCACGGGCCGCCCCGATGCGGATGGCAGTCACAAAAAGCAGGAGGGCGACCAGAGTGCCGACCCAGGGCTTTAGAATTTGGGCAAGATCAGGCGCAATCAGGCCAACCAAAAGGCCCGCGATCAGGCAATACCGCCCTTGGCGCCCCAACCAGATCAACGCGTTCAGCAGCACGCCTCAGGGGGCCTGTCGCATCGTCTCGGGCAACCACATCGCCACGTCCGGGAACCAGATCAGGACAAAGCACATCAGCACCATGATCATGAACATCGGGAAGGCAGCGCGGGTGATGTAGCCCATCTCGTGTTCGGTCATGCCTTGCAGTACGAACAGGTTGAAGCCGATGGGCGGGGTAATCTGCGCCATTTCAACGACGACCACCACGAAGATGCCGAACCAGATCAGATCAATTCCGGCCTCGCGCACCATCGGTTCGACCACGGCCATGGTCAGCACCACGGACGAGATCCCGTCAAGGAACATGCCGAGGATGATGTAGAAGACCATCAGGATCATCAGCAGCTCGAACCGGCTGAGTTCCATGGTGGCGATGCCGTCGGCCAGAGCGCGAGGCAGGCCGGTGAAGCCCATGGCGAGTTTCAAGAAGGCGGCGCCTGCCAGGATCAGCGCGATCATGGCGGAGGTGCGCGTGGCCCCCATCAGGCTTTCGGTGAAGGTGTTCCAGTGCAGCGACCGTTGGCTTGCGGCCAGCACCAGTGCGCCGATCACGCCGATGGCCGCAGCCTCGGTCGCGGTGGCGTAGCCTGCGTACATCGACCCGATGACCACGAAGATCAGGCACAGGACCGGGATCAGGAACCGCGAATTGCGCAGCTTGTCTGCGAACGACATGCCGATTTCGCGTTTCGGGTTCCAACTGCCGGACAGGTAGGAATAGGCGGCCACGTAGCCCATGAACATGAGTGCAAGGCACAGTCCCGGAAACACCCCGGCAAAGAAAAGCTGCGTGATGCTTTCGTTGACGGTCACGCCATAGACGATCAGCGCCAGCGACGGCGGGATCATCAGGCCCAGCGTGGCCGCGCCCGCCAGCGTGCCGATCACGATACGCTCGGGGTAGTCGCGCGCCCTGAGTTCCGGGATCGACATCTTGCCCACCGTTGTGAGCGTTGCCGCGGAGGAGCCGGAGACGGCGGCAAAGACGGTGCAGCCGACGATGTTGGTGTGCACCAGACCGCCGGGCAGCCGTGCGAGCCACGGGGACAGGCCGCGAAACATGTCTTCGCTGAGCCGTGTGCGGAACAGGATCTCGCCCATCCAGATGAAGAGCGGCAGCGCCGTGAGTGTCCAGCTTGAGGATGTGGCCCAGATCGTCGTGATCATCGTGTCGCCCACCGGGCGGGAGGTGAAGAGCTCCATCCCCACCCAGGCGACGCCCATCAGCGCAAGGCCAACCCAGACCCCGGTGCCCAGAAGCAGGAACAGGACAAAGAGGAACAGCGTGATGGCATAGACTTCTTCCATGGCGCTACTCCGCGAAGCTTTGGTCGACGAGGTCGCGCTTGATCCGGTGATCGCCGTGCAGGATGACGTGGACCAGGTGGTCGCTCAGCGACAGGGCCAGGATGCCGCCGCCGATCACCATGACCGATTGGGGGATCCACATGGGTGTCGCGTCTTGCGCCTGGCTCACCTCGTTGAACTTCCAGGACCAGTAGGCGAACCAATAGGCGTAATAGGTGAAGTACCACATGACCGCCGCTGCGATGGCAAAGCACCAGATTTCCATGAAACGCCGGAACCGTTCAGGCACCGCATTCAGCAGCAGCGACACCCGGATATGCGCGCCCCGGTTCAGGGCATTGGCAAAGGCAAAGAAGCTGGCCGCCGCCATGGCATAGCCCGCGTAGTTGGCCGCACCGGGGAAAATTTCGCCCGTCCAGCGGGCCACCATCTGCGCGACGATCAAGAGCAGGATGGCAATCAGGCAAAGCGCAGCCAACACGCCCGCCGCCAGATAGATAAAATCAAGGACGCGGCGCAGACCGCGCAGTAGTCCGGTCATGGGTCTGTCCCCCGCGCAAGGAAAAGCGGGCCGATCCTGTGTGGACCGGCCCGCGCGTCAGCGTTTAGTTGGCGTTGAACGCGTCGACGATGGCTTTGCCCGTCTCGCCCGCGGCTTCGAGCCATTCGGCGGTCATGGTGGCGCCCACCTCTTTGAGGTCGGACATCAGCGCGTCACCGGCGGGGCCCACGCTCATACCGCCATCGGCCAGGCCCGCCAGCGTGAAGCCTGTGTATTCCTTGGCCCGCCATGTGCCGGCATATTCCGCCAATTTGGCGCAGGCGTTGATGACGTTCTTGTTGGCGTCGGAGGTACCTGACCAGACATCGGAGTTGATCAGCATGTAGTTGCGCGGCAGCCAGGCATCGACGGCGTAGAAGTGGCTGAGGCTTTCCCAGACCTTGCGGTCATAGCCGGTGGCCCCCGATGACACCATGGATTCGGCGACGCCCGTGGCGAAGGCCTGGCTGATTTCAGCCGCTTCGATCTGCACCGGCAGCATGCCCGTCAGTTCGGCCAGACGTGCGGTGGCGTTGTTGTAGGAGCGGAACTTGATCCCCTCCATGTCAGCGACGGTGTTCACTTCCTTGTTGAAGTAGAGGCCCTGGGGCGGCCATGGCACGGAATAAAGCAGGGTCAGGTTCTGTTCGGCCAGCAGCTCTTCGACATGGGGTTTGGCCGCGTCGTAAAGCTTGGCGTGTTCGTCAAAGGACGACACGAGGAAGGGCACGGAATCCCAACCGAAGATGGCGCTTTCGTTCTGGTGGCCGGAGAGCAGACGCTCGCCGATGGGCACCTGGCCGGTTTGTACGGCGCGTTTGATGTCCGCGCCCGCAAAGAGCGAGCCGGACGGGTGCGTCGTGATCTCGATCGCGCCGCCCGTGCCGGTGGTCACGCATTCGGCAAACTCGGCCCCTGTCACTGAGTGGAAATTCGAGCCTGAATAGGCCATGGGCAGGTCCCATTTTTCCTCGGCCATGGCGGGCAGGGCCAGCATGGTTGTTGCGGCCAGTGCGGTGCAGGTTTTGGTGATTTTTGACATCATTGTCTCCCTGGTGGTCATTCTTTTTTGTGGTACTGCGTCATGCGAAACGCATTGGATCAAATGCACTTATGTCCGTGTTCACGGGCTGATCCGCAACCAGACCTGCGGTGATCCTTCCCGTTTTCGGACCCCCGGTCAATCCAATATGATGGTGGCCAAAGGCGGTGAAGATGCCGGTGTCGCGAACCTGCCCAATAAGTGGCAGGCTGTCGGAGGGGGCAGGGCGGTGGCCCAGCCATTCGACGTCTTCGGTGCTAGACAGATCGGGAAAGCTGGCCTGGGCCTGTTTGCGCAGCAGGTCCAGCGCGGCGCGCGACGGCCCGGCGGAGAGCCCGCCAAATTCGACCACGCCTGCACATCTGAGCCCGGCGGCCATGGGCGTCGCGACAAATTTGCCGCTTGCGACCATGACGGGGTGCGAAGGGCCGCCCGTCGCGTCCTTGAAGATGATGTGATAGCCGCGCTCGGTTTCGATCGGGATGGACAGGCCCAGCTTGTGCATCAGTGGCTTCGACCAAACCCCGGTGGCGAGGATCACCTGATCGCAGTCGCGTGGGCCATCATCGGTGTGCACAGCCGTAACCTTGCCATCCGTCAGGTCAAAATCCTTGATCTGGGCCTGCAGAACCGTTCCGCCCAGTTTTTCGAATTCAGCGGCGAGCGCCTTCACATAGCCGCCGGGGTCGTGAACAAAGCCGTGGTCCTGCATGGTGGCCAACAGGCCGATTTCGGGCGAGAGGCTGGGCTCAAAGTCGCGGGCGTCTTGTCCTTGGCGCATGATGGGTTCGAACCCCGCTTCGCGGCGCAGTGCCCATGTGTAAGCGTCGGCCTCGAACGCGGCGCGGTTGGCATAGGCAAAGGAATAGTCGCTGTCATGCACCCATGATGCAGCGTCCGTGCCGTCCACAAGCGCCTTGTGCTGCTCCACGCTGTCTTCGACCACGGTCGCCAGCCCCTTGGCGATGCGCCGCGTGTCGCTGTCATTGGCGTGGCGCAGGTACTTCAGTAGCCACGGCAGCAGTTTCGGGAAGTAGCCCCACCGCATGAACAGCGGAAAGTCGGGGTTGGCGAGCATTTTCGGAGCTTTCCCGATCAGCCCCGGTGCGGTGACGGGCGCGACCGAGCAGGCAGCAATCACGCCTGCATTGCCGTGTGAGGTGCCTTCGCCCGGCGGCAGGCGATCAATGATGGTAACCTGCGCATCGCTGATGCGCCGCAGCCAAATCCCTGTCGACACACCGACAATCCCGGCCCCGGCGATGATCACGCGTTTTGGCATTGTCTGTCCCCCAAGCTGCCCCGGAAAAGCGCAGTGAGATCAGTGCACAGGCTTGTGCGCAAAGCAAGCGCTGCTCTAGGCTGCGCGTGTGGGGCGACGATGGGCTTGGGGCGCATATGACAACTTTTGGCGGCAAAACGGTGTATGGTGCGTCGGTAGGCATTCTAATGCTGAACACGCGGTTTCCCCGTATTCCCGGCGACATTGGCAACGCAAGTACGTGGCCGTTTCCCGTGCAGTACAAGGTTGTTCCGCAGGCCACGCCCGACAACGTTGTGCGCGGGGATGCGACACCGCTGCTGGATGCGTTTATCGAAGCCGGGCGCGAACTGGTCAATCTCGGCTGCGACGGGATCGCCACCAATTGTGGGTTTCTCGTACCGTTTCAGACCGACATGTCGCGCGCGCTTGGCGTGCCGGTCGCCTCTTCATCACTGTTGCAAGCATCGTTGATCCGGCAGACGCTGCCCGCTGACCAGTCGCTGGGCATTCTCACAGTCTCTTCGGAAACGCTGACGCTTAACCATCTGGATGCCGCCGGTATTTCCCATGACACACCGGTTGCGGGTACCGGAGCCGGATCGCATTTTACCACACGCATTCTCGATGACGCGGCGGAGATCGACTTTGACCAGGCCCGCGCGGACAATGTCGCAGCTGCGCTGAAACTGGTCACGGACCACCCACATGTAGGAGCGATTCTGCTCGAGTGCACGAACATGGTGCCTTATGCTGCAGATATCCGGCGGGCGACAGGGCGCCCCGTTTTCTCGATCTACACCTATCTGATCTGGTTTCAGGCGGGGCTTTTGCCACGGCGCTTCCCGGCCGATCTGGATGACGTTCGGATGGTGCGCGGATGAGCGATCATCGCATCGTAAGGATGCGCGTGCATTGCGTGTCGGTCCCGGCCAAAGCCGTGCATTCCCATGGCTCGGGCGATGTGGGTGGTATCAACGCCGTTTTGCTTGAGCTTACAACCGACAGCGGGCTGACGGGATGGGGGGAGGCGTCGCCTTGGCCGGTTTTCACCGGCACGGTCGAGGCGAGTGCCGCCGCTCTTCATACCTATCTGCGACCCTGCGTGATTGGCCGGGACCCGTTGCATGTAGAACCCACTATGGCCCAGGCGAACCAAACGCTTGTCGGCCATAGCGAGGCGAAGGCGGCTCTTGAATGTGCACTTCTCGACCTGGCGGGACAGATCGCGGGCCTGCCGGTTTCAGAACTGGTGGGCGGACGCCATCGCGACAGCATTCCCCTCAGTTTTTCGGTGGCGAACCCGGATTTTGACGCTGATCTGGATGACATCGCTCAGATCTGGGGCAACGGGGTGCGGATATTCAAGCTGAAAACCGGGTTTCGTGATCACGCCTTTGATCTTATGCGATTGGAAAAACTGCGCAGTTTCTATGGCGAAGATATCCGACTGCGCATCGACTACAATCAGGGCCTGCCCGCCTATGACGCGATCCGACACATCCGCGACCTTGAAACCTTTGCCCCCAATTTCGTGGAACAACCCGTGCCGATGGCCGAACGCGCCGCACTCGCCGAGATCACGCGCGCAGTAGACGTCCCCATCATGGCGGATGAAAGCGTATTTGGTGTCGTTGACGCCGTCGAAGGCGCAGTTTCCCGGATTGCGGACATCTTCTCTCTCAAGATCGCGAAGTCAGGGGGGATCAGGCGCTGTCTCGAAATTGCGGCCATCGCACGTGCGCGGGGGATTGAAGTGTATGGTGGCTGCATGTTCGAAACATCCATCGCCCACATGGCGGGCACACATTTGATGGCCGCGGTCCCGAACCTGACGCTGGGCTGCGAATTCTACATGTCCACCTACTACGCAGAGGCCGACCTTGCTGCGACACCCTTCCCGGTGCGCGACGGGCGCGTACATGTGCCCTCCGTACCGGGTCTTGGCATCGCGCCAGACCAGGATACTCTGGCGCGCTACCGCACTGCGGTGTTTGAGAAAGAGGGGGAGGGCTGATGCCGAAGTATCCTGAGCCTGTCCAGATGAATGGCGCGCAGGCGTTGCTGCGGATGCTTGAGTTACACGGGGTCACCCATGTTTTTGGCTTGCCCGGGGAAACCACGATTGGCTGGTACAAGGAGTGGCGCGCGCATTCCGATATCGCGTTTGTCCTCACCCGAGACGAGCGCACAGCGTCCTATGCTGCCGAAGCCTATGCAAAGATCACCGGCAGGCCTGCGGTTTTGGAAGCGCCAAGCCCGGGCGTTACCCATTGCACCCCTGGCATTACCGAGGCGTTTCTAAGCTCGGTTCCGGTGATCTTTTTCAGTTCCGACATTCCGATCAATCAGGACAAGAAGCATGGTCTGACTGGCGTCGATCAAACCGCCCTTTATGCGAGCATCTGCAAGGAATCCTTCGTCGTCACGCACGCAGCCGAGATCCCGTTCCTGTTGCGACGGGCCTTTCGAGTTGCCACTTCGGGCAAGCCAGGGCCGGTCCACATCCGCGTGCCGATCAACATCTTTGGCGAATGGTCGGACTTCACCGATTTATACGCCGAGCCGGACTATGGCGCGTTTCCCGCACATCGCCCCGTAGCTGAACATCGCAAAATCCGCGCGGCGCTCGACCTATTGCTGGAAGCGCGAAAACCGGTGGTAATATGTGGTCAGGGCGCTCTCATTTCCCAAGCGTCCGATGCGGTACTGGATTTAGTTGAGTATCTGCAAATCCCGGTTGCGACCACAACGCCGGGCAAGGGAACGATCCCAGAAGATCATCCACTGGCGCTGCGTGTCATTGGGGGGCGCGGTGGTATGGAATACTCCAACACATATGTGCACGACGCGGATGTCGTGTTCTTTGTCGGGTCCAATACCGACAGTGCTGCGACAGATCACTGGAAGCTCTATGGGGACCCGGCCACCACCACATTCCTGCATCTCGACATCGCCGAAGCGCATGTGGGCAACATGTACCCCGTACAGAGCGCAATGGTCGGCGATGCCCGTGCCAGCCTTGAGTTCATGGTGGACATCCTGAAGCAAGAACACCCGAACCTCATGCGACCGCGTCTTGATCTGAGCGACATAAAAAAGACTGCGCTCGACAAGGTGTTCAATGCCAATATCCCGATGCCCGAAGGCACGATCTCTCCTGTCAAGCTGTCACAAGCCATTGACCTGATGTTGCCCGACGACGCGATTGTGACATCTGAACCCGGCGTAAGCGCGATCTATCCATCGGCGCTTTTGACGTTTCGAAAACCGGGACGTCGGTACATCACGAACTATTCGATGGGAGCACTTGGCTATTCGGTGCCAGCAGCCTTGGGCGCGTCCTTTGCACAGGATGGCCCGGTGGTCGCATTCACCGGCGATGGATCGTTTGGGTTTGTGATGGGCGATATGGAAACCATCAAGCGGTCGGGCAAGAATGTGACGATCATCCTGACACGCAACGACAGCTTCGGCTGGATTCGTGGCGAGGCAATCCTGCTGGATGAGGTCGATGCGCCCTGGAGCACAGATTTTTCCGCGGTGGATTACCTGAAGATTGCAGAGGGCTTCGGTTTTGAAACGGCACGCATCACATCCGATGCCGAAATTGCGCCGACACTCGCGGATGTCATTGCCAATCCGGGCGCTAACTTCATAGAAATCCGGGTGCCGACGCAGGACCAGATCGTTCCATTTGTGCCGTCTTGGGTCCGTGCTGCGCGGAAAAAGAACCTCCCGTATTTCTACTGATAGGGCAATTCACCCCGCCAGCCTCAGCCCCGTATGCGCGTCAAAAATGTGAAGGTTGGCTGGATCAACCGCGAACTGCATCGATGCGGCGCTATCGCCGAGCGCATGAACACCGGAGAGGCTGACAGTGATCGCGTCCCGGCTGTCCACAAGCCGCCCGTGCAGCAAGGTGTTCGCCCCCAAGGGTTCCGACATTTGGATCATGGCCTCGAGTGGCCCGCTGCTGTCCAGGATCATATGTTCGGGCCGTAGACCAAGTTTTACCGCGCCGTCCGGGCCATTTGCAGGGCCGATTGTAGTCTCTCCCATCTTTATGTCTCCTCCCACAACTCGTGCGTCAAAGATGTTCATGGCCGGGCTGCCGATGAACTGTGCGGCGAAAAGCGTGCGCGGGGTTTCATACACTTCCAGCGGGGTGCCAATCTGTTCAGCGATGCCGCCGTTCATCACGATCATTCGGTCAGCCATGGTCATTGCTTCGACCTGATCGTGCGTCACGTAAAGCGAGGTGATGCCAAGCTTGTCTTGTAGTTCACGGATTTCCAACCGCATCTGAACCCGCAGCTTGGCATCAAGGTTTGACAGCGGTTCGTCAAAAAGGAACACAGCGGGTTCGCGCACAATTGCACGCCCCATTGCGACGCGCTGACGCTGGCCACCGGACAGTTGCCGTGGCTTGCGATCCAGTAGCGGTTCAAGCTGCAACAGCTTTGCGGCATCCTTGACCTTGGCGTTGATCTGTTCCTTAGGCAGGCCCGCGATTTTTAGTCCATAGCCCATATTCTGGCGCACCGACATATGCGGGTAGAGTGCGTAGTTCTGGAACACCATGGCGATATCACGATCCATCGGTTCCTTATCGTTGGCGCGTGTTCCGCCAATAAGGATGTCGCCTGCGCTGACCGTCTCAAGCCCGGCAACCATGCGCAGCAAGGTGGACTTGCCACAGCCCGACGGTCCGACAATCACGATGAATTCACCGTCTGCGATATCGACGTCGATGCCGTGGATGACATCCGTCGGCCCAAAGCTTTTCTTGACGTTTTGGAGAGTGACAGTTGCCATCTTACTTCTCGCTATCGACCAGGCCGCGGACAAACAGTTTTTGCATCGACACCACCACGATTACCGGCGGGATCATCGCAAGGATCGACGTAGCCATGATCACTGGCCATTCCGCCACATCATCGCCCGACGGAAACATCTGTTTGATGCCCATGACGATCGTGTTCATTTCCGGGTCGGTCGTGATCAGAAGTGGCCATAGGTATTGGTTCCAGCCATAGATGAACAGGATCACAAACAAAGCGGCGATATTGGTACGGCTCATCGGGACAACGATATCCCAGAAAAACCGCATGGGTCGCGCGCCGTCCACCCGCGCCGCCTCGGCCAGTTCATCCGGGATCGTGAGGAAAAACTGCCGAAACAGGAATGTGGCTGTAGCCGACGCGATCAGCGGGAAAATCAGGCCGGAATAGCTGTTGAGCATGCCAAAGCCTGCGACCACTTCGAATGTAGGGACGATCCGTACCTCGACGGGCAGCATGAGTGTGATGAAGATCATCCAGAAAAATGTCTGCCGACCCGGAAAGCGGAAATAGACAATGGCAAAGGCACTGAGCAGCGAAATGATGATCTTGCCCACTGCTATGCCTATAGCCATCACCAGGCTGTTGAACAGCATCGTCGCGACCGGCACGTTCACGCCCGAAAACAGGGCGGCCTTGTAATTCTCCCAAAACTGGTCGCCGGGCAACAGCGGCATGGGTGGGCTGACGATCTCGGGTTGGCTCACGGTCGATGCGACGAAAGCCAGCCAGATCGGAAAAAAGATCACCAGCACGCCTAAGATCATGAACGCGTGGGTCAACCAGATACCCGCCCCGCGCTTTTCGACCATGCCATGTGCCTCGGGCATCAGTAGTGCACCCTCTTTTCAACGTATTTGAACTGGATGACGGTCAGAAGGCCCACGACAATCAACAGAATGACGGACTGCGCGGAAGAAGAGCCTAGGTCCTGTCCCACAAACCCGTCGGAAAAGACCTTGTAGACCAAAATGGTCGTTGATTGCTGCGGCCCGCCTGCGGTGATCGTGTGGATTACACCAAAGGTTTCGAAGAAGGCGTAGACGACATTTACGACCAGGAGGAAGAACGCCGTTGGTGATAGAAGCGGTAGAACGATGGTAAAGAACCGGCGCCAGAAATGCGCGCCGTCGATCGCGGCGGCTTCGATCACTGATCGCGGCACCGATTGCAGGGCCGCAAAGAAGAACAGAAAGTTATAGCTGATCCGTCCCCAGGCCGATGCAACGACAACAAGTCCCATCGCTTCGCCACCGTTCAGAACGTGGTTCCAGTCATAGCCCAGCTGGCCCAAGTACCACGACACTACGCCGACCCGGGTGTTAAACATAAAGAGCCATAGGACACCCGCGACCGCAGGAGCCACTGCATAAGGCCAGATCAGCATCGTGCGATAGACACCCGAGCCCTTGATCAGCCGGTCTGCGATGACGGCCAGGAACAAGGCCGGGATCATCGAACACAGCGTGACGAGGATCGAGAATATGGCTGTGGTCAGGAAAGAGGCGCGATAGAACCTGTCGCTCAGAAGAAACTCGAAGTTGCCCAGTCCGACAAATTGCGCGGACAGGCCAAAAGGGTCTGGGATAAACAACGACTGCCATATGGCCTGCGCCGCGGGATAAAAGAAAAACACCGCCGAAATCAGCACCTGCGGTGCGATCAGCAAAAGCGGCAGCGTCCATCCGCGGAATGTTACTCGTTTTTCCATGTGCCCCTCAGAAATGAATGCGGGCTTCGAAAAGCCCACATTCCTTGTTCAGCGTGCTTAGCCGTTGGCCTGTTCGAACCGGCGCAACAGCGCGTCGCCGCGTTCCTTTGCACTGTCCATGGCTTCCTGGGCGGTCTTGTCACCGGACCAGATGGCCTCGAGCTCTTCGTCGATGATCCCACGGATCTGATCGAACGATCCCAGCCGTAGACCCTTGGAGTTTGCAGTCGGCTCTTTCGCCGTCATCTGGATCACCGCGATATCCGTGCCGGGGTTCTGTTCGTAGAAACCGGCAGCGCGCGTGGCGTCTCCCGCTTCTCCGGTGATGGGCAGATAACCGGTGTTCTGGTGCCACGAGGCCTGCACGTCAGACGTTGACAGGAAGCTCAGGAACTCGCCCACGCCCTTGTACTCGTCGGTCTCATGCCCCGCCATGACCCACAGCGAAGCACCACCGATAATGGTGTTCTGCGGCTCTTCTGCGACAGCGGTCCAATAAGGCAGGGGGCGCACATCGAAGTCAAATTCGGCTTCGGAACTGATGCCCGCATAGCCTGCCGAGCTTTCGGTAAAGAGCGCGCATTCACCGGCGCGGAAGTTTGCACCCCCTTCATTGCGGCGGCCTGTGTAGACGAATTTGCCGTCCTGAGCCCACTCTTGCATCGCAGACAGGTGTGCCACCTGCGCTGGGCCGTTCAACATCAATTCGGTGTCCAGCCCGGCAAAGCCGTTGTCCTTGGACGCAAAGGGTACGTCGTGATAGGCCGAGAAGTTTTCCAGATGAATCCAGCTTTGCCATGCGGTCACAAGCGGGCAGTCCTCGCCGCCGGCCTTGAGCGCATCCAGCGCTTCACCAACGTTTTCCCATGTCGAAAGGTCCATGTCGGGATCGACACCAGCGGCTTCAAATGCATCGCGGTTCACCCACAACACGGGTGTTGAAGAGTTGAAGGGCAAGGACAGCATGTCGCCGTCAGTCGTTGTATAATATCCTTTTACCGCGCCGATATAGGCGTCGGGGTCAAACGACGCTCCGCTTTCAGCCATGACTTCATGGACAGGACGTACAGCACCTTGGGCCGCCATCATCGTCGCCGTGCCAACCTCGAATACCATCAGGATATGAGGCTGTTCCTGGGCGCGGAAGGCGGCGATTCCGGCGTTTAGCGTCTCGGAATAGTTCCCCTTGTGGCTTTGCACGACGGTATAGGCGTCTTGGGCGGCATTGAATTCCTCGACCTGTGCGGCGACCAATTCGCCCAGGCGACCGGTAAAGGCATGCCAGAACTGAATTTCGGTCTCTGCCAGCGCGGTGACCGGCGACAGCATCGTGGACGCGGCGATCGCGCCAAGTAGTTGCTTGTTCATACTTTTCCTCCCTTGCCCGATCACGGGCGTTTTGATCGCGCCGCCCACCCTGATCAGGCAGCGTGTCCGATGGACTGATTTTACCGGGGGGCGTCCATAATTCAAGCTGCCTCGAGTGACTTATCCCATAACATCATGTTATGGCTGGCGGGCCGATTGATCCTCAGGCAAAGTGATGAGACAGCGCAAAACTCCTCGAATCAGACAGCTCGAAGCCCTTATGGCGGTGGTTGTTAACGGCTCTATGACAGCGGCAGCGGCTGATCTGGGCATCAGCCAACCCGCGATCAGCCGCCTGCTGTCCGATCTCGCCCGCGAATTCGACTTTCAATTGTTCGACAAGCGCGACGGCCAACTCGTCCCGTCAGAAGAGGTGCGCCTGCTCGAACCGGATGTCCGGCGCGTGCTCGACCTCATGCGTCAGATTTCGGACGTCAGTGCGGATATCACGAAACGCAAGGCCGGACACATCCGAATTGCTTGCTTGCCCGGCTTTGCCACCAGCCATCTGCCGCGCGTGGTGGCCGACTTTCTGAGGGATCGACCGGGGGTCACAATGACAATCGAACCCGATCGTCCCGAGCGCATCCTGGAATGGATGATCACAGAGCAATATGATTTCGGGATCACAGATGGGTTCTTTGGGCACCCGGCTGTGGACAGAACCGAAGTGAATATGCGCACTGTCTGCGTATTTCCAGAAGGGCATGATCTGGAGCGTCTAGAGGTAATCACACCGCGCGACCTCGCGACCCAACACCTTATTCATACGCGCAAAGACAGCGATTTCTATGGCCAGTTGGTGCGCGGGTTCCAGAACGAAAACGTCGAATTGAAATCGCGTATCGAGGTTCGTCAATTTACCGCGGCCTGCGAACTTGTCTGCAATGGCGTTGGCATTTCTGTGGTCAGCGAATTAGATGCCGCAAAATACGCGGGCCAAGGGCTGCTCTATCGTCCGTTCCGCCCGACCCTGTCGCACGCGTTGTCCCTGGTCCGTCCAATCCACAAAGCGCCATCGCTGATCACGCTCGAATTCATGGCGCATTTCAAGGACAGCTTGCGCCCATATTTGCAGTGAACCAAGCGTATGCAGCACGGGGCCTATGCGTCGACATCCCTGACAGCCCAAAGCGGGGCTTTCCCAATTGAAACCTTGGAACTTGGAGAAGTATGCTCTGGCGCTCTGAACCGCGGGGCGACCACATATCGATTGATATGTCTCAGACGCTCAAGCCGTGCTACGCAGTCACAAAATATGTGGGGACTGGGCAGATGCCGACACACATGACAAACCCATGGCGCGGTGCCGATATCGGGATTTTAGGGCCAGCGCCGTGCGATGATCCCGCCTATGTGACCGCACTTCTGAAGCGGTGCCCGGCCCATGCCCCGACCCCGTTAGTGGATGCACCTGCACTGGCCGCTCGTGTGGGCGTGAAGGCCGTCTGGGTCAAGGACGAACGAGGGCGCATGGGGTTGGGCAGTTTCAAGGCGCTCGGAGCCGCCTTTGCCATCGCACGTGAGGCCGCCAAAGTTGGTGGCGACGATCTGGGCCAATCGCTTCGGGGGCGTACATTCGTTACCGCAAGCGCCGGAAATCATGGCCTGTCCGTGGCCGCCGGGGCCCGGGTTTTTGGTGCACAGGCCGTGATTTATCTGGCTGAGACTGTCCCCGATGCCTTTGCGGCCCGATTGCAAGACCGCGGTGCTCGGGTGGTTCGCGAGGGGGCGTTCTACGAGGCGAGCATGGCGGCGGCCGAACGCGCGGCAGCCTCTGAGGGCTGGACACTTTTGTCTGACAGTTCGTGGGATGGCTACAGCGCGCTACCCTACCGCGTTATGGAGGGGTATCTGCAACTCGCTACTGAGGCCGCGGCGCAGATGTCAGAGCCACCGACCCACATCCTGTTGCAGGCGGGTGTCGGCGGGCTTGCCGCGGCCGTTGCGGCTTATGCCCGTCGGGAATGGGGCGAGGCGCCACAGATCATTGTCGTGGAACCCGAGGCCGCACCAGCGCTTTGCGAGAGTGTCAAAGCGGGTCAGCTTGTCGATACAAGTGGGCCCGTGTCGTCCATGGGGCGGCTGGATTGCAAAACACCTTCGCTGATCGCGTTGAAGGGACTGGCGCGGGACGCTGACATGTTTGTCACGATCTCCGAGGAAGAAGCACAAGCGGCGTTGCCGGTTCTGGCTGAACGTGGCTTGGCGACAACTGCGTCGGGCGGCGCGGGACTTGCCGCGCTCTTGGCAGGGTTGCCGATTGGGAGCGATGCGCGGGTCTGGGCGATTTTAAGCGAAGGGCCAGAGGATGGCTGAGGGGTCGTTGATCTTTGCTGCTGCGGAATACGAGCGGCGCACCCATATGCTACAAGAACAGATGGTCGCGCGGGGTCTGGCCGCGCTGCTGCTGACAACTCCCGCAGATGTCTTTTATGTCACGGGATTTCTTACACGGTTTTGGGAAAGCCCGGCGCGACCTTGGTTTGTGGTGGTGCCTGCAAGTGGACAGCCCATCGCTGTCATCCCTGCGATCGGCGCAGACCTGATGGGGCGCACCTGGCTGTCGGATATTCGCACCTGGGACGCCCCGGACCCACGAGACGACGGCGTCAGCCTGTTGGCTGACACTTTGCGGGACGTTGCTGACGATACGGGGCACATCGGCGTACCCATGGGGCTTGAGACGCATCTGCGCATGCCGCTGGCTGACTTTGCCGCGCTGACTGACGCGATATCACCGCGTGCCTTTGTGGATGCGACGGCCTGTGTCCAAAGGGTGAGAGAGATAAAGTCTGACGCCGAAATCGACAAGATCAGGGCGGTTTGCGCAATCGCGGGCCGCGCTTTCGACAGAGTGCCTGAATTTGCACGTGCGGGATGCGGTCTTGACGCCGTGTTTCGCGATTTCCAGATCGCCTGCCTTCAGGAAGGGGCCGATTGGGTAAGCTATGTGGCAGGAGGCACAGGCCAAGGCGGCTATGGCGATGTGATCTCCCCGGCTGACCCGCGGCCGTTGGAGCAGGGCGATGTGTTGATGCTCGACACAGGTTGCGTGCGCGACGGATACTTTTGCGACTTTGATCGAAACTATGCGATCGGAGCAGCCTCTGACCCGGCGAAGCGGGCCCACGAGGCCCTCTGGCGCGCCACCGAGGATGTGCTTGCCGCGTTGCGACCGGGACATTGCGCGTCCGACGTTCATGCCATGATTTGCACCGCGCTTGATCGCTATGGCGCGACCCCCACGGGCGGGCGCCTTGGCCATGGTCTGGGGATCACCTTGACCGAGTGGCCTTCTTTCACGCCGCTTGATGACACCCCCCTGCGCTCCGGCATGGTGTTTACGCTAGAGCCGGGCGCGCTCATCGCACCGGGCCGCTGTCTGGTGCATGAAGAGAACTGCGTGATGCGCGAAACAGGTGTTGAAGTCCTGTCACCCCGGGCGCCAGCGGCGCTGCCGGTGATCGAAACATGACCGGCTTTCCCTACCTGCTCGAAGACGATCCAAGGCCGCGCCTGGGTTTGATCGTGCTGCGAGCCGACGAAACAATCGAGGATGACTTTCGTCGGTGTTTTCCGCCCGAACAGGTGCGTCTGCACATCAGTCGCGTGCCATCCGGGCAAACACTGACACCGCAATCGATCCATGCAATGCAAGAGGCTTTGCCCGCCGCGGCTTATTTACTGCCGCGCTCCGTCGCGTTTGATGTGGTGGGGTATGCATGCACGTCAGGCACAAACCTGATCGGTGCGAAACAGGTGCAAACACTGATACAGTCCGCCTGTTCTACGGCCTTGGTCACCGATCCCCTAAGCGCCACATTTGCGGCGATCAGAACCCTTGGCCTTGCACGTATCGGTATCGTGTCACCTTACACGGCGGCGATTGCGCAAGACCTGCGCGCAGCCTTTGAACGGGCGGGGATCGAAGTACCAAGCGCGGTGACATTTGGCGAAGAGATCGAGGCAAACGTCGCCCGCATCGCGCCCACGTCACTGATCTCTGCCGCGCACGAAGTAGTGCGGGCGGCAAAGATCGACGGCGTGTTTCTGTCCTGCACCAACTTGCGCACATTTGGGGTCATTGATGGGCTTGAGGCAGAACTTGGCCTGCCTGTGCTCAGTTCCAATCAGGTACTGGCTTGGCACATGGCACAGCAAGCCAAGATGGGCCAAATGAACTCGGGCGTCGGTCGGCTTATGACGGGGTGGGACAGCGATAACACTTGATGCATTTAACAGAAAGTGGGCTGCCCTTTCTTCTGTCGAAGTACATAGCTCAGACCAGTTGGACCTTCACTGCGAATGCGCTTTAGTTGTATTTTTGTTCGAAAGTGGAATCCAATTTTAAGAATCTCTAAGTTATCCAGGTATCGAAACTCTAAATATGAAAATATCTCAATAGAGCCGCCAAATAGTCTCTACTTACGCCCGGTTTCCGAAACTAAAACGCCCAGCTCATCAATTCTCTTTTGTAGCCTTTCGGGGTCAAGTACGCTAATGGCACCGCGCTTTTGATCAACGATATTGAGATCTCGAAGGCGCCCCAACTCCTTATTCACAGTCTGGCGCGAACATCCAACCGCATTGGCAAGGTAGGATTGGCTTTGGGTAAACTTTGACTTTCGTGACGATAGGTACATCAGGTACATGCAGATCTTTTGCTCAACCGTAAAAAACTGATCAACAGCTTTAAATGTGTTGTCTCGGGTCAAAATCTCATGAGCGTTTACCGCGAAGTTGCGGATAAAGACCGGTGATCTGAGCTGATCAAACAAAAGTGCTCTGGCACAATACAAAACAGTCGTATTGGCAAATGCAAGGCAGGTTGCTGCACAGTCGCGTTCCGCGATCGCCTCAATCGCCCCCAAGACCTCGCCCGGTTTGGCATGATAAATGATTGATTTATGCCCGTCTGTGCTCATAAAGCTCACTTCGACCGAGCCATGCGCAATCAAAAACATCCCGCTCACGGGAAGAGATTGAGAGAGAATTTCGGTATCGTTTGCGAACATGCGCACAGAGCAACTATCAAGAAATTCGATTTTTCTGTCGTCCGGCAAGTCATCCAGCATTGAGGCCTTGAGCAAATGTGGAAAACGAGTGGAATTCATCTTTGAGTATAGTTCGGTAATTGGGTTAGGTTGCAGCTCTGTTCAGTGGGATTGTCATGGCAGAACAGGATGTCTGCGACCGATTTACTGTGAAGGACATGCCATGCGGGCAAAGTTAACTCGTGATCGGGTGGCATTGAATGCGACACGGGAAACGTGTTTGCCTCGGGATCGCTCCCAGGAGGGGCCGGCGCTCCCACCATCCATTCGGTAAGTTCCTTGGACGTTGCCATGGTGCCGATGCGGTGACAGCCAAGGCAGGTATTGTCACGCAATGCAAACACCTCAGTGGGCCAATCCTCAAAGCCAAGGCCGGCACCGACATGCCAATAAGGTCCAAACGGGTTTGTCGGAACTTCGTACCAGACCTGCCCGGCAAAGGGAGAATACATGAACGGGTCATTGTCGTGGCAGTTCCCGCAGCCATCACGTGCGACCGCTTCTGGTGTTTTCCATATATCTGACGTCAGGATCGTAGTCGGCGACACAACATGCCTGCCGTCAAGCGGGTGGTCTTGGTCTGCCGCTTCGGCTTGAAACCAGCATGTGGCACCGGACCGTGGGTTGTGGGCGATCACGTCAATTTCATCGAACAGCAGTGTGGCTTCGGGACGATTGTGTTTTTGGCGGCACATGACCGAGATTTGTGTTTTATCGGTCGAGTGGTCCAGAATACGCGACCCCGGCACGCATTGCCCATCAGATCCCGCGCCATTGTCAAGCAGAGATGGCCTGTCACACTCCATGCCTGGTTTGAAATCAGCGCTGGAGATGACTACCCCGTTTACGGTTACTGGCACGATCTCACCATCGGCACACGAGAAGTCCGGGATCGCTTCAACAGCTTGCGTGCATGAGCTTACATAGATCTCCCGGCTGGTTTCCGCGAACGCGGGGCACATGCCAAGCCCAGCGAGCGCAAGTAAGGCCCAGTGCTTCATTCCAGCACCTCCAGAGCGGTTGCCTTCAGCGCCTCATAATATTTCACGTAGCCTGTGCATCGACAAATGTGTGCTCCGATTGCGTCCTCAATTGCTTCGTCCAACTGATCCTTGGGGATTTGCGCATCCTTCAACCAATCCAGAAATATGACCGAAGCCATGACGAAGCCGGGCGTGCAGTATCCGCATTGGAAAGCAAAGCCTTCAAGAAAAGCTGTCTGGACCGGGTGAAGTGCGGACCCGTCAGATACGCCTTCAATCGTCGTAATGCTGGTATGGTGCAAACTGGACAGTGCGGTGGAACAGCTGATGATCGGTTCGGCCGTCGCATTTGGCCCCTTCGTCATCGAAACTGTACAGGCTCGGCAAACACCAATTCCGCAACAAAATTTGGAACCCGTCAGCCCCAGATCCTCATGCAGATATTCGATCAGCCGGTCTGCGCCGCGGCTATCTTCCACCTCTTGTGGTTGCCCGTTTACCGTGAATGAAATTGTCATTTCTGCAACCCTTCAAGGACTTTGTCTTGAGTGATCGGAAGCGATGTGTAGCGGACACCGACAGCGTCCTTTAGAGCATTTGAAATCGCGGGTGGTATCGAACACATGACGGCTTCGGCAATGCCACGGCCCTGCCTCTGGTCGCTTTGACTTTCGGGTAGAATGATAAGCTCTTGCGCACGCTTTCCAACGCTGTATCGCGGGTTCAATGGCACGTCCTTTGCGCGTGCAACGTGGTAGCGATTGAGGTTCCAAGTTCCATTTGCCGGACCGGACATCCCAGGTGGCATGTCTTCGTGCAATGTATAGCTTATCGCCATGGCCACCCCGCCCTGGCTTTGCCCAGATACAAGCTCCGGGACGTGCACACGCCCGGCATTCAGAACGCTCACGATGTTCTCAATCTGAACGCGCCCCGTGGCCCGATCAACGGTCAGCCCCACGACATTGGCACAAGGAGCCCAAACATACCGCGAATATCGACGGGTCTGTGCATTTGGTCCAAAGGCGTTCTGCCTTTGGACGGGTTGGGCTGTCTCACTGTCGGAATGGTACAAGGCGAGACCGTCCAGTATCAGGTGTTCGAGGTTGCCGCCGATGTGGAAGTCCGCCTCGGCCCAGCTGTCTTGAAAATAAGCGTGCCCCAATGTGCCACGCGGCAGGTTCAATTCGCGTGCGAGCGATGCAATGCGACCCAGAGGTAAGGGTGGTGCGTCGCCCAACTTCATATGCAGCGCCCCTGCGATCCACTCAATGTCATCGCGCGTCAGGTCGGGCATGGTCCAAAACGCGCGCGCAGCGGGCAGGATCGTGGCCAGAAACAGCCCTTGGGCGGCTTGTTGCACCACATGGACCTGATGCAGCGCCGTCAGGCAAGCAGAGGACGATCCGACACTCTTGGCGGTCCAGTTCGGGTTTGCCCAACGATGACCCGTGTCGTCGCGTGTCGTAAGCCCTGTTTGCCCGAACAATGTGTAGCAGCCCATGTCGACACGCGTTGCATTTGCGCCGAGGATGTCGCCGATGACGACGCCAAGTGTCGTTGCCGAGCCATTGCCCATGTCGACGGCGTCAGATTGCACGGTGAACGAGCCATCGTCGTTCAACAGGACCGCCGCAACCATTCCGTCGCCAGATGTTCCGTAAGCCTGCAGGGACAGCGCAAAACCGGTGCCATAGTGCAAACCGCGTTCCGCATATTCGGCCTGGAGCGTTGTACGCTCAGACCAAAGCGGGTGTGCTTCAGCGGCGTCCAAAACCTCATCTAGTCGGAGGCTCTGTTTCACGGGCCCCCCGACAACTGTGGTATCACCTTTCGCAATCAAGTTGGCGCGACGCAGCTCTACTGGGTCCCAGCCCTTTTCGTGTGCCACATCATCAAGCGCTGTTTCTATGGCAAAGAACGCCTGGGGGCCACCAAAGCCACGTTGAGACCCGCCGGAAACATTCTCGGAATGAAACGCATTGGCGTAGATATTCGCCATAGGTGTTGCATAGGCACCTCCGGCACAAAGCGCCGCCAGGCTGGCGACATAAGGGCTTAGGTTCTTGCGTCCACCGCCGTCAAACTGCAACTGCATCTCAATGTTTTGCAGTCGCATATCCGGCGCCACGGCGATTTGCCCTTCCAGCGTCGCCGCGTGACGTTTCAGGCCGACGCGGAATTGTTCAAACCGATCATAGGCAAGTTTGACGGGCCGCCCCTTGGTAAATGCAGCGGCCAACCCCAGCATCAGCGAAAACGGAGACTTATCCCGTCCGCCGAACCCGCCACCCGGAAAGCAACTTGTAAGCTCAACCCGGTCAATCTGAAACGGTGCGTCATCTTCGCGATACATCGACAGAACTTCCGAGACATCGCCATCAGGGGATTGTGTTCCTAGCACCAAGTGAAGTGTTTTTCGGTCCGCATCATGCCATGCAAGCCCAGCTTCCGGTTCCATGAACATCGGGTCCATGGCGCACATATCGCTTTTGAAATCGTGTCGCACCAGTCCGTCAATAGCGCTCAGCCGCTCTTTGATCTTGCTGCGATAGGCATCGACCTGACCAGAGTAAGCTTTGGGGTTTGCGGTCGCGTAGTCAAAAACCTCATTATCGACCGCATACTTCACATAAGTTGTTTCGGGGTAAAAGATACGGTCTTCCGAGGGCGCTGGGTCGACCGCTTCATCATAGACTTGAAACAGCCTGTCCTGAAACTGCATCGCGTTTTGGGCGTCGCGCAGGCCCGCGCTGTCATCGAATATTAACAACGCGACCGCTTGGCCTAAGAAATCGGGCCTGTTCCCGGGCTGTACAATAAGATCAAAAAGGACGGCAGACGGGCGATCAAACCCTTCTTGATCCGGTTTGATCGCATAACGTGCCAGTATTTTCTGGTCGACCGACGGATCACGGCTTGCCGAAAGCCTGGGCGATCTCTGGGCTTCACTCAATTCATTACCAAGGACGAGGCGGGCGCGTTTCGCTGCAGCTGGTAACGCGTCGGTATCGATGCCCAGAAACTTCTGTTTGGTTGTTAACGCCCTGAGGAACATAGCATGGCATTGATGCTCGGGCCAGTCCGGCCCCATGTCACGCGCGTTGAAATCACGCGCATAAACCTTCTGACCCGTGACCTTTGCGTAGCCATCTATGCGTTGGGTGGCGACCCCAGGCACTTGCGAAAGTGAATTCTCAGCCTGCGCTGATACCCCCTCCGCCGCTAACGCCTGGGGCCTTAGGATTGAGGTCAAAACGACCCCGGTCGATGTTCTCAAAAACGTCCTGCGGGTCACTCCCCCACGCGAACCGATTTCAAATTTGTTGGTCATCCAAAGTCCAAGATGAAACCCCGAAAGATAGGAACTCGTTACCACTCTAAGTATGATCGCAGACAATTCATAGTTGTCATGTCGCCTGGACGACATATCGACGCTTTTGGTCGGAAGCTTGGCCGACAAATCGCGATCGGGGCATCTAGGCAATCACCCCCAAACACCCAACGCTTGAACAATGGCTAACATCCCAGGCCCACGTACCGACACAGTCTTGGGTCCAAGACCTGCGAGCCTCAAAAAAAAAGTCTTTGGGCGAGACCAGTTTTATTCGAACTGCGGCACCTGCAGATATGTTAACATCCGCAGCGTGACCTAGGCGACAACCCCAGCTTGAACGCTGGTTACCACATGATTCAGTGCCTCAAAACACTGAGAAATGGTGCCGGTGATAGGACTCGAACCTACGACCCCATCATTACGAATGACGTGCTCTACCATCTGAGCTACACCGGCAATTTGTTGGTCTAAGCGCATGTCTGATCAACGCGCTTAACATTGCACTTTTAAGCAACCAGAACCGAACGTCAATTTCGCCCGGAGCCCCGCCTTAAGGATGATACGGTCGATGTGCTGGCCTTTCGCGAACACTCGCTCTTAAGTCGGGCTTAACCGCCTGGGTGTAGTTCACAACACAATGAGCGAGGGTAGGTGTATGAGCTGTTTCAAACGATTTGTTGCATGGTCTGTTGTTTTGCTTGGTCTAAGCGCGCAAGCACCCCATGCCGAGCCTGCGGCGCTGCGTGGGTTGGCGGACCAGGCGGTGCTCGTGCACCGGGTGACCAAGTCCGCGTGTCTGATCCTTGCGGGGGCGCAGGCGCCTCTCCATACAGAAGATGTCGCGCAATCCACCACGGAACTCTTGCAGGGCGTATCGTCAAAACCGCAACGCCCCGATGAGACTGATACACTCGCGCGGGAGGTGCGAACGCTCACGCAATCGGCGCGGCAGATCGCGGCGGGGGATCATCACAGCGCGCCGGTCACTCTGCTGCTACGGGCCAATCCGCATCTGGCGCAACGCTACGCGCGATTGCAGGCACGTGCGCCATCTGCGGTCAAGGCACAGCATCGTGGGTCCTATATGCGTGTCCACGTGCTGCGTGTTGTGTCCCAGGCCTTTCAGCGGGATTTGTGTCTGTTCCGCACCGATCTTGAGGCGCGGTCCGCCCGGGACCATATGTTTGACCAAATCAATTTTTTCGAGACGTCGATCGACTATCTGATCGTAGGCAATGCGGACGCCGGGTTCGGTCCAGCACCCGATATCCATATCAAAATCACCTTGGGCAAAGTGCTGAGCAAATGGAAAACGCTCAGGCCGATCCTGGCGCAGGCAGCTGCAGGCCTGCCTGTGGACCAGAGAGACATCATGCTGGCATCGGTGTTGGGCGATGCGATCCTTGCCAATCTTGACGAGATATCGGATCGGTTTCTGGCGCTCTAAACTTTTGTTTCGGCTCTGCGTTTTGCGCTATAAATCGGCGTCGGGAAGATAAATGTGTCCGGGCAGAACGACATGTGACATGGCCAAGGCGGTGCTGCAAATGAACACGGGCAATACTCTGTGGCCGCCAATGCCAAATCAAACATCTTTTTGGGACGTCAGCCTTGAAGTGCCTTAACCCCGACGTCGCCTTCGGCCTGCTCGCGGATGGCAAGTGCTGCGGCATAGGCGCCTGCGGCGGTGGTGAAATACGGGATCTTGTCATAAAGCGCGATGGACCTGATCGATTTGCTGTCCTCGACCGCCTGGGCACCTTCGGTTGTGTTGAACACAAGCTGGATGCCGCTGTCTTTCATCATGTCGGTGACATCAGGCCGTCCTTCATACACCTTGTTGACCGTCCCGCAGGGAACGCCATGCGCTTCTAGCCAGCTTGCCGTGCCGCGGGTCGCGACAGTGGCAAAGCCCAGGCCGTGCAGGATCTGCGCGGCTTCGAGCATTTGCGGGGTCTTGTCCATGTCCTTGATCGAAATGAAGGTGCACCCGCCATTGGGCAAAACCATCCCTGCGCCCATCTGCGCCTTAAGAAAGGCGCGCGCAAAGGTACGGTCCCATCCCATGACCTCGCCGGTGGACCGCATTTCGGGGCCTAGAATGGTGTCGACACCGGGGAAGCGAGCAAAGGGCAGCACTGCTTCCTTGACTGAAAACCACGGCATGTTCGGGTCGGCCAGTGTCATCGGATCGGCCAGCGGCAACACGCTGTCATAGCTTGCATCGGCGTCATAGGCGGGGCGCAGCGGGAAGTTCGACAGCGGCTCTCCGGCCATCACGCGCGCAGCGATGGATGCAATCGCGCTGTCCGTCGACTTGGCCACAAAGGGCACGGTGCGCGATGCGCGTGGGTTCACTTCGATCAAAAAGATGTCGTCGCCCTGGATTGCGAACTGAACGTTCATCAAGCCAACGACGTTCAGGGCCTTGGCCAGCGCATGGGTCTGCGCCTCGATCTCAGCAATGACATCGGATGGAAGCGAGTAGGGCGGCAATGAACAGGCGCTGTCACCCGAATGCACACCCGCCTCTTCGATGTGCTGCATAATCCCGGCCACGTGCACGTCTGTTCCATCGCACAACGCGTCGACATCCAGTTCGACCGCTCCGGCCAAGTAGCTGTCGAGAAGTACGGGACTGTCGCCCGACACCACCACCGCCTCGGAGATATAGCGCTCAAGGCTGGATTGATCTCGCACAATCTCCATCGCGCGCCCCCCTAGAACGTAAGACGGACGGATCACCAGTGGAAAGCCGATATCTCCTGCGATATCAAGGGCTTCGACATCGGAATGCGCAATCCCGTTCTTGGGCTGTTTCAGCCCCAGATCATTGACCAGGGCCTGAAAGCGCTCGCGATCTTCGGCCAGGTCAATTGCATCCGGCGTGGTGCCCAGGATCGGAATCCCCGCCTCCTCCAGTGCATCGGCAAGTTTCAGGGGGGTCTGCCCGCCAAACTGCACAATCACCCCGTGCAGCGTGCCGCCCTCCTGCTCGACCCGCAGGATCTCCATCACATGTTCAAAGGTCAGCGGCTCGAAATACAGCCTGTCTGACGTGTCATAGTCCGTCGACACTGTCTCCGGATTGCAGTTGACCATAATGGTTTCATAGCCCGCGTCCGTCAGGGCAAAGCATGCGTGACAGCAGCAGTAGTCAAACTCGATGCCCTGGCCGATCCGGTTGGGCCCACCCCCAAGGATGACGACCTTTTTGCGGTCGGACGGGCGCGCTTCGCACTCGACATCGCCAAAGACCGGCGTTTCATAGGTCGAATACATGTAAGGTGTCTGCGCTTCGAATTCGGCCGCGCAGGTGTCAATGCGTTTGAACACGGCCCGCACGCCCAGATTTTCGCGGGCGCGGCGCACCTGTGCTTCAGCCCGGCCGGTCAGTTGGCCCAACCGTGCGTCGGTAAAGCCCATCATCTTCAGCGTCCGCAATCCCTCCTCGGTCACCGGCAACCCGGCCTCGCGCACCCGTGCTTCGGTGTCGATGATTTCGCGAATGCGGGCCAGGAACCAGGGGTCGAACTTGGTCGCGCCAAAGATGTCGTCGTCGCTCAGCCCATGCCGCATGGACTGTGCGATCAACCGCAGACGGTCGGGTGTTTGGGCCGAGATGGCCTTGACCACCGCCGCCTTGTCCGGTGCACCGGGAATGTCGATGTCGTCCAGACCCACCAATCCGCTTTCCATCGATGCCATCGCTTTTTGCAATGACTCGTGAAAGGTGCGTCCAATGGCCATGACCTCGCCCACGGACTTCATCGCCGTCGTCAACGACGCCTCGGCCCCCGGAAACTTCTCGAACGCGAATTTAGGGATCTTGGTGACAACATAGTCAATCGTTGGCTCGAACGAGGCCGGGGTCACCTTGGTGATGTCGTTGTCAAGCTCATCCAGCGTGTAGCCCACGGCCAGCTTCGCCGCAATCTTGGCAATCGGGAACCCCGTGGCCTTCGACGCAAGGGCCGAGGACCGTGACACGCGTGGGTTCATCTCGATCACGACCATGCGCCCGTCATCGGGATTGATCGCCCATTGCACATTCGAACCGCCGGTTTCCACGCCGATCTCGCGCAGCACGGCAATCGAGTGGTTGCGCATGATCTGGTATTCTTTGTCCGTCAGCGTCAGAGCAGGTGCCACGGTGATACTGTCGCCGGTGTGCACCCCCATCGGGTCCACATTTTCGATGGAGCAGACGATAATGGCGTTGTCGGCAGTGTCGCGCACCACCTCCATCTCGTATTCCTTCCACCCCAGCAGGCTTTCGTCGACAAGGATTTGCCCAACAGGCGACGCGTCCATACCCGACCGGCAGATCGCCTCGTAGTCATCCCGGTTGTAAGCGACCCCACCGCCTGTGCCGCCCAGAGTGAATGCGGGGCGGATGATCGCGGGCAACCCGATCTCTTCCAGCGTTTCGAGCGCCAGCGCTACCCCGGCGTTCAGATCCTTTTGCCCGGCCGCATCCTTGGGGGCCGTCACAATCGTTGCGCGCGGGTTTTCGATGCCCAGCCGGTCCATCGCCTCGCGGAACAGCTTGCGGTCTTCGGCCATTTCGATGGCGTCGCGCTTGGCTCCGATCATCTCGACGCCAAATTTCTCCAGCACGCCCATCTCTTCCAGCGCCAGGGATGTGTTCAACCCGGTCTGCCCCCCCATCGTCGGCAGCAGGGCGTCGGGGCGCTCTTTTTCGATGATCTTGGCAACGACTTCGGGGGTGATAGGTTCGATATAGGTGGCATCCGCCAGTCCGGGGTCTGTCATGATCGTGGCCGGGTTCGAGTTGACCAGAACGACCCGGTAACCTTCCTCGCGCAACGCCTTGCAAGCTTGCGCACCGGAATAGTCAAACTCGCAGGCCTGACCGATCACAATGGGACCCGCGCCGATGATCATGATCGACTTGATGTCGGTACGCTTTGGCATCGTGGCCCCCCAAATATGCAAATTGTCCTGCCTTATAGGGATGGCGCACGAAGGTGCAAGAGGCGCTGCGCCGATGGGCTGCGAAAAGTGCGGTGCAGCAGGGAACTCTTTGGGACCCGTGGCCGTTGCCCGCCTGTGCGCGGTATTCTTTTGAACGGGGAAAGAGATGATGACCTATTCTGCACTGCTTTTGGGATCGATTGGCGTTCTGTCGGAAACGTCGGACGTACAACGACGCGCGTTCAACACGGCCTTTGAGTTGAACGAGGTGGACTGGCATTGGGACACCGAAACCTACCGCGCGTTGTTGGCGGTGCCGGGTGGGAAAGCGCGGCTGGAACATTACGCCAAGGCGCAAGGGGCCGAAGTGGATATTGATGCAATCTACGATGCCAAGCTGGATGTCTTCGAAGCGGCTCTGGAACAGGGTGTTGATCTGCGCCCCGGCATTGCCGACCTGATTGCCGAGGCGCAGGCGCAAGGCATGAAACTTGGGTTTGTGACCGCGACTGACCCACGCCAGGTTGCAGCGCTTTTGCGCGGTCTTGAGACGATGGTGGACCCGTCAGTCTTTGACTTTATCGCGAACCGGACCGTTGCGCCGCGCCCCAAGCCCGCGCCGGATATCTACAACGCGGCGTTGCGCACGCTTGAGGTGACAGCCGAAACGGCCCTGGCGATTGAGGATACGCCAGAAAGTGCGCAGGCTGCACTTGACGCAGGTATTCGAACAATCGGGTATGCCGGGGCGGAAGTGGGCGCGCGCAGCTTTCCCGACGGGGTCGAGGTGCTGTCATCACTGCATGTGTCGCTGCTGCGCGAAAGGGCGGCGGCGGCCTAGGCGTCTTCAGGCACCCGCATCACGGGTTTGGTGGTGGGCGCGCTGGCTTCGTGCAGATAGTCCCGCGTCAGTGGCACAGCGTCACGTCGATGCGCCAGTTGCAGGTGATACACGCCCTGCATCTGGTGTTCGAACGCCAGAATGCAGACCGTCAGATAGTATCGGAACATCCGGACAAAGCGTTCATCATACTCCTGACGGATCTCATCCAGATGGGCGTCAAACCGGTCGCGCCAGTGCCGGATGGTCTTGGCGTAATGCAAACGCCAGACTTCGATATCCGTCTGCCAAAGCCCCGACTGTTCCATCGCGGGTGCCAGCTCGGACAGCGAAGGAACGTAGCCGCCGGGGAAGATGTACTTATTGATCCAGGAAGAATGCGCCATCGGCGGCGCCGACCGGCCAATGGTGTGGATGAGCGCCACACCGTCGGGGTCCAGCAGGTCGGCCACCCGGCCAAAATAGGTGCCGAAATTTGGCACGCCCACATGTTCCAGCATCCCCACCGACACGATCCGGTCGAACGTGCCCTTGGTATGGCGGTAGTCCTGCAATCTGAAGTCGATACGATCTGACAGCCCGGCCGCTTCTGCACGTTTGCGCGCGGTCGCGAGTTGGTTTTCGCTCAGCGTGATGCCTGTGACATCACAGCCATAATCCTGCGCGAGGGTCATCGCCATGCCCCCCCAGCCGCAGCCAATATCCAGCACGCGCATGCCCGGTTCCAAGCAGAGCTTTTTGGCGATATGCGCCTTCTTGGCGATCTGTGCCTCTTCCAGCGTCATGCCATCATCGCGGAAATAGGCACAGGAATACTGCATGTCCCGGTCCAGAAAGCGCCGATAGAGGTCATCCGAAATGTCATAGTGATGGGCCACGTTCTTGCGTGAGGTGCCGGGCGCGTTGTGCTGAATAAAGCGACGCATATGAAACCGGGCGCGGTTGGCCAGCAGCAACCAGCCGGGGATCGATCCCTTGAACCGATTGCGCACGATAAGGGTCAGCGCATCTTCAAATGTGCAGTTGCGCGGAACGATCCTGCCCTCCATATACCCTTCGCCCAGCCCCAAATCCGGGTTCAGGATCAGCGCCCGCAAGGTCGCGGCATCTTTGATTTCAAGATGTGCGGACGCACCGGTCTCGGGCCCGTAATCGCGTGTCGTGCCATCGGGATAGGTCAGGCTCAGACGGTCTTCGACCATCATGCCCGTCAAAAAACGGTCAAGCAGTTTATCCCACATGATCGCACCCTCAGAATCTTTCCGACGGTAAAATTGCGGCGGGGGCGGGGGTTACGTCAAGGGTGCGGCGGCGGTTGCGTCAAGATAAGCCCTCACAGTGCCTTCAAATGCGCGTGCGTCATCTGCATGCAGCCAGTGACCGGCGCGCGGGATTTTGACGAAACGCGCCGCTGGAAACAGCGCGCGGATCGTCGGCCGGTGGTCTTGTGTGACATAGTCGCTTTCGGCCCCGGACAGAAACAATGTCGGCCCGTCAAAGGACCCGTCCACGTCGGGAAAGGCAAGGATCGCAGGCATGTTGGCCTCCAGCGCGTCCAGGTTCAGCCGCCACCGTCGTTCGGTGACATCAAGCGATTGGGTCAGAAAGCTGCACAGTGCTGACGCGACACCTTGCTCTGCCAACTGTGCGTTGGCCTCGGACCGGCGCGTGAGTGTTGACAGATCAACCGCACGCATGGCGTGAATGAATGAGATCTGGGTGTGACCATAGCGGACCGGCGCAATGTCGCCGATGACCAGCCTGCGCACCGTCTCCGGGCGGGTAAGCGCCAGCATCATCGCCGCCTTGCCCCCCATTGAATGGCCCACCACGTCCATCGGGCCTCCCAGCGTGTCGATCACCTGGGCCAGATCACCCGCCAGATCGGCATAGCCATGGGCGTCCGACCAGAAGCTGTGCCCGTGGTTGCGCATGTCGACCGTGATCACGCGGCGCGTGTCGGCCAGCCGCTTGGCGATCACACCCCAATTGCGCCCCGATCCATAAAGCCCGTGGGCGATCAGCAGGGGCGGGCCATCACTGGGCCCAAACTCGGAATAGCGAAGCATGACCACAGGCTTAGCCCGAATGATGTCTTGCGGCCAGAGGCATTGAGCGCGCGCACGCCCCACGCTAGAACGCAGCATGGAAACTCAAGCCAGCATTCAGGACCGTGCCGACCGCTTGCAAGCCGCCCTTGTCACCGCCTTTGGTGTCAGTGGCAAATCGCTCGCGGTGGCGCTGCGCCGCACCGGCCGGCGCCTGCCCAGGCGCTTGCATGTCGAGGCGCAAAAGATCGTGCAGGCGCAAGGCTTTGGTGGACATCCCAAACGCCTGCGCCAGATCGACAGCGCGGCTCTGTCGCTGGCCGAGACGCGCGTGGTCACCTTTCTCGATGGCATCGACCGCGCAGACCGGCGCAAGGGGTTCTGGCTGGGCATGGCAGGGGCGGTTGCGTTCAATATTCTGGTTGTTGTCGCGGCAGTGGTCACGTGGATGTGGTGGGCCGGCCACGTCTGAACCAAGGCTGGAAGTGGCGCGTTTAATGTGCAATCGATCCGAGTACCGTGACCCGCAGCCCTTCCTCCCCCTCGCACGACGCCGCCAAACGCGTCCTTGTCCTTGGCGCCACCGGGACCATTGGCCGGGCGACAACCGCGACGCTGGTCCGGCAAGGATACGCAGCTACATGTGGTCTGCGGCCCGGCGCGCAAACCGACGTGCCAGGCGCAGATGTCGTGCACGTGGATGTCACCGATGCTGCTGCTCTGTCAAAACGCGCCTTTGGCGGCGTGTCATACGACGCGGTGATCTGCTGTCTGGCCTCGCGCACGGGCGCCCCACGGGACGCGTGGGCCATAGATCACCGGGCCACCGTCAATGTCATCGAAGCCGCGCAAGCCGCCGGTACCGGCCACTTCATCTTGCTGTCCGCCATCTGCGTGCAAAAGCCGGTGCTTGCGTTCCAGCACGCCAAACACGCAGCAGAACAGGCGCTGATCGCCTCTGGCCTGTCCTACTCAATCGTGCGCCCCACGGCCTACTTCAAATCACTCTCGGGACAGATCGCGCGGGTGCAGCAGGGCAAGCCCTATCTGCTGTTTGGCGATGGAAAAAGGACGGCCTGCACACCCATCAGCGACGCAGATCTTGGCGCCTATCTGGTGTCCTGCATCGACGCGCCTGACCTGCACAACCGCATTCTGCCTGTCGGAGGGCCAGGGCCTGCCATCACCCCGCTGGAACAGGGCGCGCACCTCTTCTCGCTGCTGGGCACCCGTCCCAAGTTCAAGCATGTGCCGGTTGGTCTGATGCGCGGCATCGCCAGTGGGCTTGGGGCCGCCGCCCGCCTGGTGCCCACCCTGTCGGCCAAGGCCGAGTTCGCGCGGATCGGCCTCTACTACGCGACCGAATCGATGCTGGTTTTGAACCCGCATACCGGGCGCTATGATCGCGCGGCCACCCTGTCCACGGGATCGGACAGGCTGTTTGACTATTATGCCGCGGTCCTCAGTGGCGACGCCGTTGTCGAGCGTGGGGATCACAGCGTATTCTGAGATCCCCGGACGCCCGTCACAGATGCGGGTAAAGCGGGAAGCGTGCGCACAGCTCGGCCACTTCGGCCTTGACCTTCGTCTCGACACTGTCATTCCCGTCTTCGCCATTTGCCGCCAGCCCGTCGACCACTTCGATGATCCAGTCACCGATCTGACGGAACTCTGCCTCGCCAAACCCACGTGTTGTTCCTGCAGGCGATCCCAGGCGAATGCCGCTGGTGATCGTCGGCTTTTCGTCGTCGAAAGGCACACCGTTCTTGTTGCAGGTGATATGCGCGCGGCCCAGTGCCTTTTCGGTCGCATTGCCTTTCACGCCCTTGGGACGCAAATCTACCAGCATTACATGGGTGTCGGTGCCATGGGTCACCGTATCTAGCCCACCCTTGTGCAACTGATCCGCCAGCGCCTGTGCGTTCTTGATCACCTGCTGCTGGTACAGCTTGAAGGACGGGTCCAGAGCCTCGCCAAAGGCCACAGCCTTGGCGGCGATCACATGCATCAGCGGGCCACCCTGAATGCCCGGAAAAATGGCCGAGTTGAACTTCTTGGCCAGCGCCTCATCATTGGTCAGGATCATGCCGCCGCGCGGGCCGCGCAGGGTCTTGTGCGTTGTCGTGGTGGCCACATGCACATGCGGGAAGGGCGAGGGGTATTCGCCCGCCGCGATCAGCCCGGCAAAGTGGGCCACATCCGCCAACACATAGGCGCCTACCTTGTCCGCAATCTCGCGGATGCGGGCAAAGTCGATCACGCGCGGGATGGCCGAGCCACCGGCAATGATCATCTGCGGCTTGTGCTCAAGCGCCAGCGCTTCGATCTGGTCATAGTCGATGTCCAGCGTGTCGCGGCGCACGCCATATTGCACGGCGTTGAACCACTTGCCCGACTGGTTCGGACGCGCGCCGTGGGTCAGGTGCCCCCCAGCATCCAGCGACATACCAAGGATCGTGTCGCCAGGTTGCAACAGCGCCTGAAATACCCCCTGGTTGGCCTGAGAGCCCGAGTTCGGCTGCACATTGGCAAAGCCGCAGTCAAACAGCTTGCAAGCGCGCTCAATCGCCAGGTTTTCGGCCACATCCACATATTGGCAACCGCCATAATACCGACGGCCCGGATAGCCTTCGGCATATTTGTTGGTCATCACGCTGCCCTGTGCTTCCAGCACGGCGGCCGACACGATGTTTTCGGATGCGATCAGTTCGATCTCATCCCGCTGGCGGCCCAGCTCATCCCGGATCGAGCCAAACAGCTCGGGGTCACGGTCGGCCAGGCTCTGCGTGAAAAAGCCGTCACTGCGATGGGGGGCATTCATGGAAACTCTCCTTGCGTGGACTGAGTCGATTGGGTTGAGTGTTTCCTATCGGAAACCGCGCGCTTGAGCAAAGGATGTATCCCGACCAAAAAGGTACCGCTAGCGACAAAGCGGCCGGAACGCTGGTAAGGGACGAAAAGATATGGTTCTTTCGGCGCAGAACGCACGCCATAGGAAACTGAAATGTCATTGAAGATCGCCTTTGCGGCCAGCCGCGCAGCCGTCGCGCAGACCGCGCGGGCCGCGCTGATCGGGCGCTATGGCGATACCAAGCCCGACCGCGCGGATGTGGTGGTGGCGCTGGGGGGGGACGGGTTCATGCTGCAGACCCTGCACAGGACCGAACGGATGGGCGTGCCCGTTTACGGCATGAACCGTGGCACCATCGGATTTTTGATGAATGAATACAGCGAAACCGATCTGATGGATCGGCTTGAAGCCGCAGAAGAGGCAGAACTGAACCCGCTGTCGATGACCGCCTGGAACAGCGACGGTGAAACCCACACCGATCTGGCGATCAATGAGGTGTCGCTACTGCGCGCAGGTCCGCAAGCGGCCAAGCTGCGGATCACCGTGGACGGACGCCTGCGCATGGACGAACTTGTCTGCGACGGGGCTCTGGTGTCCACGCCCGCAGGCTCAACCGCCTACAATTACTCGGCCCACGGCCCGGTGTTGCCCATCGGCTCGGACGTGCTTGCCCTTACCGCAGTCGCGGCCTTCCGTCCACGGCGCTGGCGCGGCGCACTCTTGCCCAAAATGGCCAAGGTCCGATTTGACGTGCTCGAAGTTGAAAAGCGCCCCGTGATGGCCGAGGCGGACTCGCGCTCGTTCCGCAATGTAACCGCGGTCGAAGTGCAGTCTGAGCCCTCCATCGTTCACCGCATCCTCTTTGATCCCGGCCACGGGCTCGAAGAGCGGCTGATTTCGGAACAGTTCAACTGATCAGCCCTGCGGGGTGATATAGCTCCGTGCGATCTTGGTGGCTTGCGGCACATCCAGAATGGGCGGCATCAAGGTCAGCAAATCCCCGTTCGCATCCAACAGGTGCACAAAGCTGCCGTGCGAATAGATCCAGCCGTATTCGGGGTCCTGAAACAGCGGTTCCACCTCAACCTTGAACGCATCATAGGCCATCTGAAGCGCGCTGTCGTCGCCCGTCAGGCCCACAAATCCCTCGTGGATCTCGGCCAGTGGCGCGCCCATCGTATCCACCTGATCCTGATCCGGGGCGACAGTGATCATCACCGGCGTCACCTCGATCCCATCTTCGGCCAGCGCATCGACCACCTGGGCCATCAGGGGCAGGGCGGCGGAACAGATGTTCAGGCAGTTGGCATACCCAAAGAACAGCAGCTGATGCCTGCCATCGGGGTCGGCCTGGGTGCGCACCTCACCGAACTGGTCCAGCAGTTCATAAGGCCCGCCGATGTCGACAGGAAATGGGCTCTGGGCTGTGGCGGGCATCCCCGCCACAAGCGTCAACGCGGTCAATGCGGCGCGCCTCACCTCAGAAATTCTCCGCAATCCAGGTCTTGTCCAACTCAAGGCCCAACCCGAGATAGCCTTCTTCCTCAATGATCGCCTGCACGCTCGGATCACGGCGGAACCACGGGCCCTTGCCCTTGGCTTCGGGATGCTCTGCGGCCCAGTTCTTGGTCCACTTGTTGCCCTTGATCTTGTCGCCGCCGCCCGGTGGCACGATGGTTTGCACCAGATAGACGTTGTTGGCACCCAGCTCCGGGTCATCGATCATCAGACCGTCCACCGTGATGGTCTGATTGCAGAACGGCTGCAATTCGACCGCGGCGCCGGTAAAGGCGGGCTGGCTGTTCTTCATCGGCAGGATCAGCACGTCATCGGCGGTGCGGATCAGCCCAAGCTGTCGCTTGCCCGCGCCACAATCTGACGGGCAATCGCCCGTGAACTCACAAATCAGATCGACCACGGTTGCCTCAAAGGTTGCGGGCACCTCGGCATACAGGTTCCAACTGCGCGCCTCGGACCCCTCGGAAAAATCCTGAGCAGCAAGCGGCGCTGCCACCAGGGCGAGTACGGCTGTCAATGTCTTCAACATGATCATTCACCTCCCGGACGGGCTGATTTCGGGATCGAAAACGGGGGCACATTGCCGTAATCGTCATGGTTCTTGTTGGTGATATCCAGGTCGGACAGAACGCTGTTCACGACGATGTAGTTCAACCCGTCCCGTTCATACAGCATGCCATCGGCCTCGACCGTGTGCGCTGCAAGCTTCAGAATGCCGTCACCACCGGCAAGCTGGTCGTCCTCCCCGACCTTCAGAACCATGTAGACGGTCCCGTCTTCGGCCAGCAGGCCAACGGGGATACCGCCCGCACTGCACCAAAGCGCGCAGGTATGGTGCGCCGACCCGACCACGGCATCCGGGCTGCCCATCACACCTGAGAAATAGCACCATGTGTCGATGATTTCGCCCGTCACCTGTATGCGCGACCCGTCCGCGGCGTGCCCGGCCATGGGCAGGGCCATCGCGGCCAGCGCTCCCAAAATGAGTGATCGCATGCTGCAGCCTTTCCTTAAATTCCGTAGCGTCAGGCTGACACGCAGCGGCGGGCCCGGTCAAATCACGGTTTTGCGGGTGGTCGTTTTGTGATTGCTTGGCGCGGCCCGGCCGCTCTGCTATCATCGAAAGGCAATTCAGAGGCTTACCAAACGCCCGCCGCAGTACAGGTATGACAGCACTCAGCAAATACGACCGGCTCGAAGCGACGGGTCTGTGGCGCGCTTCTGCCGAAGCGCAGCGGCGCGAGGTGATCGTGTCGGTGGGCGATGCGACGCTGATGATCTCGGACCTCAACGATCGCGCCATCACACATTGGTCGCTGGCCGCGGTTGAACGCGCGCCATCCGCTGCCGAACAGGGCGGGGCGGCCTACCACCCCGACGGCGACCCTGACGAGGTGCTCGAACTGGGCCCCGATGAAGCGGCGATGATTGATGCCATCGACACGCTGCGCCGCGCGGTTGCACGGTCGCGCCCCAAACCGGGCCGTCTGCGGTGGCTCGGTGCTGCTGCATCCGCATCCGCCGTGGCCGCGCTTGCCATTTTCTGGCTGCCTGGCGCGTTGGTGGATCATGCCATGCGTGTGGTGCCTCGGGTCAAAGAGGCCGAGATTGGCGCCGCACTGCTCGCCCGCATCGAACGCGTTTCGGGTCAGCCCTGTACCAGCATCGATGCCCGGCCTGGGCTGATCGCGCTGGCCGGACGCACGGGGGCGGCCCGCGTCGTGGTATTGCCCGGCGGCGTGCGCGAGGCGTTGTCGCTGCCCGGCGGCACGGTCGTGCTGAACCGCGCATTGGTCGAAGACTACGAAGAACCCGATGTCGCCGCGGGCTTCATCCTGGCCGAGCAGGTGCGCAGCGACCAGACACATCCCCTGCGCAAACTGCTGGAACACGCAGGGCCGCGGGCCACCGGCACACTCCTGACCACCGGCCGTTTGCCGCCCAAGGCGCTCGAAGCCTTCACCGAAGCGCAGCTTGCCACACCCGCCACCGCGATGGCGCCGGACGCATTGCTGACCGCCTTCGCGGCGGCGCAGCTGCGCAGCACGCCCTACGCGCGCGCGAGAGATATCTCTGGCGAAGCCACCTTACCTTTGATCGAGGCCGACCCGATGGCGGGCCAGGCCGCGACCCCGATCATGTCTGACCGCGATTGGTTGCAGCTTCAGGCCATCTGCGAAGGCTGAGGCCTGGTCGGAATCACAACTCCGTCGCCGCGTTGTAACGGCCCGCGCGTCAGGGGGCTTAGACACCAAAACCAATCCACGCCCGGGTCACCCCTCAGCGAAATCACCGACACCTGTCAGGTGCTGACCGGCTAAGCGCCTCAAACAATCATTGTTCGATACGAGCTGCAGGCAAGCGAAACACCAGAAGTTTGTAACTGGTTGCGGCCAACGATCTCACGAAGCCAAAGGAACTGCGCCCGCGCCCTACTTGCGCACAAACGCATCACCAAAACCGGCGGCACGGCTTTGCTGCAATCCTTTCGACAGCGCCGCGGATGACGCGAACGGTCCAGCCAGTACGACCTGATAGGATTTTCCGCCCCGGCGCATCTTGCCGATCCGCGCGGGCAGCCCGGCGCGCAGAATGCGCTGGGCCGCGGCCTGTGCATTGTCGGGCACAGCAAATGTACCGACCTGCACATATTGCCCGGCGGGCGCAGCTTTGGGTGTCACAGCTTTTGGCGCCGACCGGGTCGACACAACCGGCGCACGCGCCTTGGCCCGCGTCTTGCGCTGCACCCGCTTGACCGTCTGCCCATCCTGCCGGATCAGCGTGACCCGTCCCAGCTCGCGATTCTGGGTGTCGATGTCGGTATAGGGAAAGACCAGCGGCACGCGTGCCGTCATATCGCGCCCGGTGCTGCGGTCTATCAGCCTGCGGGGCACCGTCCGGGTCCAGACCAGCCGGGTCTGGGCAATGCCGTTCAGGTTCTGCTCGGCCCGGCGCGGGTTCAACCGGTCATCGTCCCAGACAGGCACATACCCTTCCGGCACGCGCGACGGCCGTTTCAATGACCGCTGTTCAAATACGTGTCGCGGCACCACCCGCGTGGTTGGTCCGGCAATATCCGATGTGGACTGCGCGGTGGCACTGTCATTGGTCTCGACCGGCGCAGGCAGCGGCGCCGCTGCGGGAACCACAGGGCGCGCCACGGCTGCGGGGGCCCTGCGCACGACCGGCGGGTTGGCCGCTGGCGCCTCCGCCACCCTGGGCTGGCGCGGGGCCGGTGGCGCAGGCGCGACCTCCGGCACTGGCTGCGTCGTTGCTACAGCGCCGGCTGAAAGGGTGGGTGTCTGCCCGCAAATCAGCTCTCTGCTGCGCGTGACGCGGGGCACCCAGGTGACATTGCCGTCGATGCCCGCGCGGATAAACACGCACCCCCGGCTGTCCACATATTGGGTGCCTTTGAAAGACGACGGCGGCACCTCTGCCGGTCCCTGCGCATCACGCAGCGACTGGGCCAGGCCCATCCCGACGGTCAGCACCAGCGCGCATGCCGCAAAACTTATAATTCTGGTGAGTCGCATCATATCCCCCGCAAGATATTGGGGGCACGATGACTCAACCGTTAACCCGAGTAAAGCGACGAACCGCGCTATTTGGTCCCAAACATCCGATCTCCCGCATCGCCCAGGCCCGGAACGATATATCCAATGTCGTTCAATTGCCGGTCCACCGCCGCCGTCACAATCGGCACATCAGGATGCGCGTCCTTCATCCGGGCGATGCCCTCTGGCGCGGCCAGCAGGCATAAAAACCGGATATTCGTGGCACCCGCCTCTTTCAATTTGTCGATCGCCGCCGCCGACGAATTCCCCGTCGCCAGCATCGGATCCACCGCAATCACCAACCGGTCCTCCAGCGCTTCGGGCACCTTGAAATAATACTCCACCGGCTGCAGCGTCTCCTCATCCCGGTAAAGCCCCACAAACCCCACACGCGCCGACGGGATCAACTCCAGCACCCCATCCAGCAGGCCATTGCCCGCCCGCAATATCGAAATCAGCGCCAGCTTCTTGCCGTCCAGCGTCGGCGCATCCATCGCCTGCATGGGTGTCTCGATCCGCTTGGTGGTCATCGGCAACCCGCGCGTCACCTCATAGGCCAGAAGCTGCGAAATCTCCCGCAACAGCTGCCGGAACACCGCTGTCGGCGTGTCCTTGTCGCGCATGATGGTCAGCTTGTGCTGTACCAGCGGATGGTCAACGACGGTCAAATGATCAGACATGGCGCAGCTCCTTCAAATGCCCCCCACTTCTGCAACGCGCCGCGCCCGGGAACAATCCCCGTTTCTTCTGACTGAAAATACGACGGGGTTTGGGGCAGCGCCCCAACGCGCGCCAGCGCAAACACATCATGTGCGCCGTCAGGCGCTCATTGTGGCAATACGCCTAAATGCCGCGCCACCAGACGCGCCACGTCCTGAAATCCAATCAGTCCCAGCGGCGCGCCATCGCCCCCGTGCACAAGGACCGGCACCCGCTCGCGGGTATGATCCGTGCCCACCCAGGTCGGATCGTTGCCATGATCAGCGGTCAGCACCAATAGGTCGCCCTTCCGCAAACGCGGCAACAAACGCCCAATCTCCGTGTCAAACCACTCCAGATGCCGCGCGTAACCCGACACGTCCCGCCGATGGCCATAAAGGCTGTCAAACTCGACGAAATTGGCAAAGGTCAGGCTGCCCTCTTCGGCCTGATCGACCAGGTCCGACAGATGCCCCATCAGGTCCACATCCGCCCCTTTGCGCACCTCGTCAAACCCCTGCATGGAAAAGATATCACCCACCTTACCCACACCATAGACCCGCCGCTCCGCATCCTGCACCCAATTCGATAAGATCGGCGCGGGCGGGGTGATCGCATAATCGCGCCGGTTCACCGTGCGCTCAAATGCCCCGTCTTCACCCACAAAAGGCCGCGCGATCACACGCCCGACGCGCATCTCATGCAACATGGGCGCTATGGCTTCGCAGAGCGCGAGCAGCCGCCCCAAACCGAAATGCACCTCATGCGCCGCAATCTGAAACACGCTGTCTGCCGACGTATAGCAAATCGGCTGACCCGTCCGCACATGGTCGGCCCCGTGCTGCGCGATGATGGCCGTGCCGGACGCATGGCAATTGCCCAGTATGCCGTCCACACCCGCGGCCCGACACACCGCCTCAACCACCTCCGCAGGAAAGGCCGGGTCGGCGTCGGGAAAATAGTGCCAGTCCCACGGCACCGGCACGCCTGCCAATTCCCAATGGCCCGAGGGCGTGTCCTTGCCCCGCGACACCTCGGTCGCGACGCCCCATTGGCCCGGCGCGTGTGATCCGCCATTGGCCAGCGCCATCGCATCAAACAGCCCCAGCGCCTCCAGATGCGGCACAGCCAGCGGCCCACTGCGCCCCTCTTCTGCACCACCATCAGCACAAGCACGCGCGATATGACCCAGAGTATTGGCCCCGGTATCGGGCACATCCCCGTTGAAATAGGCACCCGCATCCGGGGCCCCGCCAATCCCCACGGAATCCATGACAATCAGAAACGCCCGCGCCATCAGCCGATCCGGTCCACGATCAAATCAGGCAGGGCCGGGGCGGTGTGCCCCAGCTGAATGGCCGTACGTACAGCCGCCTCAGCCCGGTCCGCATCCGCCGGACGCGCCGCATGCACCACACATAACGGCTGCCCCTTGGCCACCTCTGTGCCCAGACGCACCACATCCGACAGTCCCACGCCTGGGTTGATGACATCGCTTTCCACCTTGCGACCGCCCCCCAGATCGACAACCGCCAGCCCCAGCGCCTCACCGTCAATGGCCGTCACCACGCCCGGACCCCGCGCAGTGATCTCCCGGATCACCGTGGCCTCGGGCAAAAACCGCGCCCAGTTCTCGACAAACTGCACCGGCCCGCCCATCGCGGCGATCATGGCGCTGAACCGCTCTGCCGCGTGCCCATCGGCGATGGCGGCAACTATCGCATCTGCCCCAGCCTGCACATCCTTGGCCAGACCCGCATTCGCCAGCAGCACACCGCCCAACGCGGCGCAAATCTCAACAAGCGGGCCTTGCGCTTTTCCAGTCAACACCCGCATCACCTCGGCCACTTCCAGTGCATTGCCCAGTGACGGGGCCAGCGGCTGCGACATGTCCGTGATCAGTGCTGTGGTCTTGCATCCGGCGGCATTGGCCGTCTTGACCAGCGCCTCCGCCAATGCCGTTGCATCATCCCGCTCTTTCATGAACGCGCCTGAGCCGACCTTGACGTCCAACACCAGCCCGTCCAGCCCCGCCGCCAGCTTTTTCGACAGGATCGACGCCGTGATCAGGTCCATGCTCTCGACCGTCGCCGTCACATCCCGCACCGCATAAAGCCGCTTATCGGCTGGTGCGACCTCGGCCGTCGCCCCCACGATGGCACAACCTGCCTTTCCCATCACATCGCGCAACCGCCGTTCGCTCAATTGCGTCGCTACCCCCGGAATGGCATCCAGCTTGTCCAACGTTCCGCCGGTATGACCCAGGCCCCGGCCAGAAATCATCGGCACAAATGCCCCGCAGGCGGCAAGGGCAGGGGCGAGCACAAGGCTCACGCAATCGCCCACACCCCCTGTCGAATGCTTGTCCAGAACCGGACCACCCAGATCCCAATCCAGCACTTGCCCACTGTCGCGCATCGCCATGGTCAGCGCCACGCGCCCCACATCGCCCAGACCGTTCAGGCACACCGCCATGGCAAAGGCTCCGGCCTGCGCATCCGTCACCGCCCCATCCGCCAACCCTTGGGCAAACCAGGCCAACTCATCGCGCGTCGGCGTCTGCCGCTGGCGCAGCTTGGCAATGATCGCACGCGCGTCACTCATGCGTCGCCGTCCATGTGCGCCGCACCAAACGCACCGGGCAATAACTCGGCCAGCGTCATGACCTGTTCCACGCCGCCAGTGGTCGCCATGGTCACCTTGACGTCGCCAGCGCCAAATTCGGCCAGCTTCTGACGGCACCCGCCGCAGGGGGTCACAGGCAGCGGGCTGCCCGCCACAACATAGGCCTCGGTGATCGCTCCCTGACCCGCCGCAACCATCGCAGCAATCGCCCCGGCCTCGGCACAGGTCCCTTCAGGATAGGCCACATTTTCCACATTGCAGCCCACAAACACGTCGCCATCTGCCGTGCGCAGCGCAGCACCCACCTTGAAATTCGAATAAGGCGCGTGCGCATTCTCCCGCACCTTCAGCGCCGCCGCTTTCAAATCGTCCATAGCCACCCTCGTCTCGGAACCCAGACCCTAGCCAAGCGTTTCCAGTTTGACCACTGGATAAAGGAGAGCCGAAATGACCTCGACCAATCAATCCTCGATGTGCGTCGCAGCCCCCGAAATCAATCCGAAACTGAGCGAGGCGAAAGACGAGGACATCACCGAAAAGACAGCCGCCAGATTGCGCGAACTCTGCGCCGAAAAGGGTGAAGAATTCGACACCTCCCTGACCGAAGCACAGGCGCAGGAGCGCATCGCGCTACTCGAAGACATGGGCTAACCGCGCTGCGTCGCAAACACGCCGGGCAGCGAGACTTCAAGCAGTTCGATATCGTCAGACACGTCCGAATACCGCGTCCGCATCCCCGGCGGGATGACAAACGCATCGCCCGGCTCCAGCGCAAAGGGATCACGCCCCTCACCTTCCAGGGTCATCGTACCCGTCATCACAAAGGTGAACAGGATATCGCCGTCATGCGTGGCCCAGTCTGGCGTGCCCACGCCCTTCCGTGCAACCTGCACGCCCGCCACGCCGTTGGTGCCATCAGCAATACCGGTATCGCGCGCCTCGAACCCCGTCAGCCGAAATGGGGCCCAGACCGCATCCTCAACCTTGTGGTGCACAAACCGCTGCCCCTGAAATCTCCGCTCAGGGTCGGCGGGTCCGTTCGGCAACGCCATCTCATGGTCAATCGTCGTGATATGCTCGGCAGGCACGCCGATCTCGATCACTTCGATATTGTCGCTGGCAAACAGCACCCGGTGCCGAATCTCAGGCGGCTGGATCACACAGCAGCCCGCATGCAGCCGAAACGGCTCCCCCTGATCCTCATAGACCAGATCAACCCAGCCCCTGTAGCAAAAGATCAACTGAAACCCGACTGTATGGTAATGCACCATGTCAGGTACCGGCCCGCCATCGGGGATGCGGATGTGACTGGCAATGATCGACCCGCCCAAACGGTCAGGGATCAGGTCGCGGTAATGCATCCCCGCGCGCCCGATGATCCACGGCGCCTGATCCGCCAGCCGCCGCACGACAAAGGAATGCACCGTTTCGGGCGTGACCAGTGGCGGGTTCAATTCGACGATCTCAACCCGCGTGCCATTCGGTGCGGTCAACACGCGCTGCCCCCCGGCAAACCCGTCCGGATCGTCGGTCAGTATTCTGAGCGTCCCCGGTGGCTCAACCGCTCCGGCCTCAATCCGCACCCGCAGCCCATGACCGGAAAACACGGCGACCGAAGGGTCATCTGCAGGATAGATCATGTCCATCCGCATCCCCAACACCGATGTAAAAAAGGGGATGTCTTCCCGTAAGTCGGCGGTAGGCAGACGGACTTCAGCGCGCGTCTCAGTCATGCGCGCGCGCCACTCCAACGGTCGATGATGGCAAGGATGGCCAGAAGCGGCAAAAGGGATTCGCCCCCTTCTTCGATGAAGAGGCCCGACTGGATGGCACTGTCGTAAAGCGTTACGCCGTACGGCTCAAGTTTGCGCGCAAGCCCGTCGATTGACTTGACAAAAACGGTGATGAAAAACGCTGCAAGGACCATCCAGGGCCAGCGCTTACCCTCACGTACACCAGCACGCAGTTGTTTGATGCCGCGCATCACCAAACGACCCGCTACCCAAAGAATGCCCAATACGACCAGACCACCAATAATGCGCGAGGTGAGGGACGCTTCGCTTACGTAGAACTTCGTGGAAAGTATCCCATGCAGCGTAAAGGCTTTATCAAAGTCAAGCTCGCGCGCGGCAAAGAGCATCAAAATGGTGGGCACCTGATAAAGCCGCGCCCAATGCTCCCGCGGCGTCACCGTGAAAAAGACATGCATGGCAATCGCGTAAAGAACGACAGTATAGATTTCTATTCCGCCACCCTCGCGCGTCAAGCTCGCACCCTGAGCCAACCAAAGCGCGTCGAACAACACGAAGCTTATGCACCCTATTGTGAACGCAAGTAAGATCGTCGCTAACTGCGAATGGCTTGAAACATGGCCTCCTTCAACGGATAGTGCATCTTTCATGGCTTGTCCCCTTTGCCCCTTTTTTTCGGCTGTATTAGCGAGCGCCGCGTTGGTTTGCCATGACAATGACAGCAACGCGTTCCGAAAGACCAGAATTCCGGCCACACTGTGTCGGGGGTGAAACGCTTTTGACAGGAACACTTGAATATGTCCGACCAACCCAGCCTGCGTCAGGCCGCACTCGACTATCACGCCTTCCCCAAACCCGGTAAACTCGAAATCCGCGCCACCAAACCCATGGCCAACGGCCGCGACCTGGCGCGTGCTTATTCCCCCGGCGTGGCCGAAGCCTGTATCGAAATCAAGGACGACCCCGCCAACGCCGCCCGCTACACCGCCCGCGGTAATCTCGTCGCCGTGGTTTCCAACGGCTCGGCTGTCCTGGGCCTCGGCAATATCGGCGCGCTCGCCTCCAAGCCGGTGATGGAAGGCAAGGCTGTGCTCTTCAAGAAATTCGCCTCCATCGACTGTTTCGACATCGAGGTGAACGAAAGCGATCCCGAAAAACTCGCCGACATCGTCTGCGCGCTCGAACCTACCTTCGGGGCCATCAATCTCGAAGACATCAAGGCCCCCGACTGCTTTGTCGTGGAAAAGCTCTGCCGCGAACGCATGAACATCCCCGTCTTCCACGACGACCAGCATGGCACCGCCATCGTCGTGGGGGCAGCCGCCAAAAACGCCCTGCACGTCGCGGGCAAACGCTTCGAAGACATCAAAATCGTCAGCACCGGCGGCGGCGCCGCGGGCATCGCTTGCCTCAACATGCTCCTGAAAATGGGCGTCAAACGCGAAAATGTCTGGCTCTGCGACATCCACGGCCTCGTCTACGAGGGCCGGACCGAGGACATGAACCCGGCCAAGGCCGCCTATGCTCAAAAGACCGACAAGCGCACACTCGACGACGTGATCGACGGCGCCGACCTGTTTCTCGGCCTCTCCGGGCCCGGCGTGCTCAAGCCCGAACATGTCGAGCGCATGGCGAAACAACCGATCATCTTCGCCCTCGCCAATCCAACCCCCGAAATCCTGCCCGACGACGCCCGCAGCGTCGCCCCCGACGCAATCATCGCCACAGGGCGCAGCGATTTCCCCAATCAGGTCAACAACGTCCTGTGCTTCCCGTTCATCTTCCGCGGCGCGCTCGATGTGGGAGCCACCACCATCAACGACGAGATGGAACTGGCCTGCATCGACGGCATCGCGGCCCTCGCGCGCGCCACCACCAGCGCCGAAGCGGCAGCCGCCTACCAGGGCGAGCAACTGAATTTCGGCCCCGAATACCTGATCCCCAAACCCTTCGATCCCCGCCTCGTGGGCATCGTCAGTTCCGCCGTCGCCAAGGCCGCCATGGACACCGGCGTCGCCACGCGGCCCATCGATGACCTCGACGCCTACAAGACCAAACTCGACGGCTCGGTGTTCAAATCCGCGCTCCTCATGCGCCCCGTCTTCGAAGCCGCCCGGGCCAAGGCCCGCCGCATCGTCTTTGCCGAGGGCGAAGACGAACGCGTCCTGCGCGCGGCCCAGGCCATGGTCGAGGAAACCACCGAACGCCCCATCCTGATCGGGCGGCCGGAGGTGATCGAGGCGCGCATCGCGCGCGCGGGTCTCACCATCAAGCTGGGGGACACCGTGGACCTTGTGAACCCCGAAAACGACCCGCGCTACCGCGACTACTGGGGCACCTATCACGAACTCATGTGCCGCAGCGGCGTCACGCCGGATCTTGCCCGCGCCATCATGCGGACCAACACCACGGCCATCGGGGCTGTCATGGTCCAACGGGACGAGGCCGATAGCCTGATCTGCGGCACCTTCGGTGAATTCCGCTGGCATCTCAATTACATCACCCAGGTGCTGGGCCGCGATGGGCTGCACCCCGTGGGTGCGCTCAGCATGATGATCCTCGAAGAGGGCCCGCTCTTTGTGGCGGATACCCATGTGCACACCGCGCCCGGTGCGGATGAACTGGCCGAAATCGTGATCGGCGCGGCGCGGCACGTGCGCCGCTTCGGCATCACGCCCAATATCGCGCTCTGCTCGCAATCCCAGTTTGGCAATCAGGACTACGGCTCGGGTCAGCGCCTGCGGGCGGCCATGCAAATCCTCGACACCCAGGGCCATGACTTCTGCTACGAGGGCGAGATGAACATCGACACAGCGCTTGATCCCGACCTGCGCGGGCGTCTCTTCCCCGGCAGCCGCATGGAAGGCGCGGCCAACGTGCTGGTCTTTGCCCATGCCGACGCGGCCTCGGGCGTACGCAACATTCTCAAGATGAAGGGCGGCGGGCTCGAAGTGGGTCCGATCCTCATGGGCATGGGCAACCGCGCCCATATCGTGTCGCCCTCGATCACGGCGCGCGGGCTGCTCAACATGTCCGCCGTTGCGGGCACGCCGGTGACACAATACGGCTAGGCACGCGCCTCTCACCTGAAGGTGATACCGTGTTCTTTGCCTCAGCGGCACGGCGCTGCAACTGGTAGGCTCCATATCGTGATATCGTGATGGAGACCCAAAGAGACGCACATGTCTTGGCTTCAGCATCCTGGCCCTAAGCGCCTGCGGTGACACAACCACCGTGAACCAGAGCACCTTTACCTTCGGCGGCAAGACCTACCAAACCACGACCCAAGAGATCACCAGCGGCAGCCGGACATTCCAGCGCCGCACCATCCGTGTGGGCGCCCAGCGGGTCAGCTGTTCGGCCACCGACAATGCGGATTGCGCATTGGCGATCATCGAAGCCACCAAAAGCAGCAGCGACCGCGGCGCCTGATGTACGCGACAAAAAGGGGGCCAGCCCCCGTCGCCCTTGGCGACTCCCCCGGGATTTTTTTGAACCAGAGAAGGATCCCGGGGGTGGTTTGATGCGTTGGCCCCAAATGAAGATCAGACAGGGATCGGGCACGCTGCATGAAACACATCGTCTTTTTCGGTTGCATTGGCCTGTTGACGGGCTGCGTTGACACCATGAGCGAAACGCCCGGCACCTTCAGCGCCCGTGGCGAAACGTTTGACACCACGACGCGCCAGTTCCAGCGCCCCGATGGCAGCACATATGAGCGCATGACCATCTATGTCGGCGCCGAGCGGGTCAGCTGCATCCCCGGCGACCGCGCCGATTGCGAACGCGCGCTCATTGACATCTACAACCGCGACCGCGGTCTTTGACCTGCCCCAAGGAGCCCCAGATGAGAGTGTCTTTGTTCCTTCTTCTCCCCCTCACGCTTGCGGCCTGCACCGAGGTCGTGGCGACCCAGGACACCACCTTCAGCTACCGCGGCGACACCTACCGCGCCGAAATCCGTGAATATTCCACCGGCGGGTCCAGCTTTACCAAACGCGTGGTCTATGACGGAACCACGCCGGTCAGTTGCTCGGCCACCGACGATGCAGATTGCGCTGCCGCCATCGCGAACGAACGGCTCGACAGCAACGACTGACAAACTGCCACAGTTGGCGCTCACGGCCCTTGCCCCCGGTGGCGTTCCCCGCGTACCCCTGTGTCGCACGACACGAGGGAGGACAGGCCATGGGCTACCGCGCGGAATTTGACAGCTGGAAAGCCGACCCGGAAGGCTGGTGGATGCAGGCAGCTCAGGCCATCGACTGGGACACGGCCCCGACCAAGGCGCTCAGCCAACGGGGCGAACACCTCTATGACTGGTTTGCCGACGCCCGCGTGAACACCTGCTGGAACGCCGTCGACCGCCATGTCGCGGCAGGGCGCGGTGACCAGACGGCCATAATCTACGACAGCCCGATCACAGGCACCAAATCCAAAACCTCCTACGCCGAATTGCAAACACAAGTCGCCTCGCTCGCAGGCGCACTTGCCGCCCGCGGTGTGGCAATGGGCGACCGGGTCATCATCTACATGCCCATGGTGCCCGAAGCGCTGGTGGCCATGCTCGCCTGCGCGCGGCTGGGGGCGATCCACTCGGTTGTGTTCGGCGGCTTTGCCGCCAACGAACTCGCCGTCCGCATCGACGATTGCACGCCCAAAGCCATCATCGCCGCCTCTTGCGGTCTCGAACCGGGCCGCACCGTCGAATACAAACCGCTCCTCGACGGCGCCATCGACCTGGCTGACCACACGCCTGACTTCTGCCTGATCCTCCAACGCGAACAGTCACCTTGCGAAGTCGGCCCCCGCGATGTGGACTGGCACGCCGCCCAAGATGGCGTCGACCCGGCCCCCTGCATCCCCGTGCCCGGCGACCACCCGGTCTACATCCTCTACACCTCCGGCACCACTGGCGCGCCCAAGGGCGTCGTGCGGCCCACCGCCGGGCACCTCGTGGCCCTCAACTGGACCATGAAGAACATCTACCAGATGGAACCGGGCGAAGTGTTCTGGGCCGCCTCAGACGTCGGCTGGGTCGTCGGCCACAGCTACATCTGCTACGCGCCCCTGATCGCGGGCAACACCACCGTCGTGTTCGAGGGCAAACCCATCGGCACCCCCGACGCAGGCACCTTCTGGCGTGTGATCGAAGAACACGACGTCAAATCTTTCTTCACCGCGCCCACAGCCATCCGGGCGGTCAAGCGCGAAGACCCCAAAGGCGCATACCGCGCCAAATACGACCTCTCGGGTCTGCGCGCGCTCTACCTTGCTGGCGAACGGGCCGACCCTGACACTATCGAGTGGGCCCAAAACATGCTGGGCGTGCCGGTCTATGACCATTGGTGGCAGACCGAAACCGGCTACACCATCGCGGGCAACCCCGCAGGGCTCGAAGCGCTCCCGGTCAAAATCGGCTCCCCCACCGTCGCCATGCCCGGCTACGACGTGCAAATCCTCGACGACGCAGGCCACCCCGTGGCAGCGGGCGAACTGGGCGCCATCGCCATCAAACTGCCCTTGCCGCCCGGCACGCTGCCCACGCTCTGGAACGCCGAGGACCGGTTCATCAAATCCTACCTCCACACCTTCCCCGGCTATTACGAGACCGGCGACGCAGGCATGATGGACGACGACGGCTACCTCTACATCATGGCCCGCACCGACGACGTCATCAACGTCGCAGGCCACCGCCTGTCCACCGGTGCGATGGAAGAAGTCCTCGCAGGTCACCCGGACGTGGCCGAATGCGCAGTGGTCGGCGTCACGGACCAGCTTAAGGGGCAATCCCCCGTGGGCCTCCTGTGCCTCACCACCGGCGTGAACCGCCCGCACGAGGAGATCGTAGGCGAATGCGTCAAACGCGTCCGCGACCAGATCGGCCCGGTGGCGGCGTTCAAACAGGCCGTTGTGGTGGACCGCCTGCCCAAGACCCGCTCAGGCAAAATCCTGCGCGGCACGGTTGTAAAAATCGCGGATAGCGAAGCGTACAAGATGCCAGCCACCATAGACGACCCGGCCATCCTGGACGAGATCAAGGAAGCGCTGCAGACCATCGGGTATGCGAAAGGGTAGCCGTCCCAATTCGTCGAAACAGAAGTTCACGCGTCGTCCCGCGGGGTGGTGCAATCGCGCCGCCCGTGTTGCTGGAAGCAAACCTTTGGTTTGACGGGGGCGGGACGGCGCGGCCTGACAGTGCCTGTCAGGCGGGTGCTATGAATGAGGCGAAAGTGTTGGATGACCATCGGATTTTTGGCGGAGGACACCTCCGCCTCATGCCTCATCCCCAAACACATGCACCGGCGCGCTTAATCCACGCAACTCCACCGGCCCCAGGTCAGTCAACCCTGCCTGACCCGCAGCAACTTCGTCCGTCACCATGATCGCCTGGCCCTTCGCCTTGCCCGCATCGCACAGCCGCGCGGCCACATTCGCGGCCAACCCAATGACCGTGAAATCCAACCGCGTGCTTGACCCGATGTTGCCATAGGTCACGCGCCCAAAATCAATGCCAATCGACACCGAAGTCTGCGCCGTCACATCATCACCCGCGACCTGATCCACCACCGCCCGCGCCGCATCCAACGCCGCCGCACAGGCCGCCGCCGCATCTTCACCCGCCGGGAACACCGCCAGCACAGCGTCCCCGATAAACTTCAAGACCTCGCCCCCGCGCCCATCCACGATGGTCGATGTGATCTCCAGAAACGCATTCAGCAGCGCAATGTACTCGTCGCGCGGTAGTTCCTGCTCCAACCGCGTGGACCCACGCAAATCACAGAACATGATGGCGGCATCAATCTCGTCCCCGTCGCCCCGCCTGATCTCACCGCCCAGCACCCGCGCGCCCGACCGCTTGCCCACATAGGTCTCAAGCAAAGCCTGCGCATTCTCGCGCTGCGAAAACACCTCGTAATACCGGCTGATGACCGTCGCACATTCGAAGACCAGCCCCAGGTTCTCGGTCGTGAACCCATCGGGATGATCGCTGGTCAGCGTCAGCACATTTGTCCGCCCATCGGAAAAGGGCAGGGGCATCGCCACGTAGTCCGTGGCCCCCTCGGCCCGCAGATCGTCCATGATGGGAAAGCGCGACGCCTCGTCCGTGTCAGCCAACCGCTGCCGGACCCCGCCCAGACCCTGCGACACATGTTGCAGCGGGCTGTTCACAAAGCCCGGAAACTGGTGAATGTCATAGGATGGGGTGAACACCCGCATCTCGTCCGTGGCCGCGTGCCAGATGTAGTTCCGGCCAGCAATCATAGGATGCAGCGACCAGATCAGCACGGCAAAGCGCGACACCGCAATCCCGTTCTCCCGCATCTTCTGCGCAACGGCACGGGTGAACGCCTCGGGGTCCGGGATCAGCCCCGCCTCGCGCATCAGCCAATCGACCAGCGGCCCGGTGATGTTGCCATCGCGCCCGCTCTGCAATTGGTTCTCGCCCAGATCAATGCGTGTCGCGGCATTGGGCATGAACCCGACATAGCCTTGTATCCCCTTGCTCTCGGGCAGGGCCGACACGTAACTCCACACGCCATTCCCGATGGTCTGATCATCCAGCATCACATCGTGATAGCTCGCCGTACCCTTGAACGGGCAAAAGGTCTGCAACGCCGTTTTCGGCCCCAGCGGTACAAGAATGTCCTCGCGTGGGACATAAATCGCCGTGGGCAGCCGCGTTTCATACATCGCCCGCGCCCGCGACGTCTCGACCAGCAGGACATCGTTATGCCAAATGCGCACCGGATGCGTCAGCGGCTCCACATCAATGCTGTAGCCTGCGGGTTTGGGCAGATCATCAAGGCTCATGTGTCGTCCCCTTACACGTCCCCTCTACATGGGCGTGCGGGACAAAGCCACCAAGGGCCAAAACGGCAGAATTGCACCCGGCGGCCTCTCGGCCACCAGCATGTTAATTTTTGGCAAAAATTTGATGAACAGAGCGCCCTATGGGTCAAGCCGTTGAAACGGCATCCAAATCACAAATGGGCTAAGATCGGATGACCGCCCCGAACAGCTTGTCCCCGCGGGGACAAACCCCACGGGGACAGGCATTTCACGTCAAAACTTCGATTTATTCTCGGCAATAAAGGCGTCAATCTGGCTCTCCGCCTCGTCCTTGGCGACACCATAGCGTTCCTGAATCTTGCCCACCAACTGCTCGCGGTCGCCCTCGGCTTCCTGCAAGTCATCGTCGGTCAACTCGCCCCATTTTTCCTTGATGGAGCCTGTCATCTGTTTCCAATTGCCTTTGATCGTGTCCCAGTTCATGGCACCTCTCCTTTGCGTATGTCCGTCTCACCGGATCAACGCAGCCGGGTCACGCCCCGTTCCGAGACTTCACAAATCAGCAGCGGTTTTCCGCAACTCGAACTTCTGGATCTTGCCCGTCGAGGTCTTGGGCAACTCCTGAAACACGACCCGTTTCGGCGCCTTAAATCCCGCCAAAGTCTCACGCGAAAACGCAATCAAATCCGCCTCCGACGGCGACGCGCCCGGCTTCAACTCGACAAAGGCACAGGGCACCTCACCCCACTTCTCGTCGGGTTTGGCCACCACCGCTGCCAAGTTCACATCCGGGTGCGCCATCAGCACGCCCTCGACCTCGACGGAGGAGATATTCTCGCCGCCCGAAATGAT
>JBCDEK010000068.1:0-18533 GCA_039179785.1 Pseudomonadota bacterium | reverse complement strand
TTTTGGCGCATGAGGCGTTGATTTTGGACAATCCGGATCACTGGCTGTGCAACGAAATCCGCCACTACTGGAAGCGGGTGTTGAAGCGGGTGGATGTGACCTCGCGCTCGCTGGTGGCTCTGGTCGAGCATGGGAGTTGCTTTGCCGGTGTCTTGGCCGAGCTGCTGTGGGCCGTCGATCGGTCCTACATGATGGAGGATGAGTTCGAGGGGGACAATCGGCCCCTTGCCACCATCAAGCTGAGTGACGGGAACTTTGGGGCCTACCCGATGGGCAATGATCTGACGCGATTGGAGACCCGGTTTTACGGGACCGATGCGGCAGAAGGCCTGCGCGATCAGATTGGTGAGGCCTTGGAGGCTGAGGGCGCTGATGAGGCCGGATTGGTTACCGAAGTTCTGGATGACATCGATTGGGAAGATGAGATCCGTATTTTCCTTGAGGAGCGGGCATCGTTCAGTCCCGATGCGATGACGGGGATGGAGGCGAACCTGCGGTTCGCGGGGCCCGAGACGATGGAGACGCGGATTTTTGGGCGTCTGACTGCTTGGCAGAACTGGATTTTCAACCGGCCCAATGCGGTTGGAGAGGATGGCGCGTTGCAGCGGTATGGGACCGGTGTGCGTGGTGATTTCAACATGGAGCGGGTGTGACCCGGTTTGAGATGGAGCCGGTTTCTTACAAAGAAACCGGCCCGGAATTTTTGAAAAATTCCGGCAACAGGAGGAGACGAAGACATGACTGTGATGAACGTCAGCTATGACACCCAAATCCCCAACAATGTGGGGCTGAGCCAGGACCGCAAAGTGCTGAAAGCGCTGGAGAAATGGCATCCCGGATACATTAACTGGTGGAATGACCTGATCCCGCAGAATTTTCAGGAGTCCATGGTCTATCTGCGCACCGCGGTGAGTGTGGACCCCAAGGGCTGGGCCAAGTTCGACTATGTGAAGATGCCGGAATATAGGTGGGGTGTGCTGCTGGCCCCTGCGGTCGAGGACCGGCGTATTCCGATGGGCGAGCATTATGGTGAACCTGCGTGGCAGGAGGTGCCGGGCGAGTATCGCAATATGCTCAAGCGATTGATTGTCATTCAGGGCGATACGGAGCCGGGGTCTGTCGAGCAGCAGCGCTTTCTGGGTCTGACCGCACCCAGCCTGTACGACATGCGCAACCTTTTTCAGGTGAATGTCGAGGAAGGGCGGCACCTATGGGCGATGGTGTATTTGCTGCAGAAATACTTCGGAAAGGATGGGCGCGAGGAGGCGGACGACATGCTCGTCCGGTCCTCGGGCAATGAGGATGCGCCGCGGATGCTGGGGGCCTTCAATGAGGAAACACCGGATTGGCTGTCCTTCTTCATGTTCACCTACTTCACCGACCGCGACGGGAAAATGCAGCTCGAAAGCCTTGCGCAGTCGGGCTTTGACCCGCTGTCGCGTACCTGCCGCTTCATGCTGACCGAGGAAGCGCACCACATGTTTGTGGGTGAGACGGGCGTGACGCGGACCATTCAGGCAACGCTAGCCGCGATGCAGGAGCATGGCATTGATGATCCCTATGACATCGACAAGATCCGGGATCTGGGGGTCATCGACCTGCCCACAATCCAGAAAAAGTTGAACCTGCACTATACGTTGAGCCTTGACCTGTTTGGGCAGGAGGTGTCGACCAATGCCGCCAATGCGTTCAACGCGGGCATCAAGGGCCGGTATATGGAGCAGCGGATTGACGATGATCACAAGTTGACCGGCGACACCTATGCTGTGGCGAGCATCGTGGATGGCAAGATCGTGACGCAGGATGTACCGGCTCTGACCGCGATCAATATGCGTCTGCGCGACGATTACGTGCGGGATGCGTCCGGCGGTTTGCGCCGTTGGAACAAGCAGATTTCGCGCACCGGGATCGAGTTCGAGTTGAAGCTGCCGCACGAGGGCTTCCACCGTAAGATTGGGGTTTTTGCAAACCAGCCGATCACGCCGAATGGGGCGTTCATCAGCCAGGATGAATGGAACGCCCGGCAGACCGAATGGCTGCCCACAAAAGAGGACGGCGCATTCATCCAATCCCTGATGAAGCCATGCTATGAGCCCGGAAAATACGCATCGTGGATCGCCCCGCCCAAGGTCGGGATCGACAACAAGCCGGGTGATTTCGAATACGTGAAACTGCATATGGCGTGATGGAGGCGGCTATGCAGATTGAACGAACAGCCCTGACCGACACCTCGCCCAAGCGTCCGTTTTGTGCATTGGAATGCGATGGATGTACCGGAATGTGCCTCGCGCTCTATATGATGCTGACGCGGGACGAACAGGACGAGATGTGTCGCCGCGCCAAAGCGGGCCGCGTGCATTAGGGAGACGGGAATGAAAGTTGGTATCTACTACGGGTCCGAAACGGGCAATTCTGAGATGTTGTGCGAGGACATAGAGGCGGAACTGGGCGATGGGTTCGAGTGTGACATCCAGAGCCTCGCCGATGTGGACCCCGCCGCGATGGAAAAGGACGTGTTCTATATCATCGTGACATCGACCTATGGGAATGGTGACCTGCCCTCTACCGCGCTGCCGTTTGAAGAGGCGTTGACGCAAGGAAAGCCGGACCTGAACGGCATCCGTTTTGCGATCTTTGGGCTAGGCGACATGGTCTTTGCCGAAACCTTTGCCCATGGGTCGATGAAGTTGGCCGAGATGATGAAAGCCCAAGGGGCGACACAGGTAGGCGAGCGGGGTATCCATGATGCGTCCGGGTTCGATATGCCCGAAGATATCGCCTTGCCTTGGGTGCAGGGCATCATGGGGCTGATGGACGCGGATCAGGCTGCTTGAGCGATCGGTTCCAACACGAGATCCGGGTCACCTGGGGCGATTGTGACCCGGCCAAGATCGCCTATACCGCCCGCCTGCCATGGTTTGCTCTGGACGCCATAAACGCCTGGTGGGAGGCGCATCTGGGCGGGGACGGCTGGTACCAGCTTGAACTGGATCGCAATATCGGGACCCCGTTTGTTCATATGAGCATGGACTTTCGGTCACCGGTGACCCCGCGCCATCGTTTGATCTGCGAGGTGTGGCCGCGCCGGTTGGGCGATAAATCGGTGACCTTTCGTGTCGATGGGCGGCAGGATGGGGTGCTGTGCTTCGAAGGGACGTTTACCTGCGTGTTCATCATCGCGGATCAGTTCAAAAGCCGGTCTGCCCCGCCTGAATTGAGGGCGGTGCTCGCACCGCATATCCGCGACAATTGATCCGTTGATCCCCCTGCCTGGCGCTCTACAACAGATTGATAAGACCAGACAATGTGCGCATGACTTCACCGAAACCCATCCCCGACGGCGCAATCCCGATGATTGCACGCCTTGCCACCCGCGTCCGCGCCGCGCGCGAAGACCTTGGCATGCCGCGGCGCGCGTTGTCCGAACGCTCGGGTGTATCGCCACGATACCTTGCGCAGTTGGAAGCGGGTGAGGGCAACATCTCGGTCATCCTGCTGGATCGCGTGGCGACCGCGCTGAATGTGCGGATCGAGGATCTGTTGTCAGAGGCGCCGCCGCTTGATGGGGACGTGGCACGCGTAGCGCGTCTGTATCAGGCCGCTCCGGCAGCGGTGCAAGGACGCGTGCGCGCGATCCTGGCCCCCCAAAATCCGATGGCGCTGCGGGCGCAGCGCATCTGTCTGGTGGGATTGCGGGGGGCTGGCAAGTCAACGCTGGGCCGTATGGCGGCTGAGAAGTTGAAGGTGCCGTTTGTCGAGTTGAACGACGAGATCGAGGCGGAGGCGGGTATGCCGCTGGCCGAGGTGATGGCGCTCTATGGGCAGGATGGGTATCGCGCACTAGAGGCCGAGGCCGTGGCGCGGGTGGTGGAGCGGCATGACAAGCTGATCCTCGCTGTGGCGGGGGGCATAGTCGGTGATGCGGCGGCCTATGACATAGTGTTGGAGCGGTTTCACACCATTTGGGTGCGCACCAGTCCGGGCGAGCATATGGCGCGGGTGCGGGCACAGGGCGATCTACGCCCCATGGCGGGCAACCCGTCGGCCATGGAGCAGTTGAAGATGCTGCTTAGCACGCGCGCACCTGCCTATGAGCGCGCCCTGGCGCAGGTCGATACCGCGTCAAAGCCCGTGCCGACATCGCTGAACGAGTTGTTGGCTATCATAGCCAAACATCGCTTTTTGGAAGGGCTTGGCCCGTGACGCGGCCGATTGCGCCTGTGCAGGATGCGTTTTGGCGGGCGTGTGAACGGCTGCTCTATCGCCACACAACCCCGTGGGACCTGGATGAGTCGCTGGTGGCGTGGGGTTATCGTCTGGGCCCGTGCGAGGCGCAAGACCTGGTGGGCCTGGACGCTGTTCTTGGGGCGCGCTGCGGGGACGAGGTCACGCCGGTGCTGTCGCGGATGGTGGCAGAAGGGCGGCTGGGCAAGCGGTTCGGCTGGGGGTATTACCGTTATCCCGGCGGGGGCGGTGCGGTGATTGATCCGTTGATCGAGGATTTGATTGTCGAAGAAGCCTGGTTCGGGAAGGTCGCGCGAACAGAGCTGGTCGGGGCCGCACTGGTGGAACGGTTGCATCAGATGGTGCGGGACGATCTGCGTGCTGCGCCAGAAGCAGCAGCCGCGCTGCTGCATTTTCCGGCGGACCGTCTGGCGGTGATTTAACCCCGCTAAGCGGATGATGCCGAGCTAGGCCGAAGGCGCGCAGTCGCCTGTGCCGTGCGGCGATACCTCATCTTCGTTCGCTCAGGAAAAAGGGCCACACGATGGTGGCCCCTTCTTGTTCGTCTTTGGTGTTGGCTCAGGTCCAGGCGACTTGTGCCGGGCGGAATTCGTAGGTGATGTGGTGACCAGCACCCACCAGCCCTTCCTTGGTGTGGTTGGTCAGCGACCGCCAGTACGGCTGGATCGTCACACCGGCGTCCTGAATCATCTTCTGACCGATTTCCATCAGCTTGCGGCGTTCATCCACATCTGCCGTGGCCAGCGCCTTTTTCAGGTTCTCATCGAATTCCGCGTTGGACCAGCCAAACTCGTTCCACGCCTCGCCCGAGCGATAGGCCAGCGCCCAAATCTGGACACCCAGAGGACGGTGGTTCCAGTTGGTCGAGCTGAACGGATCCTTGGCCCAGTCGTTCCAGAAGGTCGAGCCGGGCAGAACCGTGCGCTTGACGTTGATCCCGGCGTCGCGCAGCTGTGCGGCAACCGCGTCGGTGGTGTCCTTGCGGTACCCATCGTCGATCGAGATCAGCTCGTGCTCGAAGTCGCCCATGCCGGCTTCGTCCATCAGGGCCTTGGCACCTGCGGGGTCCACTTCCATCGGAGGCAGTTCGGCATATTCGGGGTGGAACGGTGCGACGTGGTGGTTTTCGGCTACTTCGCCCCGGCCCCCGATGCCCAGTTCGAGCAGGATGTTGTTGTCGACTGCCATGGTGATGGCGCGGCGCACACGCTCGTCTTCGTAGATGCGTTTGCCATCAACCTCGGCCAGCTGGTTCGGCCGGACCACGATGGTTGCGGCAGTCACGATATCGTTCTGCACCATGCCGTCAATGGTCGAGATCAGTTCGACGAAATCACCGTCGACCGAGTAGTTCATATCGACTTCATCGGCTTCCGATGCGGCCATCCAGGCGGCGGGGTCGGTGCCGTAGTCGATATATTCGATGCGGTCCATGTAGGGCCCGCCATTGACCTCGGTGCCCCACCATGTGTGGTCGGTGTTCTTGACCAGCACGCCTTTGACGCCCACTTCGAGCGATTCAGGCAGGTACGGGCCCGTACCAACGGGATTGCTGAGCGCGGTGTCGGCTGTGTAGGAACTGTGCACGATCGCCGCTGGGTAATCGGCCATACCCGCAATCAGCGAGATGTCGGACGCAGGCAGGTTCAGCCGGACGGTGTGGCTGTCCACAACCTCGATCGCGCCGTCGAGGGCCTTGTTGGTGTCGGGATTGATCAGCGTGTTGAAACGACCGGCCATCGAGTTGCCTTCGAGGTCCTTTTCGCACCAGCCTGCGATGTTGCGCGCCACGTCTTCGGCGGTGAAATCTTCGCCGTTGTTCCACTTGACGCCCTTGCGCACGTTGAGAGTGTACTGAGTTGCGTCGTCGTTGATTTCCCAGCTTTCCAGCAGCGAGGGCTGGAATGTGCCGTCGTTTTCGTAGGTGACCAGATACTCCAGCCAGCCCCGCGAGAAGTTGGCGATCTGCGACCAGTCATAGGTACGCGGATCCTTGAGCGCGCGCACTTCGGTCTGATAGCGCAGCACGCCACCCTCCTTGTGCGCGGCGGCCTGGGCGGCGGGGGCTGTCATGCCGAGCATCCCATAGGCAACTGCGGCAGTGGCACCAAAGCTGCTGGCCGTGGCCAGAAACTCGCGGCGGTTGATCGGGTCATCACCGACCTTGGCGGCCGAGTCCACGATCACCTGCGGCATCGGCTTACCGGTGCGTGTTAGAAATGTCATGTTCTTCCTCTCTGTTGGCGTCGCAAACATGTGCTTGCGCCCTTGTGCGGCCGGGGTGAGTGCCCGACCTTTCGGTGTTGCAGTTTCCCTGCGATTATTTCGCCATCCCGTGGCGGGAGACGCCCGGAGTTCAAACGATCGGGCGCATGGCGTCAACCCCATGATCCAGGGTCGCGATGCAACAATTACGACATCGCAAGTGACGCGTTTTGTCGTTCTCCGTCGCCTCGTGGGCGGAAACCGCCGTTTTTCCGGAAATTGAACCGTGCGCCGCTTACGCACGTTGCAGACCCAAGAAAGCCAAACGCCGAAGGAGGAAACCTATCGGCGTTTGTAATCTGGTCAGGTCAGAGTACGCTGTTGGTGCAGCTTCTATGCGCAGGCCTAGGCAGCTTTGGCGCGGGCCGATGTCCTGCGCATCGCGAAGAGCCCACCAAAGCCCGCAATCAGCAACATGCCACTGGCTGGCAAGGGCACCGCGCTGAGCTGAACGTTGTCAATCAGCGCGCCGCAATTGCCGCATCCCGAGGAGAACGATCCACCGGTGGCGTTGAACGCCAGGCGCACTGTCGCGTCTTGAGCGACCGAAAACTGGCCTGTGACTTCGGTGAACACCCCATGAGGGAAGGCGGTGTTCGGGGCACCGTTGACCGTGCCATCCAAAAGCGTCAGCCCACCCAATCCAACCGAAAACGACATGTTGTTGGTGGTCGTTGGCGACGCATTCACGCGGGGGCTGTACCAGAAGCTCAGCATGTAGCTGCCTGCGGACAGCGAGATGTCCTGAAAGATACCGGCGTCCTGGTTCGTGTCGAGTTCGACGTAGCGGGTGCCAAAAGGTGTGTCTATGCTGCCGAGGGTCGAGTTTGATTGAATTTCGACATTGGGATCACCGGTCCACCCGGGCACGTCCGAGAAATGGTTCCAGCCGCGCCCGTTCAGCGTGCCGTCCCCAATGTCTTCGAAGCTTCCGTTTTCGACCGTCACAGCATGCGCCGGAAGGGCGAATATGCTGAACGTGACCGCAGCCATTTTTAACATAAATTTCATAATACTCTCGCAACTTGGCTGTCGATCTTGTCTATCAGTACCAAGAACAAGAAGCAAAATTATGGCAAAGTGTGCGCGCTTTGATTGAAATTTCGGGCCCGTTGTTTCGATCTTGGCGACAAATGACAGAGTAGCCGATGATCGTCTCGGATTGGGAAGGCAATCTTTGTGCGCGACGCCAGGCACGGTCCTATGTCAAAGCAATAAAAGGTCGCAATCGAGGTGCCGACGCCCGTTGGGTTTTTTCACCGGACGCATATCGGTCAATCCCAAGGGCGGAAAGCCGTTCCAAGTGATTGTCGGGGGTTCTAAATCGCAACGGAGCGCGCCAGAATGGCGGTATGAAATCTTTGACCCCGCCGTCGATTGCCCCGCCATTTGCCCGCTATTCTCATGGTGTCGAGCTGCCCGCCAGTTGGCGCATGGTGCGCACGTCGGGGCAGTTGGGCGTGGCGAAGGACGGGACTGTCCCCGCGGGGACACGCGCGCAGGCAGATATCTGCTTTGCCAACATCACCGCCATTCTGGGCGAGGCGGGCATGGGCGTCCGGGATGTGTGCCATGTCAGCGCCTATGTCACCGACCGGGCGCATATGGCCGACTACATGGCGGCGCGGGATGCTTTTGTCGCGGAGCGCGAGGTGCTGCCGAGTTCGACCTTGATGATCGTGTCGGGCTTTACCCGGCCCGAGTTCACGGTTGAGGTTGAGGTGTGGGCGGCGGCCCCTTAGTTGTGATCGCGCCGGATCAGTTTCCACAATGTCCAGGCGAATGTGCCGCCAAAGAAAAGCGTCGCAAGGCCAATCGCCTCCCATCCTGCGGGGCCTTGCGGGATGCCACGGAAGAGGAGCGCGCCGATCAGCAGGGCAAGCCCCGCCAGCGAAAACCAGAAGCGGAACATCAGATCGCTGCGGGTGGGGCCGTGCTTGTGTGACATGTCTGTGGTTATAAACCCTGTTGGACTGGGGGCCAGCCCCCAGACCCCCGGAGTTTATTTGGCAAGATGAAGAAGGATCAGCGGGTGTACGGGTCTTCCAGCGCCGGGCGCAGCGTTCCGGTGCAGATGCCAAACCCGATGCGATACCCATCGCCTTGCGCATGTCCAGCAAGCGTGAGCGTGTCGCCGTCTTCGAGGAAGGTGCGCGTGTCGCCGGTGTCGAGGGTCAGCGGTTCCTTCCCACCCCAACTCAGTTCCAGCAGGCTACCACGTTCGGGCTTGGTCGGGCCGGAGATCGTGCCGGATCCCAGAAGATCGCCTGCGTTCATTGGGCAGCCCGACGTGCTGTGATGGGCCAGCTGTTGGGCGGCAGAGTAGTACATCTCGCGGTAGTTGGTTCTTGTGATGGTGGTGGATGCCTTGCCCTCGGGGGCCAGTGACACGCTCAGGTCGATGTCATAAAGCATCGGGCCCGTGTCCTTGAGGTGATCCATTAGTGCGACCGCGCGCGGGGGCGTGGAGGTGCGGAACGGTTCAAGGGCTGCCTTGGTCACGATCCAGGGGCTTACTGATGTGGCGGTGGCCTTGGCCTGAAAGGGCCCGAGGGGTTGATACTCCCAGGCCTGAATGTCACGGGCCGACCAGTCGTTGAGCAGCACGTAGCCAAAGATCGCGCCGTCAGCCGCGTCCACGCTGAGCGGACCATCTGAGGACATGCCGACGATGGCGCCCATCTCCAACTCCATATCGAAGCGACGCGATGGCAGGAAGGCAGGTGTGTCGTGTTCGGGTGATTTCAGCTGTCCCCACGGACGGCGGATGTCGGTGCCCGAGACGACAACAGAAGACGCGCGCCCGTTGTAGCCGATGGGGATGTGCAGCCAGTTGGGCGGCAGCGCGTTTTCAGCGCCGCGGAACATGGTGCCCACATTGGTGGCGTGATGGCGGCCTGCGTAGAAGTCGGTGAATTCCGAGACTACGAAAGGCATGTGCATTGTGGCGTCTGCCATGGGCACAAGCAGTGGGGCGACCAGGGCCTGATCCTTCGATCCCTTGGACAGCAGATCGGTGAGGCGATTGCGCAGGGCCGTCCAGACGGCGGGGCCTTCCTCCATCACCTCGTTCCAGAAGGGCAGTTCGAACAGCGGCGCATCGGTCAGGTCAATAATCCCCTGTGCCTCCGCGCGTGCCATATCCAGGATCATGTCACCGATGGCCACACCACAGCGCGCATCCAACATTTCGGTCGAGAAGACACCGTAAGGCAGGTTGTTGAGCGGGAAGTCAGTGTCGGCGCTATTGGCGCTGTCCACCCAGGACGGGTTCAGGGGCATTGATGTCTTTCTGGTGAGGGTGCGCGTTGACTGCGCACCTCGCGTGGGGAATAAGGCGCGCCTTTGTTGCGCCGCGGACATGGTTACTTCTTCCCCGGTGTGCCGTCGAATTTCTTCTCCAGATCGGCCCAGCAGTCAATGTAGTCGTCTTGCAACGGGGCCTCTTGCGCGGCGAATGTGGTGAGGTGCTGGGGAAACCTGGTTTCGAACATGAACGACATGGTGTTGTCGAGCTTGTGCGGTTCAAGCTGCGCGTTGCTGGCCCCTTCGAAGGCATGTCTGTCCGGTCCGTGGGGCAGCATCATATTGTGCAGCGACATGCCGCCGGGCACGAAGCCTTTTGGTTTTGCGTCGTATTGGCCGTATATATTGCCCATCAGCTCCGACATGATGTTCTTGTGATACCAGGGGGGGCGGAACGTATCTTCGGCCACCATCCAGCGTTCGCGGAACAGGACGAAATCGATATTGGCGACGCCGGGTTGGCCCGACGGCGCGGTCAGCACCGTGAATATTGACGGGTCGGGATGGTCGAACAGGATCGCGCCCACCGGGCAATAGGTTGTCAAATCGTATTTCAACGGCGCGTAGTTGCCGTGCCAGGCCACGACATCGAGTGGAGAGTGACCGATATCCGTCTCATGAAACTGCCCGCACCATTTGATGGTGAGGGTCGAGGGGGCCTCTCGGTCTTCGAAGGCGGCTACAGGGGCCTTGAAGTCGCGCGGGTTCGCCATGCAATTGGCACCGATGGGACCCCGGCCCGGCATCTCGAACTTTGCCCCGTAATTTTCGCACACGAAACCGCGGCACGGCCCGTCCAGCACCTCGACCCGGTAGACGAGGCCACGGGGCAGGATGGCGATCTCCTGCGGCGCGATGTCGATGATCCCAAGCTCGGTGCAGAACCGCAGGTGCCCCTCCTGCGGGACCACGAGCAGTTCACTGTCGGCAGAGTAGAAATAGGCGTCCTGCATCGACGCTGTCACCAGATAGATGTGGCTGGCCATACCGACCTGGGTGTTCACATCGCCCGCGGTCGTCATGGTGCGCATGCCGGTGAGCCAGGTCAGCGCTGTATCCGTATGCGGCACCGGGTCCCAGCGATACTGGCCGAGGCTGGTGACGTCCTGAGGTATGTGCGGTGCCGACTTCCAATAGGGCAGATCAATACGCTTGTACCGGCCGGAGTGCTTGACCGATGGGCGAATGCGATAGCACCACGTTCGTTCGGGCCGTACATCGGTAAAGGCTGTGCCGGAAAGCTGTTCGCCATAAAGCCCGTAGTTACACTTTTGAGGGCTGTTCATGCCTTCGGGGAGCGCGCCTGGCAGCGCTTCGGTTTCAAAGTCGTTGCCAAAACCGGGCATGTACCCTTCGGTGATGCCCGCACCTGACGGGGCCTGGATCATCGCGTGCGGGGCGGTTTGACGGTTCATGGCAATCTCGCTTGCGGAATTGGTCACAGATGTAATAGTTGTTTTTGTAACTAACAAGCGGATGGCGATGACGGGTTCAGCAGATTTCGACGTGCAGCAGTTCCTGCCTTACCTGCTCAATCAGGCGGCCGAGGCGTCGAGCCTGGAGTTCCAGAAGGTCTATAAGGACAAGTATGGAATGCTGCGCAATGAATGGCGCGTGCTGTTTCATCTTGGCATCTACGGCGAAATGACCGCGAGCGAGATTGGCTCACGTGCACAGATGCACAAGACCAAGATCAGCCGGGCGGTGCAGCGCCTGGCCGAGCGCAGATATCTGACACGCAGCCGCGCCGTTCAGGACCGGCGGATCGAGCATCTCAAGCTCACTACGGCAGGTGAGAAAGTGTATCGGGATCTGAAAGCGATCGCCGCCGATTATGACGCGGCCTTGACCGAAGGCATGTCTGCCAAAGACGCGGCAACCCTGCGCGATTTGCTGGCGCGTCTTGCGCTCAGGTCGTAACAGAAAGGACAAGCGTGAAGCTGTCCGCCTCTGCCCGCTCCGGCGCCTGATCGGCGATGGCCTCGCGCAATTCAGGCTGGCGTGGGTGGTGCAGGAAACCATCAAACGCCGTTTTGTCGCGCCATTGAGCGTAGTTGATCACGTGCTGACCATTGTCCGAGACATGGAAGTTCGACGACACGAACCCGTCGCAGTCGCGTATCCACGCATCGAGGTGGTCAAAAATGGCGTGCATCAACGGCTCGGCCCCGCCCTTTGCGATCTTGAAGCGGACGATTTGGATAAACGGCTCTGATGAAATCTCTGGCATGGTGGGTCCTGTTAAAGTGGAGCCATGGCGAGAGGCGTTCCGTTAAAAGTCGACCTCGAAATCTGGAAGGTTCAGCGCCTTGAACAGCTCGCGCAATTCCTGCCGTGCCGCGACATTGGAAATGTTGAGTTGCTTGACGCCGATGTCTTTGAGATCGAGCAGGGTCAGCCCGCGTGGAAACAGTTCGCGGAAGATCACCCGTTCGGAAAAACCGGGCGCGATGCGGAAGCCGATGCGCTGCGACAGCATCTTGATCGCCCGCTCCATCTTTTCCTTGTTAACCATACGCTGGGCGCCCATGCGGTTGCGCAGCACGATCCAGTCGATGGGCTTGAGGCCCGCCTGCGCGCGAAGCTGTCGCGCGTTCCAGACCATTTCGGAGTAGACCGACGGACCAAGAATTTTCTCGCCCGTGGGATCAATGCGCGCGAGCAGGTCAAAGTCGATAAAGCTGTCGTTCAGCGGCGTGATCAGCGTATCGGCCAGAGAATGCGCCACCTGGCTCAGACGCGTGTGCGAGCCGGGGCAGTCGATCAGGATGAAGTCGTTGTCGGATTCAAGCGTGGCCACCGCGGCGCTGAGCCGGTGGTCATAGATATTCTCGCCGGGCTTGAGGGCCGCGGCGTCGATCTGGGGCATTTCGTGCACATCCGGGGAGGGCAGCAGAAGGTCGGATTCGCTCAAAAAAGTTTGGCGGTTCTCCACATAGCGCCCGAATGTGCGCTGCCTGAGGTCGAGATCAAGCGCGCTGACCTTTTTTCCCGCGCGCGCCAAAGCTGTGGCCACGTGCATCGACACCGTTGATTTGCCCGCGCCGCCCTTTTCATTGCCGACAACGATGATATGCGCCATGACTGCCCCCTTACCGCACATCCGCTTTGCGATTTTTCGGCCACTATATGTTGTGTTGTGGCCCTTTGAAAGCGCATGTTTCAACTTTCCTGCGGCGTCGTGGCGCGGATGACGCGGTGTATTTGTCTTGCCTGTCTGTTAGCGCTATCATAAATCGCGCGCTATATGGTGATTGATCCATGCGAGGAACAGGAGAGCCCCATGCCCTTGCACCCGACTTTGGAGCGCGTGACCGAGCGCGTGATTGAACGCAGCGCGCCGTCGCGCAGGCGGTATCTGGACCGAATGGCTGCCGCGAAATCCCAAGGACCTGCGCGCGCACATCTGTCGTGCAGCGGTCAGGCGCACGCCTTTGCGGCTGCGGGCCCCGATCAGGATCGCCTCGCCGCGGCGAGCGTGGGCAACCTTGGGATCGTGACGGCCTATAATGACATGCTGTCGGCCCACCAACCGTTCGAGACCTACCCGACCTTGATCCGTGACGCGATCCGTGCGGCCGGTGGAACGGCACAGGTGGCCGGCGGCGTGCCTGCTATGTGCGATGGCGTAACGCAGGGCGAAGCGGGCATGGAGCTGAGCCTGTTTTCCCGCGATGTGATTGCGATGGCCACGGGTGTCGCGCTGTCGCACAACGTGTTCGACGCCGCCGTTTTCTTGGGCGTCTGCGACAAGATCGTGCCGGGCCTAATCATAGCGGCGCAGTCCTTTGGTCACATGCCTGCAGTGTTTCTGCCCGCTGGTCCGATGACATCCGGCTTGTCCAACGATGAAAAGGCCAAGGTGCGCCAGCGCTTCGCAGCGGGCGAGGCGACGCGCGAAGAGCTGCTTGCCTCGGAAATGGCGGCCTATCACGGGCCGGGCACCTGCACCTTCTACGGCACGGCCAATACCAACCAGATGCTGATGGAGTTCATGGGCCTGCACCTGCCCGGTTCGTCCTTTGTGAACCCGAACACACCCCTGCGCGATGCGCTGACGGTGGAAGGCGCCAAGCGGGCGCTGTCGCTGTCGGCACTGGGCAACAACTATACGCCGGTGTGCAACATCCTGGATGAAAAGGCGTTCGTGAACGGCATTGTTGGCCTGAACGCCACCGGCGGATCGACCAACCTGCTGATCCACCTGATTGCTATGGCGCGGGCCGGTGGCATCGTGCTGGATTGGGAAGATTTCTGCGACCTGTCCGAGGTCACGCCGCTGATCGCGCGGGTCTATCCAAACGGTCTGGCGGATGTGAACCACTTTCATGCAGCGGGTGGTCTTGGCTTTATGATCGGCGAACTGCTTAGGGCCGGTCTGCTGCACGACGACACTCAGACCGTCGCGGGTGAGGGGCTCGAGAACTATACCCAGGAACCCAAGCTGATCGACGGAGAATTGTCCTGGACGCCAGGCGCGGGCACCAGCCTGAATGACAAGATCGTGCGTCCCGCGTCCGATCCGTTTCAGGAAACAGGCGGGCTGAGCCGTTTGGTGGGCAACCTCGGCACTGGCGTGATGAAGGTGTCCGCCGTCGCGCCTGAGCATCGTGTGGTCGAAGCGCCAGCGCGTGTATTCCATGACCAGGACCAGGTGAAGGCCGCGTTCAAAGCCGGTGAATTCTCCGAAGGCGGCTTTGTCATTGTTGTTCGGTTCCAAGGGCCCAAAGCCAACGGAATGCCCGAATTGCACAGCCTGACGCCCATGCTGGGCATCATGCAGGGGCGCGGACAAAAAGTGGCGCTGGTCACCGATGGCCGCATGTCGGGCGCATCTGGCAAGGTGCCCTCGGCCATCCATGTGTGCCCCGAAGCGCTGGATGGCGGGGTGATCGCACAGGTTCAGGACGGTGACGTGATCCGCGTTGACGCGCTCTCGGGCCAGTTGGAGGTGTTGACCGATGGTGTGCTTGACCGTCCGCACGCCACAGCCGATCTTTCGGACAATCACTGGGGCGTGGGCCGCGATATGTTCCATGCCTTCCGCAATACTGTTGGGTCCGCCAATACCGGCGCGACCGTGTTTGGAGACTTTTGAATGCTGACCGCCAAAGCCGCTGCCGTCCGGGCCCGTGAAATTTGTGATCTGGCGCCGATCGTACCGGTGCTCGTGGTGGATGATGCGGCCCATGCGGTGCCCTTGGCCGAAGCGCTTGTGGCCGGAGGGCTGCCCGCGCTTGAGGTGACATTGCGCACGGACGCGGCCCTCGACGTGATCGCGGCGATGTCCAAGGTCAAAGGGGGCGTGGTCGGTGCAGGCACGCTGGTCACGCCTGACGACGTGAAGGCGGCCAAGGACGCCGGAGCGCAGTTCGGCGTATCGCCCGGCGCGACCGAAGCACTGATTGCCGCCTGCGAAGCCGAGGAGCTGCCATTGTTGCCAGGCGCGGCGACCGCGTCCGAGGCGATGAGCCTTTACGCGCGCGGCTATGACATGCTCAAGTTCTTTCCCGCCGAAGCCTCGGGCGGCGCGCCTGCTTTGAAAGCCATTGGCGCACCCTTGCCGCAAATCTCTTTCTGCCCAACGGGTGGGGTGAGCATGAGAAATGCAGACAGCTACCTGAGCTTGCCCAATGTCGTGTGCGCGGGCGGCAGCTGGGTCGCGCCCAAGGACAAGGTTCTTGCAGGCGACTGGGCCGGCATCGAAGCGTTGGCGAAAGAGGCTGCGGCGCTGGAACGGTAATAGCAGCGTCACGCAAGAACCATTGGACCTGTCGCGCCTCACCTGTAGATTGAAACGATGTCGCGCAGGAGAGGAGGCCGGTCCGATGATGAAGAACTGGGTACTGACTGGGATGATGGCCCTGTGGGGCATGACCGCATTGGCGGAGGACACCACAGCATTAGCGACAAGCAGCTTCGAAACTCTGACAGTTGATCAGGCAATTGATGCCGAGGCGGCGCAATCCATCTTCCAGAAATCCTGCAAGGCGTGCCACGGCAACAAGGCGCAAGGCGCGTCCAGCTATCCGGCGCTTGCCGATCTGGACCCGGCCTATATCGCAACGCAGCTGGACCGCTACCGCGCCGGAGAAAAGATCGGACCCAATTCGATCCTCATGATCTCGCACGCCAAAAAGCTGTCGGACGAGGATATCGTCAATATCTCGATTTACGTGGCGACGGCCTTTGACTGATCCTGCGGCTCCGTATGGTGAACCGGCGTAAACTCGCCACTTGAAAACCTGAACATTGATCGGCGTATGGCACCACCATACCGTGTAGGCCTCGGCCTGTCCGGAACATAACACGCAAAACGCACCTTCCGGATGGCCTGCAATACCATTTCAGGGAGGAAACTATGTTCGGCAATTCCACACATTCAATGCTGCCGCTGCTTGCATCGCTGCTGGCCGCCACGGCCCTTTCATCGGCACCTGCGCTGGCGCAAAGCGGCCAGAACACAACCAGCCTGACGTCCGAGGTTATCCTGGACGGCTTGGAAAACCCGTGGGACATCGCATTCCTGGATGACGGTACGATGCTGTTTACCGAAAAGTGCAAGGGTCTGTCGGTGCGGATGCCGGACGGCACAGTAAATGCGCTGTACGGTGTGGGCGAGACGGCAGGCTATGCGTCCAGTGGGGCCGACCTGTTCTGTGAAGGGCAGGCGGGGATGATGGGCGTCGCCTTTGATCCAGACTTTGCCAACAACCGCCGCATCTATGTCTACTCGACCTCGAACATGTCAGACCCGCACACCAACCGTCTTATGCGCTTTACGGTCAGCGACGATTTCACCAGCGTGTCGGATCGGACGGACATCATCGATGACGTGCCCTATAAAATGGCGGCGTCGGATCACCCCTTTGGTGGTCCCGGTGCGCACAATGGTGGGCGCGTGCGGTTCAGCGCAGATGGCGCGCTGTGGCTGACCACGGGCGACACACACAATGGCGAAGTGCCGCAAAGCCCCACGATGATGGGGTCCAAAGTGATCCGCGTCGACACCGACGGAAATGCGCATCCCGACAACAGCCCGCCCGAAGGATTTGATGCGCGCACCTACACCTATGGTCACCGCAATGTGCAGGGGATCGCGTTCCACCCGGAAACGGGACAGGCCATCACGGCAGAGCATGGGCCCTGGCATTCGGACGAGATCACCATCCTGGAAAACGGCGGCAATGCCGGGTGGGATCCGCGCCCGAACATGGCCGGTCGCGAGGCATGCCCAGATGACTACTGCGGCTACAGCCCCAATCAGGAAGAGGGCATGAACCGTTATGAGCGTGCGGCCTATATGCCGATGACCGACTTTGACACCTATCCCGATGCCATGCCGCCGGTGTGGAACAACAACGGCTGGTCGCAGGGTATGTCCTCGGCCGCGTTCCTTGAGGGCGACGCCTGGGGCGAATGGAACGGCGCCATGGTGGTCGGCATCATGGGCATCGGCTTTGGCGGCACCCCCATTGGTCAGCGGCTGGACGTGATCCACTTCAACGCGGACGTTACCGATGTGGAAGACGTGACCGAGATGACCTTGCCGATGGAGTCGGGACGCTTTCGGTCCGTTGTGACGGGGCCTGATGGCAGCCTTTACACCTCGATTGACGAAGGCATCATCTACAAGCTGACGCCCGGCGGCTAATCTACGGAGATCAGCGTTTCGGGGATTTCGAAACGCTGATCATCCACTCTGATCTGATAAACGCCCTCTGACAGCCGCCATTCGGTATCGGTCCCGACGCCTGACATGGTGGCGTTGCCGCGCAGGAATGCCCCATCCGAAAAGGTGAGGGTGCGGGCAAAGCCGTTGGGAAAGGTGACGACCACCGCCGCCGATCCATCAGCATGCGCAACGGACGCGGGGCAAGGGCCAAGCACTTGTCCCACCTCTTGGGCACATTGGATCGTTGCCGTTGCATCGAGCTGTTTGGCCTTGGCGCGTTTGGTGGCTGTGCTGACATCCGCAAACGCCGCAGCGGGCAGTGTGACAAGTGCAAGTACAAGGAAAAATGGCGTGGTGTGCATGGTCTGGCTTTGGGACTGGACCTAATCAGTATCGGAAGAATTCAACGTCGCAGCAAGTTTGAGCAGCTTAAACGAAAAAAGCCGCCCCAATCGGAGCGGCTTTTTCTGTTGCGTGGTGTGCGGCTTTAGAAGCCCAGACCTGCGTACTTGTTCTTGAACTTCGACACACGGCCACCGGTGTCCATCAGGCGGGACGAGCCACCTGTCCAGGCCGGATGCACAGAGGGGTCGATGTCGAGCGATAGCTGGTCGCCTTCTTTGCCCCAGGTCGATTTCATTTGCACCACGGTGCCGTCCGTCATCTTGACGTCGATGATGTGGTAGTCGGGATGCGTATCGGCCTTCATGCCTTGGCTCCTTCGGACTTGGGTTTGTAGTTGGTGACTTCCGCGATCCGGGCCGATTTGCCGCGGCGGGTGCGGAGGTAGTACAGCTTGGCGCGACGCACGCGACCGCGGCGAACCACGGTGATGCTGTCGATGTTGGTCGAATAGAGCGGGAACACACGCTCCACGCCTTCGCCAAAGGAAATCTTGCGAACGGTGAACGAACCGGCAATGCCCGAGCCGTTGTTGCGGGCGATGCAGACGCCTTCGTAGTTCTGCACACGGGTGCGCGTGCCTTCGGTCACCTTGTAGCCGACGCGGATGGTGTCACCGGCTTTGAAGTCGGGGATGTCT
>JBCDEK010000033.1:0-32659 GCA_039179785.1 Pseudomonadota bacterium | reverse complement strand
GGGATATTGATAGGCTCAGGCTCAGGCTCAGGCTCAGGCTCAGGCTCAGGCTCAGGCTCAGGCTCAGGCTCAGGCTCAGGCTCAGGCTCAGGCTCAGGCTCAGGCTCAGGCTCAGGCTCAGGAACGTGGATTGGATCGGGTTCCGGCGCAAGGGGCGGATCAACCGGTTCGGTCACCGGCTCCGGGTCCGAGATCGCGGGGGCCTCAAGCGGTGCGGGATCTGGAATGGGGTCGGACACGGCAGGCATTTCGACCGGCGCGGGGGTCGGGGTCGGGTCCGGTATGGGTATGATTTCGGGATCGGGTGCTGCGGCCTCTTCCACGCCACCATCTTCGACAATCGCCTCAAGCCCTTCATCAATTTTGGACGAGGATTTGAACAGCCGATCCTTGAGTTTCTTGAAAAATGCCATGGTGCCCCGAGACTTGATCTGCCCCTGACCTAATACGGGCGCGCGGGCATGAAAAGGGACGAGTTCAAGAGGCGTCGGTCGGTCAGACCGAACGAGTCAAGCAGGATTGCAGATGGGTGTACGTCAAATTTCGTCCGAAAAATGCTGCATCGTCAGCTTGATCGGGTTCGGCGCGGCCTGCCCCAGACCGCAGATTGAGGCATCCGTCATGGCGGTGCACAGCTCAGTCAGCAGGGGTTGGTCCCAGGTGTCGGCCTGCATCAGCTTAACCGCTTTTTCGCAGCCCACGCGGCAGGGGGTACATTGGCCGCAGCTTTCATCTTCAAAAAACCGCAGCATGTTGAGCGCGGCGTCGCGGGCGCGGTCGTGATCGGACAGGACGACAACCGCCGCCGAGCCGATGAACGTGCCATGCGGTTGCAGCGTGTCGAAGTCCAGGGGCACGTCGTTCATTGTGGCGGGCAAGAGGCCCGAGGACGGACCGCCCGGTTGGTAGGCCTTGAATACATGGCCCTCGGCCATGCCCCCCGCCGCGTTGATGATGTCGGTGATGGTGGAGCCTGCAGGCAGCAAGTAGACGCCCGGTTTGGCGACGCGGCCCGAGACGGAGTAGCTGCGCAGTCCTGTGCGCCCGTTTTTCTCGGTGCTGTTGAGGACTTGCGGCCCCTCGCGGCAGATGCGCGCGATCCAGTGCAGGGTTTCGACGTTATGCACCAGTGTCGGCTGGTTGAAGATGCCGACCTGCGCCACGTAGGGGGGCCGGTGGCGCGGCAGGCCGCGCTTGCCTTCGATGCTTTCGATCATCGCGGATTCTTCGCCGCAGATATAGGCACCTGCGCCGCGGCGGAGGTCGATATAGCCGGGGTCCACGATGCCTGCGTCTTCGAGTGCTTTGATTTCGCGCGCAAGGATGTCGAGCACGGCGGGGTATTCGTCGCGCATGTAGATAAAGCAGGTATCGGCTTCGACCGCCCACGCGGCGATCAGCATCCCTTCGAGGAAGATGTGCGGGGTGCGTTCGAGGTAGTAGCGGTCTTTGAACGTGCCGGGTTCGCCCTCGTCCCCGTTCACGGCGAGATAGCGCGGACCTTCGTTGGCTCTTACGAAGCCCCATTTGGTGCCTGAGGGGAAGCCCGCGCCGCCAAGGCCGCGGAGGCCGCTGTCCTTGATTTGGGCCTGAACGCCCTCCCAGTCACCGTTCATGCGAAGCTTCAGAAGCGCATCATAACCCCCTGATGCACGGTAATTTTCCAGTGCTTCATAATCTGGCACATGGGCGTGCGTGTCGTCTGCGGCAATGGCGGCCTCGACCTTCTCGACCGTGGCGTGGTCTATGTGATTGTGGCCAATTTCCAGCGTGGGGGCGGTGTCGCAGCGGCCCATGCAGGGCGCGCGCAGGACGCGGACCTTTGCAGGATCCAGGCCGTCTTCCAGAGCGGCTTTGAGTTGTTGCGCGCCCGCCAGTTCGCAGCTGAGCGAGTCGCACACGCGGATCGTGAGCGCGGGCGGCGGCGTCTCGCCCTCTTTCACCACGTCGAAATGGGCGTAGAAGGTGGCGACCTCGTAAACCTCGGCCATGGACAGGCGCATCTCTTCGGCGAGCGCGCGCAGATGGGCGGCCGAGAGGTGGCCGTAGGAGTCCTGGATCAGGTGCAGGAATTCGATCAGCAAGTCGCGGCGGCGGGGCTGGTCACCCAGCAGGCTGCGCACCTCGTCCCAGGCCTGATCTTCGAGCGCGCGGCCCTTGGGACGCACACGGCCCTTGCCCTTGCCTGATTTCCAGACGCCCTTGCCTTTGGTCGATTGATCCAGTGCCATTGCACGCACTCCTGCCCTGTCGTGGCGCGAACTTACCAGCGCACCCTGCCCGCCATCAGCCCAAAAGCGACGCACCAAAGCACAATCCACGCGCCTATCGTCACCATGCCGCCGCCAATCGGTCACGCTTTGGCAGCAAATCTGCGGTAACTGCCTGCACAGCCGCGCTGTGCTAGGGTGCGTGCGCAAAAAACGGAGTGATTCTGCGACCATGCCTGCCATGTTGCCCTTTGCAGTTGCGAGCGGTCTGCCCGGCCTGTGCCTGGCAGCGGCGTGCCTGTGGGGTGGGGTGTGGGCCGGTGCGGCCGTTTTCATGATCACAGTGGTGGTGTTTTTCCTTGATAAACTGCCGCTGCGCCCGACCTCGTCCAACACCACCGGGCGCCGGTTGTCCGAAACGTTGGGCGTTGCGCACTTTGGCCTGTTGGGCCTGACGGTTTGGGCCATGGGCACGGACCTGCCCACGTTGGACAAGGTACTGATCGTCATCGCTGCGGGCCTCTATTTCGGGCAGATTTCGAATTCGAATGCGCATGAGTTGATCCACCGGGCGGATCGATGGGCGTTCCGGTTGGGGGCGGCCTGCTATGCGTCGATCCTGTTTGGGCACCACACCAGCGCACACCGGCTGGTGCACCACATCCATGCCGCCAGCGACAACGACCCTGCGACAGCGCGGCGGGGCGAAGGGTTCTGGGCCTATCTGCCGCGCACTTGGATCGGTAGCTTTCGCGCCGGTCTGCGGGCCGAACGGCAGCGACATGGCGGCGCGGCGCTGCCCGCCCCTTACGCGTTTTATGTGGCCGGGGCGGTGCTGAGCCTTGCTGTCGCGACGGCGTTGGCAGGGATGTCCGGGCTGCTGGGCTTGCTGCTGGTGAGCGCCTATGCACAGATCCAGTTGATGTTGTCGGATTATGTCCAGCACTACGGTCTGCGGCGGCGGGCCTTGTCCGATGGCCGACTGGAACCGACGGGGCCTGCGCATTCCTGGAACGCACCGCACTGGTATTCATCTGCAATGATGCTGAATGCCCCACGCCATTCCGCGCATCATGCACGGCCCGGAACCGCCTTCCCGCAGCTGGACCTGGACGCGGACCGGATGCCGATGCTGCCGCATTCATTGCCTGTGATGGCAGTGATTGCGCTGGTTCCGCCCCTATGGCGGCGCGTTATGGACAAGCGTGTCGCGCGATGGTCTGGCGCATCACCTCAAGGCGAGTTGATGCCGGAACCGGCGTGAGGCTCTGGCAGGTTCTGCGCTGCTCTGCCACAGTGCCCGCATGATGTTTCGCATAATGATGATTGCGCTGGCCTTTTGCGCGCAGACCGCCACCGCCGACCCGATGAGCGCGGCGGAATTCGAAGCTTATGTCACCGGCAAAACGCTGTTCTACGGCCAGTCCGGCGAAGCCTACGGCGCCGAAATATACCATGAAAACCGGCGCGTTACCTGGTCGTTTCTGGATGGGGACTGCAAGGAGGGGCGCTGGTATGCCGAGGGTCCACTGATCTGCTTTGTCTACGAAGATCGGCCCGACCCGCAATGCTGGACCTTCGAACGTGGCGCGGGCGGGCTGATTGCCCGGTTCGAAAACAACCCCGACAGTGCCGAACTTTACGAGGCGCAAAATCTGGACGAAGAGATGATCTGTCTCGGGCCCAAGATCGGGGTTTGAGGCACGTGCAGGGGGCGGGCTGAAGCCTGCCTTACGGGCATCAATCGACCGTTCCTAAAAGAGTGATCCCTGTTCGGGCGATTTGCCCGCAGCTTTCTTGCCCGAGCTCTTGCCGCCGCCCAGCTTCAGACGCCCATCCGCAAACTCGATCTCAAGCCCACTGGCCTGCTCCGCCGCCGCTTTGGTCGTCAACACCTCGCCCCCGCCGCGCACCACCGCATAGCCACGCGCGAGTGTCGCCTTGTAGCTGAGCGTTTCGCGCAGCCGGTCCATCGCGTCGAGCTTGCGCTGCAGGCTGACGATTTGGCGCGTGCCTGCCGCCTGCAACCGTGCTGCCACGTCGCTCAAACGCTCGGTTTTCCGTTTGGCATCTTGCGCGATACGGGCAGGTGTCAGGCGGGTGGCGCGTGTCTCGAACCGTTCGCGCTTGGCCGCGGCCACCCGTGCCAATGCGGGTTCCAACCGAGCCGACAGGGCCGCCAGGCGGCGCTTTTCGGCATCAATGCTACGGTGAAGCGTGGCCGGGCGCAGGCTGCCCGACACATCCGACAGGCGCACCTTGCGCCGCTGCACGCCCGCGATCAGGGCCGGACCAAGCTGTCCACCGATCACGTCGAGCCGCTGGCGCGGCCCTTCGACCAGCGCGTCGGCCCGTGGCAGCGCACGCGCCAGATCGCGGAGGCGCTGATCGCGCCGCTGCATCCCCCCGCTAATGGCCCCGGACGTTCGCGCCCCCGCCTGATCGATCCAAGCCAGGAGTTCAAGACGTACAGGCACTGCCATTTCTGCCGCCGCCGTGGGCGTGGGCGCGCGCCGGTCCGATACAAAGTCAATCAATGTGGTGTCTGTCTCGTGACCCACCGCCGAGATCAGCGGGATATCGGACGCCGCGGCGGCCCGCGCTACGGTTTCTTCATTAAAGCCCCACAAGTCTTCGACAGACCCGCCGCCGCGCGCCACGATCAATAGATCGGGCCGCGGCATCGCCCCACCGGGGCTGAGCGCGTTGAAGCCTTCAATCGCCCGCACCACTTCGGGCGCACAATTGGCCCCCTGCACCGCCACAGGCCAGATCAGCACCTTGCGCGGAAATCGGTCGCGCAAGCGGTGCAGGATATCGCGGATCACTGCACCTTGCAGCGACGTGACCACCCCGATCACCTCGGGCAGATAGGGCAAGGGCCGCTTGCGCGCATCGTCAAAGAGCCCCTCGGCAGCCAGCGCTTTCTTGCGTTTTTCCAGAAGCGCCATCAGCGCCCCCTGCCCCGCAATCGCAATCCGTTCGGCGTTGAGCGAGAATTTCGACTGGAAGCCCGAAGCGGTCATGCGCCCTTCGGCCACCACTTCCATCCCTTCCTCGGGGATGGTGCCAAGGCCAGGCACCTGCCCCTTCCACGTCATACAGGACAGGACGTTGCGGTCATCCTTGAGGTCGAAATAGAGGTGACCAGAGCGGGCCAGCACAACGCGTCCCACCTCGCCCTTGATCCGGACCCAGCCCAGTTCCCCCTCGATCAGCTTGCGCACCTTGCCCGCGATCTCGGACACCGAGAATTCAGGCGTGTTCGAGCCGGGAATGGGATCGTCGAGCAGGTCCATGAGCCGTCCTTGTGCAGCGGGTTGCGCCAGCTTAGAACGCAGGCCAGAGAAGGCCAAGGAGCAAGCGATGAACATTCTCATTCTGGGCGGCGGCGGTCGCGAACACAGCTTGGCTTGGGCGGTATTGCAGAACCCCAAATGCGACCGCCTGGTCGTGGCGCCGGGCAATGCCGGGATCGAAGCCATCGCCGATTGCGCCGCGCTGGACATCGAGGATGGCGGCGCTGTCGCGAGCTTTGTCGAGGAAGAGTGCATCGACTTCGTGATCATAGGCCCCGAAGCGCCCCTGGCCGCCGGTGTGGCGGACCGGCTGCGCGACGCGGGCGTGCTGGTCTTCGGCCCCAGTAAGGCCGCAGCACAGTTGGAGGCGTCCAAGGCCTTTACCAAGTCCATTTGCGACGCCGCCGGTGCGCCCACGGCGGCCTATGAGCATTTCACCGACGCGGCAGCGGCCAAGGCCTATGTCACGGAACAGGGCGCGCCCATCGTGGTAAAGGCCGATGGCCTGGCGGCGGGCAAGGGCGTGATCATCGCCGAAACGGTGGACCAGGCCCACGCGGCCATCGACGACATGTTCGGCGGTGCCTTTGGCGGCGCAGGTGCCGAGGTGGTGATCGAAGAATTCATGGACGGCGAAGAAGCATCGTTCTTTGTGCTCTGTGACGGCACCGACGTGCTGCCCATCGGCACCGCGCAAGACCACAAGCGCGTGGGTGAAGGCGACACCGGTCCAAATACCGGCGGCATGGGCGCCTACTCCCCCGCCCCGGTCCTGACCGACGCGGTGGCCGCGCGGGCGCTTGATGAGATCATCCGCCCCACCATGGCCGAAATGGCGCGGCGCGGGATGCCCTATCAGGGCGTGCTCTACGCCGGGCTGATGATCAAGGATGGCGCGCCGCAGCTGGTGGAGTACAACGTGCGCTTTGGCGACCCCGAATGCCAGGTCCTGATGATGCGGCTGGGCGCGCAGGCGCTTGACCTGATGCACGCCGCCGCCGAAGAACGCTTGGCGCAAGCGCAGGTCAACTGGGCGGACGATCATGCCATGACCGTGGTGATGGCCGCGGGTGGCTACCCCGGCGCTTACGACAAGGGGGCCGAGATCGGAGGGCTCGACGCTTTGGAAGGCACCAGCAGCCGCATGGTTTTTCATGCAGGAACCGCCCACCAGAACGGCAGAACCGTCGCCTCCGGCGGGCGCGTCCTGAATGTCACCGCCCGCGGCCCCTCCCTGCGCAACGCTGCCGACACGGCCTACGCGATGATTAACGCCATCGACTTTCCTGGCGGGTTCTGCCGCCGTGACATCGGCTGGCGGGCGCTGAAGCCGGACTAGAGCGCCCCTCTTCTCTGGTTCAAAAAAATCCCCGCCGGAGGCTCCCGCCCTCAGCCACACGCAGAACGGCTCAGGTTATAAACCGCCTCAGGATATCGGTGCCTGCGTGCAAGCCACCGGATCGTCGCCCAGATCGACCACTTCCTGGACTTCCCCCAGATCGTCGACAGACGCCACAAAAAGGCGTGCATCGCGCAAGAACGGCACCCAGCAATGGCGCACGCCCGGCGGGTCGTCGTCATAGTCGAAACAGACCTGGGCGTCTTCTGCCGTCACGATCCCATAGGCACAGGTCCCGTTGGCACGCGCCCAGACCGTGCGCGTGCGCGACAGGAACTGCTCGGTCCCCACGGGCTGACGGCCCGGGAAGGTCGCAAAGGACGCGGTTCGTTGCTCGACCAGGTCCAGAAATTGCGTCGGCGTCAGCCGGTCCTGCGCGGCCGCGGGGGGCGCGATCAGCGCACCCAAAATCAGCGCCCGGATCACTGACATGACATGGCCCGGGCAAACGCCGCACGCGTGGCATCGGTGCCTAGATATGCGCGCTCGAACTGCGTGCCGTCCCAGCGCAGCACCACAAGATCGGACCAATTGGCGGTGGCGAGGATCATCTCGGGCGTGCCGTTGCAGGTGCGAATGCCACCCGCGATATCGACCTCTCCGATCCGGTGATTGGTCACGCCCGCGACATCGGCAACCTCGGTGAGCGTACCATCCTCATACCGCCAGATACGCAAGGTCTTGGCCAGATGCGGACGGTCGACATAGGCAACCTCAATCGCCCCATCCCCATCCAGATCAGCCGCACCCAAAGGGGCAAGCCAGCGATTGCGCGTCCCGATATGCGGCGTCTCGGTGATCTTGCCCCCGGCACCGTAGACAGCCAACGCACCGCCCGCGCGCATATCCGTTTCAACCACCAGCACTTCCGGAGTACCGTCGCCGTCCAGATCGGCCAGACGCGGCGCAACATCCTCAAAGACGTGGTCTTGAGGCAGGACAAACCGGCGGACTGACCCGTCCCGCATCTCAAGTGCCAGCGCCCCCCACTCAATCGCATCCCCCAGAATGCCATGAGCATAGCGGTCGGTCGGATCGGTGTAGCGCGCAGCGGCGATCACATCCGCCCACAGGGGCGGGGCCAGTGCCACAAGCGCCAGAACCGCCAGCCCGGAGCGCAGCAGGTGCCGCGCGCCGCGGGCGGCACGCAGCCAGGCGCGCGACAGCAGACGCGGCGCCCCCATCGGTCTTAAATCTGCTTTTCGGGCATCTGAACGACCAATCCGTCCAGCGCATCGGTCACTTTAAGCTGGCAGGTCAGACGCGACCGCGTCTCGTCCGGCTCATAGGCGAAATCGAGCATGTCGGTCTCCATGTCGTCCTTGGCGGGCAGCTTCTCGACCCAGTCGGGGTGCACATAGACATGGCATGTCGAACAGGCGCAGGCACCGCCACAATCGGCTTCGATCCCGGGAATGTTGTTGTCGCGCGCGCCTTCCATGACCGTCAGGCCATTGGCGACGTCCACCACATGCTCGGTTCCGCCATGTTCGATATAAGTGATCTTGGCCATATCTCGGGCCCCCTTCCGTTCGCGTTCCGCATATCTCTACCGGGCCGAAGATAGGGCTGCCAGCCCCTTTTGCGACCCGCCGCGCCATCGTGTTTGCAAACACTCGGTTTTTGCAGCCACGCTCGCCTCACACACCACAATGCAACACCTCTACCAACACCGCCGGTCACGGGACTATGCAGCGCCCCACGCCAAAGCTATTGTGTTCACAAAAGCCCAATCCAGAGGCCCGAGCATGACATCCAGATTCTTCGCCTCCGCCCTCGCGGCGGCCCTCGCCCTGTCGGCCTGCACCGAAAATGGCACCGTGACATCGGCGGCGAACGTCGACCCGATCTCACTCGCGACTGCCCCTCCGGGCGCCGCCCCGGGCACATGCTGGGGCAAGACGGTCGCCCCCGCCATCGTCGAAACCGTGACCCGCAAGGTGCAGCTTCAGCCCGCGCAGATCAGCAGTGATGGCCGCGTGCAAGCGCCGCCCATCTATAAAAGCGAGACAAGCCAGGTGGTGGTCCAGCCGCGGCGCGAAAGCTGGTACGAAATCCTTTGCGAGGCCGACGTGACGCCGGACTTCATCGCATCGGTGCAGCGCGCGCTAGAGGCGCGCGGGTTCTACCGGGGGCCGATCACCGGCACGCTGGACCCGCGCACACGGGCCGCAATCGGCCGCTACCAATACGCCGAAGGGTTGGAGAGCAAGGCGCTTTCCATCGCTGCCGCACGCAAGCTGGGCCTGATTGCCGTGCCGCGCGCGTCGTAAGCTGCGCCACAGAAAAAAGGCGCCCGCAGGGGGCGCCTTTCAACGTTCAGGTGGAATACCCGATCACTCGGCCAGGCTCAGCGCGACAAAGCGCGGATCACCGGCCCGGCGCACCAGCAACAGCAGCGACTTGCGCCCCGCTTCCTCGACTTCTTCAAGGCGCGTCTCGAACTCGGCAATGGTGCTCACCTTCTGCTGACCTGCTTCGGTGATGATGTCGCCCGCGCGCAGCCCTTTTTCATAGGCTTCCGTGGTTTCATCCACTTCGACAACAGCCAAACCGTCCTGATCGGCATCCGCCCCAAGTTGTTCGCGCAGCTCATCGGTCAGCGTGCTGAGCGTCAGGCCAAGCACGTCCTTGGTTTCCGCCTCGGCGGGCTCCTCTTCCGCCGGGGCGGCGGCAGGCACGGCCCCTTCGGCTTCTTCCCGGCGGCCAAGCGTCACGCGCAAGGTCACGGTTTCGCCCTCGCGGAACACCACGACGCGCACGGTTTCGCCCACCGGGCTGTTGCCCACCTGACGCACAAGGCCACGTGTGTCCTCGACGTCGACACCGGCAAAGCTCAGGATCACATCGCCGTCCTGCATGCCGCCATCCTTGGCAGGGCCGTCCGGCACAGATGTCACAAGCGCGCCCGACACCTGTTCAAGCCCAATGGCCTCTGCGATGTCTTCGGTCACGTCCTGGATGCGCACCCCCAACCAGCCGCGGCGGGTCTCTCCAAACTCCTGCAACTGATCGACCACACGCGTCACCACGTTCGACGCCATGGAAAAGCCGATGCCGATCGAGCCGCCGTTGGGCGACAGGATCGCGGTGTTCACACCAATCACCTCGCCGTCCATGTTGAACAGCGGACCACCCGAGTTGCCGCGGTTGATAGCGGCGTCGGTCTGGATGTAGTCGTCATAGGTGCCGCTCAGCGCGCGGTTGCGGGCGGATACGATCCCAGCAGAGACAGAAAATCCCTGTCCTAGCGGGTTGCCCATTGCAATCACCCAGTCGCCCACGCGGGCGGTGTCGCTGTTGCCAAAGGGCACGTGCGGCAGGGGGCCATCGGCCTCGACTTTCAGAAGCGCAATGTCGGTGTTGGGGTCTGTGCCCACCAGTTCTGCGGTCAACTCGTCGCCGTTGAAGAATTCGATATTGATCTCGTCCGCGCCTTCGATGACGTGGTTGTTGGTCACAATGAACCCGTCTTCTGAGATCACAAAGCCCGAGCCCAGGGCCGAGGACCGTCGGGGCCTGTCGCCCTGCCCGTTACGATCCTGAAATTCGCGAAAGAAATCCTCGAACGGAGATCCTTCGGGCACGATGCCCTGCGGGCCCGTCCGGCCCTCGATCACGGTCGAGGTGGTGATGTTCACCACCGAAGGGCTGATCTGCTCGGCCAGCGGGGCCAGGCTTTCGGGGCGCGCCTGCGCCACCACGGCCTGCACCAGCACAAAGGCGAGCATCAGCGCGCCCAGCCAAAGGGCGCGAACATAAAGCATAGGGGACTGCTGTCGGGTGACGGCGATGGCCTGTCGCTGCATCAGGGTACTCCTGCATAGTCTTGTTGACCGTTTTGGTCGTTTTGCACACATTCATGCGCAACTGCGCACAGGGTGCATGTAGGGTTGCATCCTTGCAACATCAAAGATGGATCAACGCGCGCGCGTTTCAACAGACCGTGAACGCTTCGTGAGCGTGGTGTGAAAAACACCTCAAAGACCGATGAAAAACGCGAGCCAGATAAAGATCAACCCCGTGACCAGCACCAGCGCCCCAAATTGCCGCCGCGCGCTCTCGGGCAGACTGCGCAGCATCTCAAGCACCCGCTCAATCAGCGAAGGGGCCAGCACATAGGCCAGCCCCTCCACAAGCATCACAAGTCCAAGGGCCAGAAGGACCCAGGCCATGGGTCAGCCCCCTTCGTCGCTGCGCGTGCCCTGATCGGAGCGCAGGTAGTTGAAGAACTCGCTGTCCGGCGACATGACCATGGTCGAGTTTTCGCCGCGCAATGCACGCTGGTAGGCCGTCAGCGACCGGTAGAATTCAAAGAATTCCGGGTCGGCCCCAAAGGCTTCGGCAAAGATGTTGTTGCGGCGGGCATCGACCTCACCTCGGATGATCTCTGCCTGACGTTCGGCATCGGACGTCAGTTCCACCACGGTCCGGTCGGCCTGGGCACGCACCCGCTGGGCCGCCTCGTTACCACGGGCGCGTTCGTCGGTGGCTTCGCGCTCACGTTCCGCACGCATCCTTTCAAAGGTAGCGTCCAGGTTTTCCGCAGGCAGGTCGGTCCGCTTCAGACGAACGTCGATGATCTCGACACCCAGGGCGCGCGCCTGCGGGATCGACGAATTGCGGATACGCAGCATCAGCGCGGCCCGGTCCGAACTTAGGATGTCGTTGGAGGACACCGAACCGAGCACTTCACGCGTTTCGGACCGCAAGATTGAGTCCAGCCGGTCTTCGGCGAAGGCGATCCCGCCGCCACCAACCGCCTGACGGAACTGGTTCACATCGACGATGCGGTACCGCGCAAATGCGTCCACGACCAACCGTCGATCGTCCAGCGGGGTCACTTCCAGCGGGTCGATGTCGCGGCTCAGGATGCGGTCATCGTAGCGGACGACCTCCTGAATGACCGGGATCTTGAAGGCGAGTCCGGGATCCTCCTTGACCGCGACAACTCGGCCGAATTGCAGAACAAGCGCCTTTTCACGCTCGTCCACGATGAAGATCGAGCTGAGCGCGATCGCAAGGACAACCACGACAGCGGGGATCAGATAGGTTGTACGCCGCATCAGTTTGACCCTCCGGCAGGTGCGCCACGGCGCAGTTCATTCAGTGGCAGATACGGGACAACGCCTTGCCCTCCGCCATTGCCCTGATTTTCGTCGAGAATAATCTTGTCGATATCGCCAAGAACCTGCTCCATCGTTTCAAGGTAAAGACGCTTACGCGTCACTTCGGGGGCTTTCAGGTACTCTTCCAAAACGGCGGAGAAGCGGCTTGCCTCACCTTGCGCCTGGTTGACCTGCTGAGCGCGATACCCTTCGGCTTCTTCCAGAAGCTGGGCCGCCTGACCCCGCGCCTCGGCCAGCACACGGTTGGCATAGGCGTCGGCCACGTTTTGCAGACGGTCGCGTTCCTGCTCGGCGGCTTGCACGTCGCGGAAGGCGTCGATCACGGATTGCGGCGGGTCGGCCTTGTCAAAGTTGACACGGATGATGTTCACCCCGCTGTCATAGCTGTCGAGCGTGGACTGGATCAGCTCTTCCAACCGGTCGCCAATCACGCCCCGGTCACGGTTGAGGATCGGAGCCAGTTCGGATTGCGCAATGATCTCGCGCATCGCCGATTCCGACACGGCCCGGATTGTCGGACGCGGGTCGCGAAGATTGAACAGAAACTTGCTTGGATCATTGACGTTCCATTGCACCTGAAAATCGATGTCCACGATGTTCTCGTCGCCGGTCAGCATCAGGCCGGCGTCTCCGCCCCGTCCGCCCACACCGATTTCTTCGGTGCGTTCCGTCGTCACCGGGATGACTTCGGCCGTGACAACGGGCCACGGGGCAAAGTTCAGCCCCGGATTGCCGATGGATGAAAACTCACCCAGAAACAGCTCGACCGACTGTTCTTCGGGCCGCACCGTGTAAAACGACGAAAACAGCCACAGTGCCGCAGCCGCAAGCAGGCCCAGGCCCACAGTCCCACGGGTCAGGAACGGACCGCCACCGCCGCCCGCACCGCGACCGCCACCGGAGTTCCCTCCGCCCCGGCCACCCATCAGCACGCGCAGCTGTTCCTGGCCTTTCTTGACCAGTTCGTCGATCTCTGGAATCTGCGGGCCCTCGTCACCGGGACCACGCCCGCCATTGCCGCGGCCACCGCCGCCGCCCGAGCCGTTCCGGCGCCCGTCGTCGCCGCCACCCGAGTTTCCGCCACCCCCCCAGGGGCCGCCTGTATTACCAGCCATGTGGTGTTGTTCTCCTCTTGCCGTGCAGCCTGTGCCGCACCTTCTCGCATTACCTGTGATTTTTACCCGAAAATTCAAGCAGTCCGCATCGGTGTCCGCATTGTCACAATCTCTTCCGACATGGTCGGGTGAACGGCCACCGTCCGGTCAAAGTCTTCCTTGGTTGCGCCCATCTTGATGGCCACACCCGCCAGCTGGATCATCTCTCCCGCATCCGGTGCGACGATGTGACAGCCCAGCACCTTACGCGTTTCCACCGACACAACCAGCTTCATCAACACCCGGTCGGACTTGCCCGCAAAGGCGGTCTTCATCGGGCGGAATGACGTGCAGTATACCTCAATCTCTTCCTGCTCGCGCGCCTCTTCCTCGCTCAGCCCCACAGTCCCCATCTCGGGCTGCGTGAAAATGGCCGACGGGATCAATTCGTGGTCCACCGCGGTGGGGTTGTCTTTGAACACCGTCTCGACAAAGGCCATACCCTCGCGGATGGCGACCGGCGTCAGGTTGACCCGGTTGGTCACATCCCCAATGGCATAAACACTGTCCACAGCCGTCTTGGAATACTCATCGACGATAATCTCGCCCCGGCGGCCAATCCCGATGCCAGTGTCTTCCAACCCCATGTCATCGGTATTGGGGTCCCGCCCCGTTGCAAACATGACCATATCAAACACGCGCTCGCGCCCGTTCGTGGCCTTGACCCAAATGGGCCCGCCCCGCCCGGCACTGGCCGCATCCGCCGTGCCCGCATTGGCCATGACGCTTTCCTGCTGGGCACTGGCGCCCATCGCAGCATCAGAGGCTGTGGGCACATGGCCCGCGTTTTCATCCGCCTCAAGCGCCATCTGCACGATATTCGTGCCGGTGTGCAACTCGATCCCCCGGTCGCGCATCGCTTCGGCGATCAGACCGCGCGCCTCGTCATCGAAGCCACGCAGGATCTGCGCCCCGCGATAATATTGCGTCACCTCGACACCCAGCCCGTGCAGGATGCAGGCAAACTCGCAGGCGATATAGCCGCCCCCGATGATCAGGATGGATTTCGGCAAGCTTTCGAGGTGAAAGATGTCGTCGCTGACAATGCCTAGCTCGGCATTGGGGATGTCCGGCCGCACAGGACGACCACCGGTGGCCACCAGAATGGTCTTGGCCGTCTTGGTCTCACCCGTTGACAATTCGACCGTATGCGCGTCCTTCAGCCGGGCGCGCGCGTCAAACGTATCAACGCCCGAGTTCTTCAGCAGGCTGCGATACACGCCCTCAAGCCGGTCGAGTTCCGTGTTCAGATGATCGCGAAAGCTCTGCCAGTCGAACGTACCCGCTGTCATGCTCCAGCCATAGGCGTTGCCAACCTCTGTCACGTCGCTGAACTCGCTGGCGAACACCATCAACTTCTTGGGCACGCAACCGCGGATCACACAGGTCCCGCCATAGCGATCCTCTTCAGCCAGCGCCACCTTGGCGCCCGCCTCTCCCGCAGCCACCCGGGCTGCACGCACGCCCCCAGAACCGCCTCCGATGACAAAGAGGTCGTAATCGTAGTCAGCCATGGGCGTGGTCCTTAGTCTGCAAGGTCGGTGAACAGGTTGTCGCTTTCCAGAAAGTCCAGACGGTCCTGTTCCACGGTGCCTTCGTTGATGTCGCGCACCTCGACCCGGCCATCGCCGTAGCCGATCACGACAGCATCACAAATATCGATGAACAGCCCGTTTTCAACCACACCCGGGATCTGATTGACCACCAGGCTCAGCTGACGGGCGTTGCCGATGCGCTGCAGATGCAGGTCCAGAATATAGTTGCCCTCATCCGTGATAAAGGGGCGATCGCCGTTCATGCGCAGGCTGGACTGACGGCCCAGAACGTCCATGGACACAAGCGTTTCCTCAACCAGCGCCTGCGTGGTGCGCCAGCCAAAGGGGATCACCTCGATCGGCAGCGGGAAGGCCCCCAGATGCTCGACCTCTTTGCCGATATCCGCGATCACCACCATTTGATCGGACGCCGTCGCCACGATCTTTTCCTGCAGCAGCGCGCCTCCCCCGCCCTTGATCAGGTTCAGATCACCGTCGAACTCGTCCGCGCCGTCAATGGTCACGTCCAGCCACTTGGCCTCGTCCAGGCTGATCACCTCGATCCCGACCTCGCGGGCCAGATCTGCCGTCCGCGTCGATGTCGGCACACCCTTGAACCGCAGCCCGCCATCACGCACCTGTTCGCCCAGGCACCGCACCAGCCAGGCAGCGGTTGACCCGGTGCCCAAACCCACACGCATCCCATCCTCGACATAATCAGCCGCGCGCTTCGCGGCGACGAATTTGGCTTTGTCGATGGGCGACAATTCTCCGGACATGATCGACGACTCCACAAGTTGTGCAGGGCTTATACGCACAGCCCGCACCGGTTGCGACCCCCAAGGATGGATTTCGCGCGCTCAGACGCAGTTCGCGCCTTCAGGCAGGCGCCCCCAGCAGCGTCATCGCATCCAGAACCTCGTCCAGATGCACACGCCCATCACCATTCAAATCAAAGGTCATCATCGCCCGCATCCCCGTCGCCGCATCGGTCCCCATTCCGTGGCCCGCCCGCATGTCGGCATAGCGCCGCACCTCCGGCCAACTGGCTGTGCCATCGCCGTCCACATCCGCGCCCCGGTGCCAGACCAGAAGCCTCCCGCGCATGGTGGCCGACGCCGCCGCCAGCAGCACGCCAAGCTCCGCCCGCGTGACCGACAGATCGTTGTTCAGATCCGCCTCAAGCAACCGCCGCAATTCCCGCGCCCGCAGCCGCGCCCGCTCGGCCGCAATCGCCGTCTCGATATCCGCCTCCGACAGCCCGTCCGGCCCGCCATAGCCCAGGATCAGCCCCGCAGCCTCCTCCACAAAGGCCTCGGGCCGTGCCCGCATCCGGCTCAGCTTCGCGCCAGGCGTGCGGGCCACCAGCACATCCACAAGGGCCTGTCCCGACACCTCCTGCGCCAGCACCGCCCGCCAGGGCATCGCACAAGCAATGATCGACAACAGCAAAACGATCCAGCGCATCGGGTATCCTCCTGCCGCCCAGCAAAGCGCAGCTTGGTAAAGGCGGGGTTAAGACTGCTGAAATCACCGGCCAATTGGTCGTTTTGGGACCTCGCACGCCCGGCGGCATGCGCTACACACCGCATATGAGCTACGTTCTGCACTACGCCCCCGACAACGCCTCGCTGATCGTGCGACTGGCGCTTGAGTTGCTGAACGCCCCCTACACCACCGTGCTGGTCGACCGCACCCGGCAAGAGCAGCGCAGCGCCCCCTACCGCAAACTCAACCCCAACGGCCTGATCCCCACGCTCGAAACGCCACAAGGGCCCCTCTTTGAAACCGGCGCGATCCTCCTTTGGCTGGTGGACCGGCACGGCGCTCTGGGCGCGCAAGCGCATGACACAGACCGCGCCGACTTCCTCAAATGGCTGTTCTTCTGCGCCAACACCGTGCACCCGCATATGCAATTGCTGTTCTATCCGGGCAAGCTCGTCGGCCCCGATCCCGTGCTGCAACAGCACGTCACCACGGGCGTTCAAGAGCTGCTGATCCAGGATTTAACCACGCTCGACACCGCTGCGGGCCGCGTCTTTGGCGCCGACGATCCAACCGTCATCGACCTCTACCTTGCCTGCATGTTGCGCTGGTGTGCGATCTATGGCCCCAATGATCGCGCCTGGTTCGACCTTGCCCGGTGGCCCGCCCTGACCCACATTTGCCAAACCATGGACCAAAGCCCCGCCACATCCGCCGCCCAAACCGCCGAAGGGCTGGGCACCACCCCGTTCACCGCGCCCCGCCGCCCCAACCCACCCGAAGGATCAGCGCTCTAGATGTTCTTGTCCGTCTTCGACATGTTCAAAGTGGGGATCGGCCCCTCCTCGTCCCACACAATGGGCCCCATGGTCGCCGCCGCACGCTTCCTCGACATGATGCGCGCCTCGCCCTTCCAGTTCGCCGGGGTCCGTGCCTCCCTGCACGGCTCGCTGGCATTCACCGGCGTAGGTCACGCCACCGACCGCGCCACGATCCTCGGCCTTGCCGGATTTGTCCCCGACACCTACGACCACGACCGGGCCGAAGCGACGCTCACCGCCCTCGCCGACACCCACACCCTGCACCCGGACGACCTGCCAGCGCTCACCTTCAACCCCGAAACCGACCTCGTGTTTGACTACGACACGACCCTCACGGGCCATGCCAATGGCATGATCCTCATGGCCACCGACGCCCAGGGCGACGTTACCCTGCGGCAGGTGTTTTACTCCATCGGCGGCGGCTTTGTGATGACCGAAGAGGAACTCGCCGCAGGTAAAGCCACCGACGCAGGCGCGCCGGTCCCGTTCCCCTTCAAAACCGCCGCCGAGATGCTGGACATGGCCGAAGCCTCCGGCAAGACCATCGCCGCCATGAAGCGCGCCAACGAAATCTCGCGCAACGGCGATCCGCACCTCAAATCCGGCACCAAACGGCTCTGGCAGGTGATGAACGACTGCATCACGCGTGGCCTGACTACCGACGGCACTCTGCCCGGCGGCCTTCAGGTCAAACGCCGCGCCAAGGGCATCCACGACAAGTTAATGGAAGAGCGCGGCATGAACCTCACCGCGCCGCACACCATCAACGACTGGATGAGCGTCTATGCCATGGCCGTGAACGAGGAAAACGCCGCCGGCGGCCAGGTGGTCACCGCCCCCACGAACGGCGCCGCGGGCGTCCTGCCCGCGACCCTGCGCTACTACCTCGACCACGTGCCCGGGGCGTCAGAGGCCCATGTCGAAGACTTCCTGCTCACCGCCGCCGCCATTGGCGGTCTGGTCAAATACAACGCCTCGATCTCGGGGGCCGAAGCGGGCTGCCAGGCCGAGGTTGGCAGCGCCGCAGCGATGGCTGCGGCGGGTCTTTGTGCCGTGATGGGCGGCACCCCGCATCAGATTGAAAACGCGGCAGAAATCGCGCTGGAACACCATTTGGGCATGACCTGCGACCCGGTGCGCGGACTGGTGCAGGTGCCCTGCATCGAACGCAACGGCCTGGGCGCGATCAAAGCGGTCAGTGCCGCCAGCCTCGCCCTGCGCGGCGATGGCACACACCTCGTGCCGCTCGACGCCTGCATCGAAACCATGCGCCAGACCGGCGCGGACATGAGCGAGAAATACAAGGAAACCTCGCTTGGCGGATTGGCCGTGAACGTCCCGAATTGCTAAGCTGTGACGCGCCACGCGCTCCCGGAACATTCGACCGGCAACGATATCGGCACTACCCCACGGGCAAGGATACCGTCCGCCGAAGGAGAAGCAAAAGCGGAACAGCCAGTGCCACAAAAATCGCAATCGCTGACATGCCCATCGCAAAACCCGTTTTTTCGACGACAAACCCGGCCACGATAACGGCCAGCGCGCCTACGGCCCGCGTCATCATAAAGCTGTTGCCCAACACACGACTGCGAAGGTGCTCGGCGATCTTCGCCTGCAGGATAATCGTGTTCCCGGTCCAGACGTAGGCACAGAACAAGCCAATCGAGAACAGGCAACCCACGGCAAACAATCGGCTGTCCTCAAACCAGTCGATTGCCGTAAAAAAGACCAGATAGACCACCACCAATGCACCTGCGCCGATGGTTGTCCGGCGTTCCATGCCCACATGCGAGTTTTGAACCGTATGGATCAACCCCGCGACCACACTGCCCGCCATAAAGCTTGCGGTGAGCAGGGTGAAAAATGCGGCATCGAACACCTCGAACCGGTCATTGATTCCCGGCATCAAGCTGATCAACGGGCGCTGCAAAATGGCAACGCCAAGGATCAGCACCATGGCGCGATAGACCATGGCACTGCCCCAGAACACCTTGAGCCCGTCAGTGATCTGGTGACCCAGCCCCGATGCTGGCTGCGCCTCTCGTTCCGGGGCCGGATAAAGATCAATCCTGGCAAGCGCACCCAGATAGACCAGGGTTCCGATTGCATTTGCCGCAAAGGCCAACGGTGCAATCTCCAACCCGAACGTAAACAACATCCCCGCCAGCAGGGGTCCCACGATATAGGTCGCTTGCGACACGCTCGAATTGAACGCAACCGCGGCCGACAGGTTATCCGGTTTGACCAGACGGTTGATCAGTCCGAAAAACGCAGGCTGGCTGAAGCCGATAAGGGCCCCCTCCACAAACACAAATGCCGACAGAAGGACCGGCGTCAGCGCGCCTGCAAGCGCCAAACCGGCAAGCGCGACCCCCGTCCCCACCTGAATCCAAAGGACAAATTTCAGAATGCGGAACCGATTGCCCCGATCAGCCAGTGCAGAGGCCCACGGCGTCACCAAAATCGCCGGAAACAGATCACAGAAAAAGACGAAACCGACCCACGTTGCCGAACGCGTTGTCTCCCACATCCACCAGCCGACAGCCAGCAACGTGATCCAGTAAAGGGTATAGGAAATCCCGAAACCCGTTATGAACAGCCGATAGTTGCGCTCTCTCAGAACGTCCAAACGCACTTTGTATCGCCTAATCTGGTAACGGTTGCTGTCCGCAGGCTGATCAAAACACACATGGATAACAATCAAAAAAGAACAAGATCGTCTGTTTCGGAGTGGGTCGCGGAAAAAGCGCTCAATCCCGCATAGCCAACTTCGCGTGAGCAGCCTCTCGCGCCTTGGCCCGTGTTGCCGTCCAGCAGGGTAATTCGCTCTCAGTACAGCCAGCGCACAGGCTCAAAGCTACCATCCTACCAGCACAGACGGTGGCTCAACACAGTGCCTTACCTCATCAATCAAAAGGTCAAGAACAGCGGTCCGGGCCGCAAAGTGGCGCTTGGACCTCGTCCCACGTGGAATGAAACCCGCCCTCTCGGACAACATCTGGCGCACCAGAAAGCGGTGATGTGCAAAGGCCAAGCAGCCCTTGCCTTGTCTCCTAACCAATTGCCTGATGCCAGCGGCTCACCCGTCTGACACGCCCGCCTCGGCAAAGGTCGCCATACCGGAATGACAGGCCAACGCACCTTTGAGAACCCCGATGGCAAGCGCGGCCCCGGACCCCTCGCCCAGACGCAGGCCCAGCGACAAAAGCGGTTCTTTCTCAAGAGCTTGCAACATCCGGCCATGCGCGCCTTCGGCGCTCTGATGCCCGGCCACCACGTGATCCAGCGCGCCGCTTTGGGTGTGTTCCAGACAAGCGGCTGCGGCGGTACAGATGAACCCGTCCAGTATCACCGGGATGCGCAGGCTGCGGGCCCGCGCGATGGCGCCCGCCATGCCCGCCAACTCGCGCCCGCCCAGACGCATCAACACGTCCAGCCCGTCTGTCGCGGCCCCATGGGTGGCCAGCGCGTCGGCAACCACCTGCGTTTTCAGCGCCAGCGCGTCGCCCTCGACGCCAGTGCCGCGCCCGGTCCAGTCGCTTGCATCCCCGCCAAACAGACGCGCTGCAATCGCGGCAGCAGATGTGGTGTTGCCGATCCCCATCTCGCCCACGACCAGCAGATCTGCGCCGCCGTCCACCGCATCCCAGCCCGCGCGCAAGGCCGCGACCACTTCGGTCTCGGTCATCGCCGGGCCTTCAGTGAAGTCGGCTGTAGGCGTATCCAGATCCAGCGGCACCACATCCATACGCGCGCCAAAGGCCTTGGCCAATTGGTTGATCGCGGCACCACCGTGTTCAAAGTTGGCGACCATCTGCACGGTGACCTCGGGCGGAAAGGCGGACACACCGCGCGCCGCAACGCCATGGTTTCCAGCAAAAACAATAGCTTGTGGGGCGTTTATCAAAGGCCGCGCATCCCCACGCCACCCCGCATACCACTGCGCCAGGTCCTCAAGCCGCCCCAGCGCCCCCGGTGGCTTGGTCAACTGCCCGTTCCGCTCTGCTGCGGCTGCCACCGCGTCCCCGTGCGGACCGGGCATGTCGGCCAAAAGCGCGCGCAGCGCGTCCAAACTCTCGAAGCTCATGGGATCTCGTCCTTGCCTGTTTGCCCCACGCTCTTTACCCAATCGGGACGCACCCGCAAGTCAGGACCGGACATGGCGCAGGACGATAACGACAAAGCCCCGCTGGGGCGGCTCTGGGATCTCCCCGCAGCGTGCGTGTTGCTCACGCGCCTGCCCATCCCCGCACTGCCCGACCACGCCTTTGCCAACGGCGCCCGCGCGGTCTGGGCCTACCCGCTTGTGGGGGCGGTGTTGGGCGCCATCTTGTCAGTGCTCTCTGGCCTGCTCAGCGGCTTGGGACTGCCAAGCATGGTCGTCGCGGGCCTGCTTCTGGGGGCGCTGGTGATGCTGACGGGTGCCATGCACGAAGACGGGCTGGCCGACACGGCGGACGGGCTGTGGGGCGGGCACGATCGTGACCGGCGGCTGGACATCATGAAGGACAGCCGCATTGGCGCTTACGGCGTGCTCGCGCTGATCGTCGTAATGGGGCTGCGCTGGTTGGGACTGGCTGAGGTAGAGTGGACCGGGATTATCGCTGCGCTGATGCTCAGCCGCGCGGCGATGCCGCCGCTGATGCTGGCGCTGCCGAACGCGCGCAGCAGCGGGCTATCGCATTCCGTCGGTGCGGCGGGCTTGGGCGAGGTGAGTGTGGCGGTGTTGATCGGCGTGATCGGGGCCATGCTTTTGGTGGGGGCAGCAGGACTTTTTGCAGCGGTCATCGCGGGCGCGATGGCGGCTGCGATGGGGCTGATCGCGCGGGCCAAGATTGGCGGGCAGACGGGGGACATTCTGGGCGCCACATGCGTGTTGAGCGAGGTGGCGGTGCTGCTGACGCTCGTCACCTGGGGCTGAAAATGCAACGTGTCCCCGCGGGGACACGTTTGATTTCAACGACTTGCGATTTTCGTTAACCGAATTTTAAGCAGCAATCCGGCTGCTGAGCACGTCACCCACTTCTTTCGCCGCGGCAATTTCGTCGCCGCCCGAGACGGCGGCCACTTCGCGGGTCAGACGCTCAAGTGCCGCTTCATAAAGCTGACGCTCGGAATAGCTTTGCTCGCGCTGATCGTCGGTGCGGTGCAAGTCGCGCACGACCTCTGCAATGGCGATCAGGTCGCCCGAGTTGATCTTTTGCTCGTATTCCTGCGCCCGGCGGGACCACATGGCGCGCTTGACCTTGGCCTTGCCCTTGAGGGTCTTCATGGCGTGGGCAATCACGTCGGGGCTGGACAGCGCCCGCATCCCGATCTCGGTCGCCTTGTGCGTGGGCACGCGCAGGGTCATCTTGTCCTTCTCGAAGGTGATGACGAATAACTCAAGTTCGATACCGGCCACTTCCTGCTTTTCCACGGTGGTGATCTGGCCCACGCCATGGGCGGGGTAGACCACGTATTCATTGGGGCGGAAGTCGAGTTTCTTAGATTTTGTCATTCTTGATCCTCATACGACGTCGCGAACGCGGCCTTTTCAAAGTCAAAACCGCATCAGGCGGGGCATGGTCTGCCTCGTCTTGGTGCGGTGCATGTCAAAGTTCTGGTCAAACCCGCCGGGTGGTGCGACGGGTCAAGGCTGCTTCCATCAGTCTGTTACCGCATCAATATAGCACAAAAATCGTAGATTCGGAAATTTACCTAAAGGAAAGTTTCCGAAGTCGCTGTTTTTCCAAGCCAAATAGTCTCGATTTTTCGAATCGCACGATCCCGCAAACGCGATTCGTGGTCAGCCACCCTCGCCCGGGTTTTCCGAGAACATCTCCATCTTGCCGTCCTTGCCGTCCATCTCGTCTGCGGTGGGCAATGGGTCTTTCTTGGTGATGATGACCGGCCACATCTCGGAGTATTTCCGGTTGAACTCGACCCATTTTTCCATGTCCGGCTCGGTGTCGGGCCGGATCGCGTCAGCGGGGCATTCGGGTTCGCAGACCCCGCAATCGATGCATTCGTCGGGATGGATGACCAACATGTTTTCGCCTTCGTAGAAACAGTCCACAGGGCACACCTCGACACAGTCGGTGTATTTGCAGGCAATGCAGGCGTCATTGACGATATAGGTCATAAGGGGTGTCTCACATGTCGGTCAAAGCGTAGCTAAATGACGGGCCGCAATCATTCAAGATGGCGCGTGCGTGACAGATCGCCCTGACGCCGGTCTTTCTTGGTGGGGCGTCCTTTTCCCTCAAACCTTGGGTTTTCGGGAACGGGCGTTTCTTTCGGCGGCGGTGGCGGGGACATATCGGTGTAAAGCGCCTGCGCTTCGGGAGCAGGTCCCCGGCGCGTGCCGATGGCGTCGATCTGAATGACTCGGATCACACGACCTTGTGAAAACGTCAGCACGTCGCCGGGCGTGATGGTGGTGGACCGTTTGGTGACCCGGTCGCCGTTCACGCGCACGTCGCCAGCCGCAACACGAGTGGCGGCCAGCGAGCGGGTCTTGAAGAAACGGGCAAACCACAGCCACTTGTCGAGGCGCAGTTTGCCAAAGTCGACCGACACTTACTTGTCGTCCTTCAACCCCATAAGGGCGGCAGCAAACGGATTGTCGGGGTCGATGGCCTTTTCCTTTTTCGGCGGACGGGCCGAGAAGTTCTGGGCCTTGTTGTCCTTGCGTGGACCGCCCTTGCCTTTGGGTTTGCCCTTGGGGCCAGCCTTGCCACGGGGTTTGCCGCCCTGATTGGGGCGACGATTGCCACCGGACTGACGGCCCCATGTGAAGGTGTAGAAGGTTTCGATTTCGGGGCCTGCGACGGCTTCGCCTGGTGCTGCGCCGGGGTCGATTTCCGTTTCGGAATTCGCAGGGACTTCGGCGGCAACCTCGGGTGTTTCGGCGGCTTCCTCGATAATCGGGGCCTGACCTGCGTCTTTAATGTCTTCTGTGCCTTCGGGCACATCCGCGGGCGCTGGGGTTTCGGTTTCAGCGGTGGGCACGTCGGCTTGGGCTGCGTCCATCACTGGCTGGTCGCCCGCGTCCGGCGTGGCGTCGGTGGTGACCACCTGATCAACAGCTTTGACCTTTTCTCGCTCACCCTTTTCGGCCTTGTAGCCCAGCCCTTCCATCAGGCCCGCGAACTGTTCCAGCGTCATGCCGGTGATCGAGAGCATGTCGGCCTTGGCCTCGAATCCGCCCCGCGAATCCTCGGCGCGGAGCATGTCGGCCAACCGTTCCAGCATGTCGATGCGGATCGCGCGCTCGCCTGCGTTGCGGTAACCCGACATGGTGTCGGTGCCTTGCGGGCCGTCCGTCATGGCGGGGACGGTGACAAGGCCCGGTGGGGGGGCTTCGGGGAATTCCGACAGACCTTGGGCCAGCGACCAGAGCACGAGGCGCAGGCGCGTAGGGGCAGGTTTCAGCAGAAGCGGCATGAAGATCGTGAACTGACCGAAGCGGATGCCATGTTTGCGCAAGAGGCCGCGCGCGTCCTGATCGAGCGCTTTGACGTCGTTGGCGACGGTGGCACGGGGCAAGATGCCCATGCCTTCGATCATCTGGAACGCAAAGCCCTTGGCCAGACCTGTGAGCCCTTCGTCCTTTTGCATGGCGAGCAGCGGCTCGAACAGGGCCGCGACCTTGCGGTCGATGAAGTGTTGCAGGCGGCGTTGGACCTTTTGCGCGACCTCGGGGCCCGCGACATCGTCCACGAACACCTCGACCTGAGGCTTGAGCGCGTCTTGCCCGGCCACGAGCTTGCCCACGGCAGAGCTGCCCCACATGAGCCCGCCCTGTTCGGTGAAATCCAGTTCGGTGTCCGGCGCGTTGTAGAACCGGTCGGCCCGGAGGTGGAAATGTGGTGCCAGCGCCTGGAGGGCTGCGGTCTTGATCGTCTTGGCTTCGGCCGCGCCCGCCCCCTTGTCCTGGGAAAACCGGAAACCGTCCAACTTGCCGACGAACTCGCCTTCGACAGTCACTTCACCTGCGTCGTTTACTTCGGCCACCATGGCCTCCTTCTGGCCTAGCCGGCGCAAGAGCACGCTCGTGCGCCGATCTACAAATCGTTGTGTCAGTTTCGCGTGTAACGCGTCTGACAAGCGGTCTTCTACATGGCGCGTCTCGTCGCGCCAATGGCTTTCGTCGTCCACCCACCCTTTGCGCTGCGCGACGTAAGTCCATGTGCGGATAAACGCCAAACGTTTCGATATTGCGTCGATGTCGCCGTCGGAGCGGTCGATGCGTTTGATCTGTCGCGCCATCCAATCGTTGGGGATGGAGCCGCGTTGGTGAAGGTATTGGAAGATAACGTCGAGGAGGCTGGAGTGTTCCTGGTGGGAGATGCCGCGGAAGTCGGGGACGCGGCAGACGTCCCAGAGCAGGCGGACCGATGGTGCGTCGGTGCAGCGGGCGGTGATTTCGGCGGATTCGGCCAAGGATTTGAGCGCTTGCAGGTCGTCGGCCTCGCGGGCTTTGACGAGCACCTCGTGGTCTGAGGGCGCTTCGAGGCTGCGGATCAGCGCATCGATCGTGCCGAATTGCAGGGCGTGGTTGCGCCATTGGAGTTTCTGGATGGGCGTGAAGCGGTGGTCCATGATGGCTTGTGCCACGCCGTCGTCGAGCGGGCTGGCGTCGCCGGTGACGCCGAAAGTACCGTCCTTTTGGCCCCGGCCCGCGCGGCCCGCGATCTGGGCCAGTTCGTTGGGCGCGAGCGGGCGCATGCGCCGTCCGTCGAATTTGGTGAGCGAGGAGAAGGCGACGTGGTCGATGTCGAGGTTGAGCCCCATGCCGATGGCGTCGGTGGCAACAAGGAAGTCGACCTCGCCGTTCTGGTACATGTCCACCTGGGCGTTTCGGGTGCGGGGGGAGAGCGCGCCCATGACCACGGCCGCGCCCCCCTTTTGGCGGCGGATGAGTTCCGCAATGGCGTAGACGTTGTCGACCGAGAAGCCGACGATTGCGCTGCGCGGGCGCATCCGGCTGATTTTCTTTTGGCCGGAGTAGACGAGTTGCGACATCCGTTCGCGGCGCATGAATTGAGCGTTTGGCACCAGAGCCGCAATGGGGCCGCGCATGGTGTCGGAGCCGAGAAACAGGGTTTCGTGCAGGCCGCGGGCGCGCAGAAGCCGGTCGGTGAAGACATGGCCGCGTTCGGGATCGGCACAGAGCTGGATTTCGTCGACAGCGAGGAAATCGCAGCCCATGCCCTCGGGCATCGCTTCAACCGTGCAGACCCAATACTGCGTGCGGGGGGGGACGATCCGTTCTTCGCCCGTGACCAGCGCCACAACGGACGGGCCGCGCAGGGCGACGATGCGGTCATAGACCTCGCGCGCCAGCAGGCGCAGGGGCAGGCCCATCACGCCCGTGCGGTGGCCCAGCATCCGGTCTATGGCATAGGTGGTTTTGCCTGTGTTGGTGGGGCCGAGAACGGCCACCACCCGCGCGTCGCCCGACATGGGCCAGTCTCCCGTTAAAGGGTGCGGCCGATGCCCTGGGCTTTCAGCTGCTCCAGCGCCTTGGTGGCGTTTTCGTGATGCGGATGCAAGTCGAGAACCCGTTGAAACGCCTGCTCAGCCCGCCGCGTGTCACCAAATTCCTGGAACATGATGCCCAGCCCGAACATCGCGTTGTAATTGTCGGGGTTCAGCGCAAGCGCGCGTTCCAGATCGCTGAGCGCGGGGCCGTAGAGGTCTTTCATGTAGAACGCCGTCGCCCGCGCGTGCCAGCCCTCCGCGAAGTCGGGCGCGTGGTCGATCAGCGCGGTGAAATGCTCAATCGCGATATCGGGCTGCTCATCCTCCAGCGCCTCGCGGCCCCTGCGCAAGAGCATGTCCAGAGCGGTCGAGCCGGACTGCGCCCACACCCGCTCGATCTCGCGCGTCAGCCGCGTGGCCTCCGCCGGTTCTGCGCTGCGAAGCTGATCCAGCATCTCGTCAACCGCTGCCTGAGAAAATGCGGGTAAGGAATTCCCTACTGTCAGTAAAAGTGCCGTGACGACAGGGTAGAGTTTACGCGTGCGAATGCCCATACATGTGAATGTAACAGGCCGGACCGCGAATTCTAGACACCGCACCGCGCCACTGACCAAAAAGGGCATCAAAGATGAGTGACACAGTGACCGAAGCCGTGGCCGTGCTGAACGCCAAACTGGCCGACGCAGATTTTGACGGGACCGCGAAATTCGACATCGAGGGCGAAGGCGCGATCATGATGGACAGCTCGGGCGCCCGCGCCGCGGATGAAGCCGCCGATGTCACCCTGTCTGCCGATGCCGACACGTTCCGCTCGATCCTTGAGGGCGACACCAACCCAACATCCGCCTTCATGACCGGCAAGCTGAAAGTCGATGGCGACATGGGCATGGCGATGAAACTGGCGTCTGTCCTGGCCTGATGACCCTTTCGGCGGCCCCGCTTTTCACGGATGTGCATCCCGCACCTTTGACCGGAGCCGCCCACTGGGCCACGGCCGAGGACGGCGTGCGCATCCGTCTGGGGCACTGGCAGCCCGACGGGGCCAAGGGGACTGTCCTGATGTTCCCGGGCCGCACCGAATACGTTGAGAAATATGCGCCCACCGCTGGCGCGCTTGCCGCGCGCGGCTTTGCCACGATTGCCGTGGACTGGCGCGGTCAGGGCCTGGCCGACCGGTTGCTCGATGACCGGCGCATGGGCCATGTGGACCAGTTCAGCGACTACCAGCGCGACGTGGCCGCCGTGGTCAAAGCCGTCCGTGCGCTGGGCATGCCCGAACCCTATTTTATGATGGGCCATTCGATGGGCGGCTGCATTGGCCTGCGCGCCGTGTATGAAGGGCTGCCCGTCAACGCCGTGGGCTTTACGGGCCCGATGTGGGGCATCCGCATTTCCGCCCACCTGCGCCCCGTCGCCTGGGCGTTGGGGCACATGATGCCGGTGATCGGACAAGGCCATCGGCTGCCCCCCGGCACCGTCATCGACAGCTATATCCTGACCGCTGAGTTTGACGACAACCTGCTGACAACGGATATCGAGATGTTCGATATGATGCGCGATCAGTTGACCGCGCATCCCGATCTGGCCCTGGGTGGGCCCAGCTTTGTCTGGCTGCGCGAGGCGCTGCAGGAAACGCTGGCGCTATCGCGCCTGCCCGCGCCTGATTTACCCAGCGACACCTTTCTGGGAACGAATGAGCGTATCGTGCATGTGGGCCGGATCGAACAGCGCATGGAAGGCTGGGACAACGGCCATCTGCACCTGATCGAAAACGGTGAGCACGAGGTGCTGATGGAAGACGCGACAGTGCGCGCGACCATCTTCGACACGCTTGCGGCCCGCTTTGCCGCCGCAGCCTGAGGCTGGTCTGACCCCGTCCCCATGCTAGGTTTGCGCCCATGAGCGCACTGACCTTTACCCAAGCAGGCATCTATTGCCCGGCTGGCGATTTCTATATCGACCCGTGGAAACCGGTGGACCGGGCACTGATCACGCACGGCCATGCTGACCATGCGCGCTGGGGGATGGGGTCGTATCTGGCCACGAATGTGGCTGCCCCGGTGATGCGCCACCGCTTGGGCGACGTGTCGATTGACACGGTCGGCTATGGCGAAACACGGACCATCGGCGGTGCCAATGTGTCCTTTCACCCTGCGGGCCATGTGCCCGGCTCGGCGCAGATCCGGGTCGAGGTGGGCGGTGAGGTCTGGGTCGCTTCTGGCGACTACAAGGTGGTCGATGACGGGCTGTCGACGCCGTTCGAGCCGGTCAAGTGCCATCATTTCATCACCGAAAGCACCTTTGGCTTGCCCGTGTTCCGCTGGCAGGATCAGGCGGTGATTGCGGGCCAGATCAACGACTGGTGGGCGGGCTGCGCCGCCGCAGGCAAGACGGCATTTCTGGGCTGCTATGCCTTGGGCAAGGCGCAGCGGCTGATGACCATGCTGAACCCGGAGGTTGGGCCGATCCTCACCCACACGGCAATTGAGAACACCAACCGGGTGATGCGCGACCAGGGCATTGCGCTGCCAGATACCGTGCAGGCGGGGGCGGATTTTGATCCCAAGGCGCATCCCGGCGCGCTGGTGCTGGCCCCCCCATCGGCGCTTGGGTCCGCCTGGGCACGCAAGTTTGGCGCGCATGAGAACGCCTTTGCCTCTGGCTGGATGGCGTTGCGCGGCATCCGGCGGCGGCGTGCGGGGGATCGGGGCTTTGTTATTTCTGACCACGCCGATTGGTCCGGGCTGTTGTCGGCCATCACAGACACGGGGGCCGAAAATATATATGTCACACATGGTTACACCGAAATCTTCACGCGTTACCTGAACGATCAGGGCTGGAACGCGCAGGTGTTGCAGACCGAGTTCGGCGGCGAAGAGGCCGAGGATGAGGCTGCATGAAACGCTTTGCCGCGCTGTTTAATGCCATCGATCAATCGACCAAGACCACGGTGAAGGTGGCCGCCCTTGCCGCATATTTCGAAGAAGCGCAGGAAGAGGACCGCATCTGGACCATCGCCATCTTCTCGGGCCGTCGCCCGAAGCGCGCCGTGAACACGACGCGGTTGCGCGAATGGGGGGCCGAGGTGGCGGGCATTCCGCTGTGGCTGTTCGAAGAAGCCTATCCCATCGTCGGCGATCTGGCGGAAACGATTGCGCTGGTCCTGCCCCCGCCCGAGGAAGAAACGGATCACGGATTGACGCATTGGATCAATGCGTTGCGCGATCTGGCTCAAGTGGAAGAGCCCGAGCGTAAGGCGTTCGTGCTGGCGGCCTGGCGCAGTCTCGATCCGACCCAGCGGTTTCTGTTCAACAAGCTGCTGACGGGCGGCTTTCGCATCGGGGTCAGCCAGAAGCTGATGACCCGAGCGCTCGCCCGCGCCACCGGCAAGGACGAGGCTGAGATGGCGCATCGCCTCATGGGCGACTGGGACCCGGCCACAACCACATGGGCGCAGTTGACCCTCGAAGACGACCCCGCCGCCAATGCCTCGCGCCCCTATCCGTTCTATCTGGCCTATGCCCTTGAGGACGCGCCAGAGGACCTGGGCGATCCTGCAGACTGGCAAGCCGATTGGAAATGGGACGGCATTCGCGGTCAGTTGATCCTCCGCGGCGGAGAACATTTCGTCTGGTCCCGCGGTGAAGAGTTGATGACCGACCGGTTCCCCGAACTGGCCCGCGCCCGCGACTTTATCCCCGATGGCACGGTGCTCGACGGCGAGTTGCTGGCCTGGGGCGATGATGCCCCGCAGAATTTCAACGCCCTGCAAAAGCGGATCGGGCGCAAGACGGTGCCAAAGAAGCTGCTCGCGGAGGCACCTGTGATCCTCTACGCCTACGACCTCCTGGAATGGGAGGGCGCAGATATGCGCCAGAGGCCGCTTCAGGAGCGCCGCGCAACCCTCGAAACGCTGTGCCAAAACCTGCCCCCCGACGCGCCTGTGAAATTGTCGCCCACAGTGCCCTTTGACACATGGGGCACACTCACCGACCTCCGCACCACCGCCCGCGACGCCCAGGCCGAAGGGCTGATGCTCAAGCGCAAGGACAGCCCCTACCTCACCGGCCGCAAGAAAGGCGACTGGTGGAAATGGAAACTTGACCCGCTGACCATCGACGCGGTGATGATCTATGCCCAATCGGGCCACGGCCGCCGCGCCAACCTCTTCACCGACTTCACCTTTGCCGTCTGGAAAGGCAACGAACTGGTCCCCTTCACCAAAGCCTATTCCGGCCTGACCGACGAAGAGTTCCGCAAGATCACTGCCTGGGTCAAGAAAAACACCCAGCAACGCTTTGGCCCCGTCCGTCAAGTCACCCCACACCATGTCTTCGAGATCGCCTTCGAAGGCATCCAGGCTTCCACGCGCCACAAATCGGGGGTGGCGCTGCGCTTTCCGCGCATGTCACGGTGGCGGCACGACAAACCCATCGCCGAAGCCAACAGCCTCGACGATCTGAACGAGATGCTGAGCATTTATGGATAGCGCCGTACCGCCCCCCGCGCCGACCTCTCCCAACACCAAACTGCCCGACGGCGCATGGGACGCCCATGTCCACCTGCTGGGGGGGCCAGAGCACCCCCTCTCGCCCACCCGCGCCGAAGACCCGCCCAAAGGCATCGACTTCGACGGCTGGCTTGAGCGTTACCGCACGCACCTCACCGCCCTCGGATGCACCCGCAGCCTGATCGTGCACTCCATCCTCTACGGCACCGACAATACCGTGACACTGGAAGCCGTGCGCGCGATGGGCAAAGGGTTCAAAGGCGTGGGCCTCCTCTCCGACGGCGCGCCCACCAAAGACGTCAAGCACTTCGCCGCCAACAACATCGTCGCTGTCCGCCTTAACTACGTCCACGGCGGCGTACTCACCTGGGACGGGGCCAAGGCCATGGCGCCCACGCTTGCCGATCACGGCATGCACATCCAGATGCTCCTGCACGCAGACCAGCACATCGCGGAACTGGCAGACGACATCCGCGCCCTGCCCGTGCCGCTGATCATCGACCATTGTGGCTGGCCCACCGACCTCAACCCGAACACCAAAGCCATCGACACCCTCTGCGCCCTGCTGGCCGAGGGGCACGCCTATATCAAACTCTCCGCCCCCTACCGCCTCACAGACACCATCGCAGACACGCACCCGCTGATGCGCCGCCTCATTGACGCCAACCCCGACGCCTGCCTCTGGGGTTCGGACTGGCCCCATATCATGCTGAACGGCGCGCAGATGCCACAGGCCGCAACCCTCGCCGACAGCCTCGCTGGCATCACAACCGCAGACGAACGCCAGAGAATCTTCGTGGACACGCCCACCCGCCTTTTCGCCCCTTGATCTTCTTCTGGCCGAAAATACTCCGGGGGGTTGCCATTGGATGCGCCATTGGTCTGAGCGACAATGGCGACGGGCTGGCCCCCAGCCGGTCGCCGCAGCGCGCTGCGGCGAAACCCTTGCCCCCCGGCCCCGACCCACATACCTAAGGATGCAACGCTCAACCAAAGGTGCCCCACATGTTCCAACTGCCCTTCCCCGTCCGCGACGCCAACGCCAGCACCGGGGATCAACCCTTGGGAAACCTGCCCGAATGGAACCTTGACGACCTTTACACCGGCGAAGATGCGCCCGAACTGAAACACGACCTCGACTGGCTGGAAGAGGCCTGCAAAAGCTTTGCGGCAGATTACGAAAACAAGCTGGATCAACTGGACGCCAAGGGCCTCCTCGACTGCATCCAGCGGCAAGAGCGGATCAACCAGGTCGCCGGGCGCATCATGTCCTTTGCGGGCCTGCGCTACTATCAACTGACCACCGATGCGGGCCGGGCCAAGTTCATGTCGGACCTGCAAGAAAAGATCACCAATTTCACCACACCGCTGGTGTTCTTTACCCTCGAACTCAATCGGCTCGAAGACGATCACCTCGACGGCTTGCTCGGTCAAAACGACGATCTCGCCCGCTACAAACCCATCTTCGACAAGATCCGGGCGATGAAGCCCTACCAACTCTCCGACGAGTTGGAGAAATTCATGCACGATCTCGGCGTTGTGGGCGACGCGTGGGAGCGGCTCTTTGACGAAACCATCGCCGGGCTGACTTTCGACATCGACGGCGAGGCGCTGAACATCGAAGGGACGCTGAACTTCCTCACCGATCC
>JBCDEK010000030.1:0-33995 GCA_039179785.1 Pseudomonadota bacterium | reverse complement strand
GCCGACAGAGGCGACGCGGCCTGTGCCATTTGAGTCGGCGCGCAGCTATTTCAGCTATGACCCATTGGGCACCGTGCTGACCTTTGACGAGTTGTCAGTCGAAAGCGCGTGGATCACAGCGCAGATTGACGGGCAGGCAGTGCTTGGGCTGGATGATCAAGGCGGATTGGCGGACCTCGTGGGGCAGTTCAGCGCGTCGTCGTTGAGTGCGAACCCGGATGATCTGTATCCCGAGCCAGTGCGGATGGATGCCGCGCAACTGGACTTTCGGCTGAGGCTTGATCCGTTCCGGTTGGATGTGGGTCAGGCGCTGTTTCAGGATCAGGGGCAGGACCTGATTGCGCGCGGCGCGTTGTTAGCGACCCCAGAGGGGTGGAGCTACGAGCTGGACGCACAGATGGCGGGCATGGCACCCGCACGGCTGCTGGCGTTGTGGCCAGACCGATTTGCGCCTAAGGCGCAGGCCTGGGTGGAGAAGAACCTGCTGGGCGGCACGCTGCACGATCTGGATGTGGCGTTGCGCGATGCGCCGGGCACGCCGCTGGTGGCCTATGCGGGCTTTGCCTATGAGGGCGCGCGGGTGCGGTATCTCAAGACGATGCCGCCCGTACAGGATGCGCGCGGCAGTGCGAGCCTGCTCGACAACCGCTTTGTGGTGTCGGTGGATCAGGGGCAGGTGCCCGCGCCGCAAGGCGGACTGGTCGATGTGGGCGGGTCGTCGTTCATCATTCCCGACATCCGCGCGCGCGAGGGGGTGCCTGCGGTCGTGCGACTGGCCACCGACAGCACGGTGACTGCGGGGCTGGCCCTGTTGGACCTGCCGCCGTTGAGCGTGATGGAGCGCGCAGGCCTGTCACCGACATTGGCGGACGGGCGGATACAGGCGGCGGGCACGCTCGCCTTTCCTATGAAAAAGGGGCTGAAGCCGAATGAAGTTCAGTATGACGCGACCGGTACAGCGCGAGACGTTCTAACCACCAAGCTGATCGAGGGGCGGCGACTGGCGGCGGACACGCTGCGGGTGGCAGCCTCGCAAAGCGGTGTGGAGGTGTCTGGCGCGGGCACCTTGGACGGGGTGCCGTTTGACGTGGCCTGGTCGCAGCCGCTGGGGGACGAGGGACCACAACCCAGCCGCGTGGCGGGGTCGATTGAGCTGTCGGAGCGCACCATTGACGCGTTTCAACTGGGCCTGCCCGCAGGCTTGGTCAGCGGCCGGAGCACCGGAGATATCGAGATAGATCTGCCGGCGGGCGGCGGCACGCCCGCCTTTGCCTTGTCGAGCAACTTGCGCGGTGTGCGTCTGTCGGTGCCGCCGCTGGGTTGGTCGAAGGCGGCAGGTACGGCTGCCACGCTGAGCATGGAAGGCGTGCTGGGCGCGGCCCCTCGCGTCGACGGAATTCTGCTGGATGCGCCCGGCCTGCGGGCTCAGGGAGCGATCACCACGCGTGCGGGTGGCGGGCTGGAGCGGGCGAGTTTCCGCGATGTGCGCGTGGGCAACTGGCTGCGCGGACCGGTCGATCTGGTGGGGCGCGGACGCGGAGCGCCCCCGGCGGTGCAGGTGCGCGGTGGCACGCTCGATCTGCGCGAGGCCGATTTTGGCGGGGCTGGTTCGGGCACGGGCGGGCAACAGGGCGGCGGGCCGCTGAGCCTGGCGCTCGACCGGTTGCAGATTACGGACACGATTGCGCTCGACCGTGTGGCGGGCGAGTTCAATATGACCCGGGGGCTGGACGGTGCCTTTACCGCGCGGGTGAATGGGGGCACGCCAATCCGTGGTCAGGTGTTGCCGCAGAACGGGCGCAGTGCCATCCGCATCATGTCGGATGATGCGGGCGGGGTGGCGGCGTCGGCGGGCATTTTGAAGCAAGCGCGCGGCGGATCGCTGGACCTGACGCTGTTGCCGGTGGGCGCGGCCAGCTTTGACGGCACGCTCAGCGTCGAGGAAACGCGCATTCAGGATGCGCCCGCGATTGCGGCGCTTTTGAATGCCTTAAGTGTCGTTGGGCTGCTAGAGCAGATGAGCGGCAGCGGCATACATTTTCAGGATGTGGACGCGTCGTTCCGGCTGACGCCCTCCACCATGACGCTGACACAGGCCAGTGCGACGGGGCCGTCGATGGGCCTGTCGATGGACGGTGTCTATGACGTGGCGGGGGGCCGGTTGGACATGCAGGGCGTGGTGTCGCCGCTGTTTCTGATCAACGGGATTGGCAGTATCTTTACCCGACGCGGCGAGGGGCTGATTGGGTTCAATTACCGTCTGCGGGGTCCGGTTGGGTCCCCTCGTGTGCAGGTGAACCCGCTGTCGGCCCTGACGCCGGGTATGTTCCGCGACATATTTCGCGCACCGGCGCCGGACCTACCCGAGGTCGAGGGGGAAGCGCCTGTACCAACCGTGCCCGAGGCCTTTGCGCCCGAAGACACGGGACCAAGTGACGCGGAGCGGCGGCGGCTGGAACGTCAACAGCGTATTGATGAACGCTGAGCGTCCCGGTAGGGGGCGCGCATGAGACTGGATGATTTTGACTTTGATTTGCCCGAGGGGCTGATTGCGACACGGCCAGCATCACCGCGGTCGTCGGCGCGACTGCTGGTGGCGGAGGGCGGCACGATACACGACCAGCGGGTGACCGACCTGGTGAACTGGCTGCGACCCGGTGATCTGTTGGTGCTGAACGACACAAGCGTGATCCCGGCGCGGCTGTTTGGCAGGCGAGCGCGAGAGAGCGCGCAAGGGCTGACGGAGGCGCGGATAGAGGTCACGTTGCTGGAACAGCGCGCGGACGGGACCTGGGCCGCGCTGGTCAAGCCGCTAAAGAAGGTCAAGCTGGGCGAGGTGGTGCGTTTTTCCGACGATCTGTCGGCCAGGCTGGAAGGCAGTGCGGACGGGCAGGGGCATTTGCGGTTCAACCTCGGCGGCGATGATTTCGACGCGGCGCTGGCTGAGGCCGGGGCGATGCCCCTGCCGCCCTACATCGCCGCCAAGCGGCCCGCGGATGCGCAGGACAAGACGGATTACCAGACCATCTGGGCAAGGGCCAAAGGCGCTGTGGCAGCGCCCACGGCGTCGCTGCATTTCGACGACGCCCTGATGCAGGCGCTGGCCGCGCGCGGGGTCGAGACGACCTATGTCACGCTGCATGTGGGAGCGGGGACGTTCCTACCAGTGAAGGTTGATGACGTCACCCAGCACAAGATGCACGCGGAATGGGGGCAGGTGTCCGCGCAGGCCGCCGCGGATATTGCTGCCGCCAAGGCGCGGGGCAGTCGGGTTATTCCAGTGGGGACAACGGCGCTGCGTCTGATCGAAACCATGGCGCGAGATGGAGGTGTTTCGCCGTGGGAGGGCGACACGGACATCTTTATCTACCCCGGTTTCACCTTTGGTGTGGCAGACGGGCTGATGACGAATTTCCACCTGCCCAAATCCACGCTGATGATGCTGGTGTCGGCCCTGATGGGGCAGGATCGGATCAAGGCGATTTACACGCATGCGGTGCAGTCCGAATACCGTTTCTTTTCCTACGGGGATGCGTCGCTTTTGTTGCCGCAAACGTGACACCGGAAACCGACACCGGATAGTCGCGCATATCTGCGACGGGGTGGCCGCGGTCCGGCACACTTGCCCTGTGCGGCCAAGGAGTATGACGCCATGTTCCAAGTTCTGACCAGCGCCTGGGCCTTGCTGTTTGGCATGGGCCTGTTGATGGTGGGCAACGGGATGCAGGGCACGCTGCTGGGCATCCGCGGCGAGATCGAGGGCTTTTCGACCACAGAGATGTCGATTATCATGTCGGCGTATTTCCTGGGGTTCCTCGGCGGCAGCCGCATGGCGCCCAAGATGATCCAGCGGGTCGGACATGTGCGTGTCTTTGCGGCTCTCGCGTCGCTGATCTCGGCGGTGATGATCCTCTACCCGACCTTTGCCGATCCGTGGGTGTGGACGGCGGGGCGCGTGGTCATCGGGTTTTGCTTTTCCGCGGTCTATGTGACGGCGGAGAGCTGGCTGAACGATGCGGCGGACAATTCGAACCGCGGCAAGGCGCTGTCGCTTTATATGATCGTGCAGATGGTGGGCATTGTGACGAGCCAGTATCTGCTGCTGACGGCGGACCCTTCGGGCTTTATCCTCTTTGTGATCCCGTCGGTGCTGGTGTCGCTGGCGATCACGCCGATCCTGCTGTCGATCAGCCCGGTGCCTGCGTTTGACACGACCAAGCCGATGACCCTGCGCCGGTTGGCCGAAACCTCGCCCCTGGGCTGTGTGGGGATGTTCCTGCTGGGAGGCGTATTTGCGGCGCAGTTCGGGATGTCGGCGGTCTATGGCACGCAGGCGGGGCTGTCGGTGGCGCAGATTTCGACTTTTGTGTCAGCGTTTTTTGTGGGCGCGATGCTGCTTCAATACCCGATCGGATGGATTTCGGACCGGATAGACCGGCGCGTGCTGATCCTGGTGGTGGCGGCATTGGGTGGCGCCGGGTCGGTGCTGGGGCTGCTGTTTGCGGGCAGTTTCACCATGCTGCTTGTGTCGGCCTTTGTGATCGGGGGTATGTCGAACCCGCTGTATTCGTTGCTTTTGGCCCACACCAACGACTTTCTGGATCACGATGATATGGCAGCGGCGTCGGGCGGGCTGGTCTTTATCAACGGGTTGGGCGCGGTGTTTGGCCCGCTGATCGTGGGCGCGCTGATGGAGAGTGTGGGCGCGGGCGGGTTTTACATGTTCACTGGCGTTTTGTTCGCGTTTCTAGTGGCTTACGCGGCCTATCGGGCGACGCAGCGTGCGGCGCTGTCGGTCGAGGAAACAGGATCGTATGTGGTCATGTCGCAGGCGACCACCACGCCGGTCGCCATGGAGATCGCTCAGGAATGGGCCATCGAGTCCGATCTGGAAGGCGAAGATGACAACCGGGCCGCGTAATGTGTCGCGGCTGTTGTATTTCGTGATTTTGGACCCAAGATAAAGTGTGCAACGCTTTTTGAACGGGGCATGGCAAGTGGGAGAAAGACCATGACAAGTCCGGACGATGTATTGAGTTTTTGGTTAGATGAGTGCGGCCCGGAGGCGTGGTACAAGACCGATCCCGACCTGGATCAGACCATATGTGACCGGTTCGGCAGCACCTGGGTTGCGGCCACGGAAGGAAAGTTTGCCCTGTGGCTCACGTACCCGTCCGGTGCGTTGGCGTACATCATTCTAACCGATCAGTTTTCGCGCAACATGTTCCGCGACGGTGGCGCAGCGTTTTCCACCGACAAGGCGGCGCTGGCGGCGGCCAAGTCGGCCATTGCCAAGGGCTGGGACATGCGCATCGACGCACCCGCACGGCAGTTTTTCTACATGCCGCTGGAGCATTCGGAGAACCTGTGTGACCAGGAGCGGGCCGTGCGCCTGTTCTGTGAACGGATGAATGATCCGGAACTGCTTCTGCATGCGCGAGCGCATCGTGAGGTGATCCGCCAGTTCGGTCGCTTTCCGCACCGCAATGCGGCGCTGGGGCGTGCTACGACAGACGCAGAGCAGGCGCATCTGGACGCCGGGGGCTATGGCGCAGTGGTGCGAGGGTTGCAGGCTGACAAGGCTGCGTAATACAGGCTGATTTCGTTGGAACAAATGGGATGGCGCAGGGTTTCCCCTGCGTCAGTCGATTTGTCGCGCTCGGCTGTCGTTGAGACTTTTCCGTAATTAGTTTAACGGTAAACTAAATCTGACGCAGACTGTGGCGAGGACATTGATATGGCAGCGAAATCCTTTGACGTGGTGATTATCGGGTCTGGTCCCGGGGGCTATGTGGCCGCCATTCGGGCCGCGCAACTGGGCCTGAACACGTGCGTCGTGGAGCGCGAGCATCTGGGCGGTATCTGCCTGAACTGGGGCTGTATTCCAACCAAGGCAATGTTGCGCTCGTCCGAAGTGTTTCACCTGATGCACCGCGCCAAGGAGTTTGGTCTGAAGGCGGACGGGATCGATTACGATCTGCCTGCCGTGGTGGACCGGTCTCGGAAGGTGGCCGGGCAACTGTCGGGTGGCGTGCAGCACCTGCTGAAGAAGAACAAGGTGACCGTCATCATGGGCGAGGGCACGATCCCGTCCAAGGGCAAGGTCAGCGTCAAGACCGACAAAGGCACCGAAGAGCTGACGGCCAAGAACATCATTCTGGCGACTGGCGCACGCGCGCGCGAGTTGCCGGGGTTGGAAGCGGATGGCGAGTTGGTTTGGACCTACAAGGCCGCGCTGACGCCCAAGCGGATGCCGAAAAAGCTGCTGGTTATTGGATCGGGCGCGATTGGGATCGAATTTGCCAGCTTCTACAACACGCTGGGTGCGGACACGACCGTGGTCGAGGTCATGGACCGGGTGCTGCCCGTAGAAGATGCCGAGATCAGCGCCTTTGCCAAGAAAGCTTTTGAAAAACAGGGCATGAACATCATGCAGAAGGCGATGGTCAAGCAGTTGGACCGCGCCAAGGGCAAGGTGACAGCCCATATCGAAGTGGGCGGCAAGGTCGAAAAGCACGAGTTTGACACCGTGATCTCTGCCGTGGGGATTGTCGGCAATGTCGAAGGGCTGAACCTTGAGAAGTTGGGCGTGAAGGTCGACCGGACCCATGTTGTAACCGATGAATATTGCCGCACCGGGGTCGAGGGTATCTTTGCCATCGGGGACATTGCGGGCGCGCCGTGGCTGGCGCACAAGGCAAGCCACGAGGGTGTCATGGTGGCTGAACTGATCGCGGGCAAGAATGATGTGCACCCGATCAAGCCGAATTCGATTGCTGGCTGCACTTATTGCCACCCTCAAGTGGCGAGCGTCGGGCTGACCGAAGCGGCAGCGAAAGAGGCGGGTTACAAGGTGAAGGTCGGCAAATTCCCGTTCATTGGCAACGGCAAGGCGATTGCACTGGGTGAGCCCGAGGGCATGATCAAGACCGTGTTCGACGAGAAAACGGGTGAGTTGCTGGGGGCGCATATGATCGGGGCGGAAGTGACCGAACTGATCCAGGGCTATGTCGTGGGGCAGGCTCTGGAAACGACAGAAGAAGACCTGATGCACACTGTCTTCCCGCACCCGACTCTGTCGGAAATGATGCACGAGAGTGTGCTTGATGCTTATGACCGCGTGATCCACATGTAATTCATACCCATTCCTGGAATTGCCGACGGTTGCTAGGCTGCGACCGTCGGCGTTTTTATTTGGGGGATTGGGATGGGTCGTTTTGCAAGAATATGGATCATGTTGGCGCTGTGCGTGCTGTCGCTGGGCACACCGGCGAAGGCGCACGATCTGATCGCTGCATATCATGCGGTGTTGGCGGATGTGGATCTGTTGAACTCAAGCGGCGCGCCGCTGGTGCATTTCTGCGATGTGTTGCAGCAGGACCGGGTCAATGTGCACCGGTTCGGGCGGGCGCACGAGTTGGACGATGGAGACCCTTTGTTTGGCGACGCGGAATTGCGCGCGCTGATCGCGCCGATGTGCCGGGCGGCTGGTGGATTTCCCGTGCTGGCTGACGGGTTGCGCCGGTTCGGCAGCAAATATGTGTACGTGCAGATTTATGGTCACGAACGACAGATGAGCGACATCGTCGTGTCGGAAGGCGCTGGCTGACATTGACGCACAGGTGGGTCGCGCAAGATGTAAGGGAACATCGCCTTGCAGCGTCGCACGTTCGGGCGTAGCCGGAGGGCATGACCGACCGCACATCCTTTCCGCTTGTCTTTGCCTTGTGGGGTGCCGGACTGGGTGCTGCGGGGCAGTACGCCAAGATTTCGGTGATATTTGATCGCTTGCCCGCGGTGTATCCAGAGGCGGGGGCGGCGCTGGGATTCATCGTGTCGCTGGTCGGCTTTGTGGGCATCATGCTGGGTGTCGTGGCGGGGCTGGTCGTGGCGCGCATCCGGTACAGGCGCGCGATGCTTTGGGCTTTGTGGGCCGGGGCGGCCTTGTCGCTGTTTCAGGCCACGTTGCCGAGCCTGCCGCTGATGCTGGTCAGCCGTGCGCTGGAAGGGGTGTCGCACCTTGCGATGGTGGTCGCAGCGCCGACGCTGATTGCACAACTGAGCGCCGAGCGGCATCGCGGGTTCACGCTGACGCTGTGGAGCACGTTTTTCTCGGTGGCGTTTACGTTGCTGGTGGCGCTGGGGTTGCCGTTGGTCGATGCCATGGGGCTGCCCGCCTTGTTTGTGGCCCACGCGATCTGGCTGGCGGTTTTTGCGGTTGTGCTGACAGCTTTCTTGCGTCCGCTGGAGGTGCCGGTTGAGGGTCGGTTGACCCTGAGCGGCATCCTGCATGACCACATCGCGATCTACCGGTCGCCGCGCATCGCCGCCCCCGGGGCGGGATGGCTTTTCTACACGTTCTGTTTTCTGGCGATCCTGACGGTGTTGCCGCCCTATATCGAAGCGGAGCTACGGTCCTGGGTGATGGGGGCGATGCCGTTGGTGTCCATTGCGGTGTCGTTGACGCTTGGGGTGTTTACCCTGCGGCTCATCAGCGCCGTGACGTTGATCCAGATGGGGTTTGCCTTGTGCATCGCATCCCTTTTGTGGCTGTGGGCCGCGCCCGGTTTGCCTGCCGCATGTTTGGCGTTGGCGGGCGCTTTGGGGCTTGTGCAGGGGGCGAGTTTTGCCGCTGTGCCGCAGTTGAACGTGACGGCGGCACACCAATCTCAGGCCTATGGCGGCCTCGCGCAGACGGGCAATCTGGGCAACACGCTGGGCACACCTGCGCTGCTGGCGGTGCTGGGGCTGGCGGGTTTCCCGGGACTGGTCTGGACCTGCATCGCGGTCTTTGGCTGCGGGATTGCAGCCCATGCCTGGATGGCCGCGCGGCGGCGTGCTGACAGGCAGTGACAGCAGCGCGCATGTTCGCGCTATGTTCACACTTTTTTGTTGGCTGTCCGGGCCATCTGACCTATGTACAGATCGTTAATTCGGGGGGCTGACATGGCCGAGCAGAAGAATATCGAGGTGCGCGGCGCGCGCGAGCACAACCTCAAGTCCATTGACGTGGACATTCCACGCGACCAACTGGTTGTGATCACTGGCCTTTCGGGGTCGGGCAAGTCGAGCCTCGCCTTTGACACGATCTATGCCGAAGGGCAGCGCCGCTATGTGGAATCGCTGTCGGCCTATGCGCGGCAGTTCCTGGACATGATGCAGAAGCCGGATGTGGATCATATTTCCGGCCTGTCGCCTGCCATTTCCATTGAGCAGAAGACGACGTCGAAGAACCCGCGGTCGACCGTTGGAACTGTGACTGAGATTTACGACTACATGCGTCTGCTTTTTGCGCGTGTCGGGACTCCGTACAGCCCTGCCACCGGCAAGCCCATTGAGGCGCAGCAGGTGCAGGATATGGTCGACCGGATCATGACGATGGAGGAGGGGACGCGAGCCTATTTGCTGGCCCCGATCATCCGGGACCGCAAGGGCGAGTACCGCAAGGAGTTTCTGGAGCTGCGCAAGCAGGGCTTCCAGCGGGTCAAGGTGGACGGGTCGTTCTATGAACTGGACGAGCCGCCGACGCTGGACAAGAAGTTCCGCCACGATATCGACGTGGTGGTGGACAGGATTGTGGTGCGCAAAGGGCTTGAGACGCGGTTGGCGGATTCGTTGCGGACAGCGCTGGATTTGGCCGATGGGATTGCGATCCTTGAGACGGCACCGAGTGAGGGCGACCCGGAGCGCACGACATTTTCCGAGAAATTTGCCTGTCCTGTCAGTGGCTTCACCATTCCAGAGATCGAGCCGCGTCTGTTTTCGTTCAACGCGCCCTTTGGGGCGTGCCCGTCCTGCGACGGGCTGGGGCATGAGTTGTTCTTTGACGAACGCTTGGTCGTGCCGGACCAGACGCTGAAAGTCTATGACGGGGCGCTGGCGCCGTGGCGCAAGGGCAAATCACCTTATTTCCTGCAAACGATCGAGGCTATCGCCAAGCATTTCGAGTTCGATCCGCAGACCAAGTGGAAGGACCTTCCGGCCCATGTAAAGCAGGTATTCCTGTACGGCTCGGGGGACGATGAAATCCCGTTCCGCTATGATGAGGGCGGTCGCGTCTATCAGGTGACGCGCGTGTTCGAGGGGGTGATCCCCAACATGGAGCGCCGGTATCGCGAGACGGATTCGAACTGGATCCGCGAGGAATTCGAGCGGTATCAGAACAATCGTCCTTGCGGAGATTGTGGTGGGTATCGTCTGCGTCCCGAAGCGCTGGCGGTCAAGATCGGGCCGCGGGACAACTCGGATGCCTTGCTGCACGTCGGACAGGTGGTCGAGATGTCGATCCGCGAAGCCTACGCCTGGTGCCAGACGGTGCCGGAGAACCTGACCGATCAGAACAACGAGATTGCGCGCGCCATTCTGAAGGAAATTCGCGAGCGTCTTGGATTCTTGAATAACGTTGGTCTTGAGTATCTTACAATGTCACGTTCGAGTGGCACGTTAAGTGGTGGGGAAAGCCAACGCATCCGTTTGGCCAGCCAGATCGGGTCGGGCCTGACCGGTGTTCTGTATGTGTTGGACGAGCCGTCCATTGGTCTGCACCAGCGCGATAATGACCGGCTTCTGGGCACGCTCAAGAACCTGCGGGATCAGGGTAACACGGTCATCGTTGTTGAACATGATGAGGAGGCCATCCGCGAGGCGGATTACGTGTTTGACATTGGTCCCGGTGCCGGGGTGCACGGGGGCGAGGTTGTGGCGCATGGGACGCCGGATGTTCTGGCGACAAGCGGGTCGATCACGGGCGACTACCTGTCCGGCAAGCGCGAGATCGCGGTGCCGCTGGAGCGGCGCAAGGGCAAGAAAGGCAAGAAGAAGATCACAGTGGTCAAAGCGACCGGAAACAACTTGCAAAATGTGACCGTTGATTTCCCGCTGGGCAAGTTCGTTTGCGTGACGGGGGTGTCTGGTGGCGGGAAGTCGACGCTGACGATTGAAACGCTGTTCAAGACGGCCTCGATGCAGCTTAACGGGGCGCGGCAGACGCCTGCGCCGTGCGAGACCATCAAGGGGTTGGAGCATCTCGACAAGGTGATCGATATCGATCAGCGGCCCATCGGGCGCACGCCGCGGTCGAACCCGGCGACGTATACCGGGGCCTTTACGCCAATCCGAGACTGGTTCGCTGGTCTGCCCGAGGCGAAGGCGCGTGGCTACAAACCGGGGCGCTTCAGCTTCAACGTCAAGGGCGGGCGGTGCGAGGCGTGTCAGGGCGACGGTGTCATCAAGATCGAGATGCACTTTTTGCCTGACGTCTATGTAGAGTGTGAGACGTGCAAGGGCGCGCGCTACAATCGCGAAACGCTTGAGATCAAGTTCAAGGGCAAGTCCATTGCGGATGTGTTGGACATGACGGTCGAGGACGCGCAGGCGTTTTTCCAGGCGGTACCGTCCATTCGCGAGAAGATGGACGCGCTGATGCGTGTGGGACTTGGCTATATCAAGGTGGGTCAGCAGGCGACCACGCTGTCGGGCGGTGAGGCGCAGCGGGTGAAGCTGTCGAAGGAGCTGTCAAAGCGGTCGACGGGGCGCACTCTGTACATTCTGGACGAGCCAACCACCGGATTGCACTTTGAAGATGTGCGCAAGCTGTTGGAAGTGCTGCATGAATTGGTTGAACAGGGCAATTCAGTGGTAGTGATTGAACACAATCTTGATGTTGTAAAAACGGCGGATCATATCATCGACATCGGACCTGAGGGCGGGGATGGCGGCGGCAAGGTGGTGGCGACCGGCACCCCAGAGGAGGTGGCCGAGGTCACAGCAAGCTATACCGGGCAGTATCTGAAACCGATGCTGATTCCACGCAAGGTGGCCGCGGAGTGATCACGCCTGTTGGGCATCGTCTGCGGGGGTGAACCAGGCAGCGGCTGCAACCAGATCGTCGGGTCGACCAAGGAAGTAGCCCTGCGCAAGCGGGACGCCGAGGCTGGCTAGGGTCAAAAGCTCCTCGCCTGTCTCGATCCCTTCGGCCACGATATCTGCGCCGATTTCCTTGGCAAAGGAAACAAGCGCTGCGCTGAGCGATCGGCGCACGACGTCTTGGTCGATCTTTGTCGTAAGTGAGATGTCCAGCTTGATGATATCGGGCAGCAATCGGACGATCTGTTGCAGGCCGGAATAGCCTGCTCCGGCGTCGTCAATGGCCAGGCGCACGCCGGTAAAGCGCAGTTTGTGCAAGGCTTTTTCGAGTGCTACCTCATCCGAGGCCTGGGTGTGTTCCGTGACTTCGAGCACGATCCGTTCGGTTGGCCAAGCGGCAAATACATCGTCAAGCACGCCGGACGCCACCGTATCCGGCGAGGCGTTGACCGACACATAGACCGTGTCGGGCAGGTGGTTGAGCGCTTGCAGCGCGTGTTCGATGACACAGACCTCAAGCTGGGCTTGCAGGCCTACCGTGCGCGCGTCATCGAACCAGAGATTGGGCGGGCGGTAGGGATCGGATTGAAAGCGGCACAGCGCTTCGAACCCTTTGGGCAGTTTTTGTTGGGCGTCCATGATCGGCTGGTAGACCACCTCGAACGCTTGGGTGTCGAGCATGTGTGCGATTTGGGCACGCAGGTCCGCGTGCGTGGTTTCGATGGAGAGGCGTGCATTCACCTGTTCTGCAGAAATGGCCGCGAAGGCGCGCATCACTTCGAGATCGCGGGCGTTCAGGTCTGCGCGCGTCGAACGGCTGAGGCAGCAGAACATGCCATAGACGGACCCGTCTGGACGGCGGATCGGGATGCTGGCATGGGATTTGATCGGGATGGCGTGGGTGAGGGGAATGTCCTGACAGAGTTGGAGCTGCGCCGTGTCCGGGATCAGTTCCGGCAGGCGCCCGGCAAGAATGTGACGGCAATAGACCGCATCAAGCGGCATACTGTCCCCAACCGATATCATATCTTCGAGGCCGGGCGCGCTGACGGCACGAAACACTAGCTCTTCGCCAATGAATTCAGAGAGATAACCGACCTCCATCCCTAGGTGGCCGCGCACGAAATCCAGGGCGGTGTTGATCGTTTCATCCGAGGTCATGCCACGGGTCATGCTGTCACCCATCAGGCGGGCGGAGGTTTCAGTGGTATCGCCGGACATGGCACCCCTCATCATTCGTGCAGCGGCGATAATGGGGGCTACAGGTTAATGTTTGGATCGTGACCGCTACAAAACTACGGCAGGATTTATTTAACCGCGCCCGCGTTTTTCAAAGCGGGGGAGCATGGCGCTGAAATCCTTGCCCTTTCCGCCTTCGTCTTCGACGAATTGGCGGTAGAGATCGAGGGCGCGTTGGCCCATGGGGGTATCGGCGTCCACGGCTTCTGCGGCCTGTTGGCTTAGACCGAGGTCCTTGAGCATCAGTTCGGCGGCAAAGCCCGGGGCGTAGTCGTTGTCGGCGGGGCTTTGCGGACCTACGCCGGGCGCGGGGCAGTAGGCGTTCATGGTCCAGGAGTAGCCCGACGACGTGCTGACCACATCGAACATCTTTTGGCGGTCTAGGCCCAGTTTGTCGGCCAGCGCAAACGCCTCGCAGGTGGCGATCATCGTGGTCCCAAGGATCATGTTGTTGCAGATCTTGGCCGCCTGACCTGCGCCCGCGTCACCGCAATGCACGGCCTTTTGGCCCATGACTTCGAAGAGGGGTTTGGCGGCTGCGAATGACGTATCGCTGCCACCCGCCATGAAGGTAAGCGTGCCGCCAGCTGCCCCGCCAATCCCGCCTGAGACGGGGGCGTCCACACAACCAAGGCCCGCTGCTTCGGCCTGCTCTGCGACGGCGCGCGCGCTTTCGACGTCGACGGTCGAGCAGTCGATGAGTGTGGCCCCCTGCTTCATGGCCGGGATGATGTCTGCGGCCACGGCGCGCAGGATGTCGCCGTTGGGCAGCATCGTGATGACGATGTCCTTGTCCGCTGCCGCCTCGGCGGCACTTGCGGCATTTGTGATAACTTCGGCGGTCGTGCCTGCCACGTCAAAACCGGTCACGGTGTGCCCGGCCTTGGCAAGGTTGGTGGCCATCGGCGCGCCCATGTTTCCCAGTCCGATAAAGCCGATCTGCATGCCTGTTTCTCCCAGTTTGAGCGCTATTTTTCCCAGTGGTATCAGCATCTTGGATACGGCCGTGGGGGGGACTGACCCGTCAGCATATTGCCATTTGGGTTGACGGTCCTTGTCGATGATGGCGGCGCGAATGCCTTCCAAGAAGTCGCCATGTTCCATGGCACGCGCGGTAAAGCGATATTCAAGGTCCAGCGCCTTTTCTAACGTCAGGCTGGGCCCGCGCAGGCGGTTCAGCGCCTCGATCGTGCAGGCCATGGACAGGGGGCTGTTGCGGCCCATGCGTTTCAGCGTGTCGCGGGCAAAGTCGTTGTTTTCGGCCTTGAGCGTGGTCAGAACGTCGCCGAGCGAGACGCCGTGGAAGTGCCGGTCGATGTCCGGCATGGCCGTTTGCAGGGGGCCGGGCGCAAGGGTGATGCTTTGGGTGGCGATGATGTCTGCATCCCCGGAGTTTTCCAGGTTCGCGATCAGGGCGTGCCACTCTGTTTCGGGGATGTAGTGGTCGGCAAAGCCCGCGAAGATGGCGTCGCTTGCGTTCATGCGTGCGGCTGTGGTGCCAAGGTATTCGCCCAGCCGTCCGGGGGCGAGAGCCAGCATGAGTGACCCGCCAACGTCTGGCACCAGACCGATACCGCATTCGGGCATGGCGATCTGGCTGCTGTCGCCGACGACCCGGTGTGAGCCGTGGCAGCCGATGCCGACGCCGCCGCCCATGGTGAAGCCCTGCAGGAAGCTGACGACCGGTTTGGGGTAGTGAAAGATCTTGTGGTTGAGGCGATATTCGTCGGCCCAGAATTTTTGGCCGTAAGCGTAGTCGCCTTTGGAGCCGGTGGCGTAAAGCTCGGCAATGTCGCCGCCCGAACAGAAAGCGCGGTCGCCTTCGGCGTCGAGGATCACCAGTTTGACGGCGTCGTCGGTCGCCCAGGCATCCATCGCCGCCTCGATGGCGTGGCACATGTCGTAGGTCATTGCGTTCAGCGCGTCGGGGCGTTGCAGTGTGATGCGGCCCGCGTGGCCTGTGACGCGGATGGAGATGTCAGTCATGGCAAGGCCGCCGTGCAGATGATTTCAATGTCATAGCCGTCTCCGCCGATCTGGACTTGTCCGCAAGAGCGGGCAGGGGCGGCGCCGGTCGGCACCCACGCGTCCCACACCGCATTCACAGCATCATAATCTGCAATGGACGCAAGCCAGATGCTCGTGGAGAGCAGGCGTGACTTGTCGGTGCCTGCGGACGCCAAATGGCGGTCGATCTTTGCAAGGGCGTCGCGGGTCTGGTTCTGGATATCATCGTGTGCGGTGCCGCATTGGCCCGAGAGGTACACCGTGCCGCCATACACCACGACCTGGCTCATCCGGGCGTCTGTGTGTAAACGTTTTATGTCGGTCATCGGTTCTTCAGCATGTCCCGTGCGACTATCATACGCATGATCTCGTTCGTGCCTTCGAGGATCTGGTGCACGCGCAAGTCCCGCACCAATTTTTCGATCCCGTAGTCCGCCAGATACCCATACCCGCCGTGCAGTTGCAGGCACTGGTCCACGACCTTGGATCCGGCCTCGGTCACGAACTTCTTGGCCATGGCACAGAACTTGGTCGCATCGGGCGCGCCATTGTCCAGCTTCCACGCCGCCTGCCGCAGAAAGGTGCGGGCCGCTTGCAACTCGATCTCCATATCCGCCAGCCGGAATTGCAGCCCCTGGAACTGGTCGATGGGTTGGCCGAAGGCTTTACGTTCGCCCATATAAGTCAGCGTCAGGTTTAGCGCAGTTTGGGCTGCCCCAAGCGAACAGGCGGCGATGTTGAGGCGTCCGCCATCAAGGCCCATCATCGCGTACTTGAACCCTTGGCCTTCTTCCCCTACGAGGTTGCCGCTTGGGATGTTGCAATTGTCGAACTGCACCTGGGCCGTCGGCTGGCTGCGCCAGCCCATCTTGTCTTCCAAGCCGCCGAAGGACAGCCCGTCTGTGCCGTCTTCGACATAGACGGTCGACACGCCCTTGGGGCCATCCTCGCCCGTACGGACCATGCAGACATAGGCGTCAGAGTACCCACCGCCGGAAATGAATGCTTTGGTCCCGTTGAGCGTGTAACCTTCATTGGTGCGGTCCGCTCGGGTGCGCAGAGCGGCGGCGTCCGAGCCGGAGCCGGGTTCCGTCAGGCAGTAGCTGAGCACCGTGTTCATGCTGAGCACGTCGGGCATGGCCTGCGACTTGAGATCGTCGCCGGCAAAGCTGTCGAGCATCTTGGCGCACATGTTGTGGATCGACAGGAACGCCGCGACCGAGGGGCAGGCCATGGACAGCGCTTCGAACACTAGTGTGGCGTCCAGCCGGGACAGTCCTGCACCACCTGCGTCTTCGGAGACATAGAGCGAGGCAAAGCCCAATTCGCCAACTCTGGGCCAAAGGTCTTTGGGGATGGTGCCGCTGGCCTCCCAATCGCGGGCGTGGGGCGCAATTTCTGACTGGCCGAAAGCGTGGGCCATGTCGAAGATTGCGGTCTGTTCTTCGGTGAGGGCAAAGTCCACGGTGTTACCTATGTTTTCGAATTGAACGCTTGTTTACTTTTCCACAGTGTATGTCGGATGCAAGGCCCAACTTTGCGGTGCGTTGGAAGGAGCGGATACCAAGATCACTTAGCGTCTAACTCAGTTCGGAAGATTCGTTCACCACGGCAAACTTTTCAAAGCAAACTCTGATTGCGCGAAGGTTTTCCCGTATGGGTGGAGGGGGATCCCCGATTGTTGCTTTTCCGTTAACAATACCTCATTGTACATATTTATTTTCCTGTATTTGTAGTGGCTTAGATGTCACGCAGTGTTGGCCTGAAAGTTCTTGGGGAGCGGGTGGATATATCATTGTGGCGGTTTTTCGCTTATGCTAACAAACATGTTAGAACAGGTCGCAAGTGATCAATTGGAGTGAAGAGTTGTTAAATCTTAAAAATATTACGTTTGCAGGTGTGATGGGTGTCGGAATTGCAAGCATGTCAAGCGCGGCGACAATTCAGGCCACATTCGACCTCGCCGCGTCGCCTGGCAGCTCAGCCTACGGCAATCAGGGCAACAGCTTTACCTTGATAGAAAGTGGGCTGTCGGCGGAGTTCAAAGGCAATAGCTTCTCGTCAGTTGGCATTGATCAATCCAGAAACATGATCACATCCGCGACTGTTCGGAATGGTAATATCCACCGTTGGCGCTCAGGCGCTGGTGTGGTTAACTCACGCAGCGATAACAGCCATACAGTAGATGGCTCTGGCTGGAAGGACTATGTTGAGATTGCTTTCTCTCAAGACGTGATGCTATCCGAAGTGAAGTTCAGCTATTTCTCGGCGACACAGGTTGAGCGGACGTGCTCTTGGTACTGGAGCTGGGCGACATGCGACAACACCCGCGTGGATGATGATGATTTTCGTTGGATGTATGACAGCTCCGAGGATGGCAAACTCGGAGTTGGTGACTGGATTAGTGCCAATGAAAACGCCAATCCATTTAGAGATTTTGATAGCGTAACGGCAAGTGTATTCGGATTCGGCGCATTTGAGTGGAATGATGACTGGAAGCTCAAGAAAGTCACGGTGACCTTTGACGATAGCATTGGAAACGAGCCCCCAGCCGTTCCTCTACCTGCGGGCGGAGCCCTGTTAGTCGGTGCGATCGGAGGACTAGCCATGTTGCGTCGTCGTAAGGCAAGCAGATCAGCCTGAGCCGGGTCGAGCCTGAGATATAAAACTAGCCTGTGGCGCTCGCCGCAGGCTTTTTTCGTTTGGCCCTTGCTTACGACAGGGCAGGACCGTCGGTCAGAGCGAGGAGCGTGCCCAAAGAAGCCTCGGGTTGTCCAAGCAGGGTGAGCGCTTCGGTCTCGGAATGCTGGACCATCGGCACGACCGCATCGACATCGTCCCACGACTTGATAAACAGCGCGCTTAGCTCTTGCGAGATCGGTGTGGGCGCGATGTAAACCACAAGTGACTGTACACCGGCATTGGCAAAGCGTCCGGCCTTGGTGGCTTGCATCAGCATGAAGCGGACATAGTCCTTTTCGTAGCCGGTGATATGCGTGAAATCGACCAGTTGCTTTTGACCCGCAACATAGCGGGGATGTGCCACATATGATCGCGACGCCCCCAATGTGTCATCTATCGCGACTTGGCCTGAGTACCGGACTACAACGAGGCCGCGATCCGGGATGATGCGAAACTTTACGGGCATGTCACTCCATAACGGGGATCGAGAATTCGCCGCCTTCCTTGATGCCGGACGGCCAACGCGCCGTCACTGTCTTTGTGCGTGTATAAAACTTAAATGCGTCAGGACCGTGTTGATTCAGGTCCCCAAATACGGATTTTTTCCAGCCACCGAAGGTGTGATAGGCCAAAGGCACGGGGATGGGTACGTTGATCCCAACCATGCCAATGTTGATCCGGTTGGCAAAATCTCGGGCCGTGTCACCGTCGCGGGTAAAGATCGCGGTGCCGTTGCCATATTCATGGTCCATGGCAAGGCCAATCGCCTCTTCATAGCTTTCGGCGCGCACGGTGGTCAGGACGGGACCAAAGATCTCTTGGCGATAGATATCCATGTCCGGCGTGGCACGGTCAAAGAGGTGCGGACCAACAAAGTAGCCGTCTTCATAGCCCTGAAGCTTGAAGTCGCGCCCGTCGACGACCAGGTCCGCCCCCTGATCAATGCCTGTCTGCACCAGCCGTTCGATGTTGGCTTTGGCCGTGGCTGTGACGACGGGGCCGTAGTCCACGTCATGACCTGCGGTGTAAGGGCCGACCTTCAGCTTTTCGATGCGGGGCACCAGCTTTTCGATCAGACGATCCGCGGTTTCATCGCCCACGGGCACCGCCACCGAAATGGCCATGCAGCGTTCACCTGCGGCCCCGTATCCCGCGCCCACAAGCGCGTCGGCGGCTTGGTCCATGTCCGCGTCGGGCATGACGATCATATGGTTTTTGGCCCCGCCAAAGCACTGCACGCGTTTGCCGTTCGCACAGCCCGTGGCATAGATATATTCGGCAATCGGCGTCGATCCGACAAAGCCGATGGACTGGATCACGTGGTGATGCAGGATCGCGTCGACCGCTTCCTTGTCCCCGTTCACGACCTGCAGAATACCTTTGGGCAGACCCGCTTCCTCCATTAGTTCGGCCAACATCAAAGGTACCGAGGGATCGCGTTCGGAGGGTTTTAGGATGAAGGCGTTGCCGCAGGCAATGGCGGGCGCGAACATCCACATCGGGATCATGGCCGGGAAATTGAAAGGCGTGATGCCCGCCGTCACGCCCAGAGCCTGACGCATGGAGTACATGTCGATGCCGGGGCCCGCACTGTCGGTGTATTCGCCTTTCAGAAGGTGCGGCGCGCCGATACAGTATTCCACCACCTCAAGTCCCCGCTGCACGTCACCGGCGGCATCCGGCAGCGTCTTGCCATGTTCACGGCTAAGCGCTTCAGCCAGCTTGTCCATGTCGCGGTTCAACAGGTCCACGAATTTCATTAGTACGCGAGCGCGACGCTGTGGGTTGGTAGCGACCCAACCCGGTTGCGCCTTGGCCGCGACATCGACCGCATGGGCAATCTCGTCCGTCGAGGCGAGAGGGACCTTGGCCTGCACCTCGCCTGTCGCCGGGTTCATCACGTCGGCAAAACGACCGGACGTGCCTTTGACGTGCGCGCCGTCGATGTAATGGGAAAGCTCTTGCATGTGATCCTCCGGGCATGTGTTGAAGACAGGATAGTCTTGCAAAATACCGGGTAAAAGAGGCAAGTGGCCAAAACTGGCGTGCGTTTTTGCAATATGAGAGGGGGCCATGCAGCCCAATTGGGATGATCTGCGACTGTTTCTGGCGGTGGCACGGGCTGAAACGTTGTCGGCCGCCGCCAAGGACGTGCGGAAGGATGCCGCGACCCTCGGGCGACGGATGGCCCGGCTTGAGCGAGAACTGGATACGGTGCTGTTTCGCAAGTCGCCGCAAGGCTACGCGCTGACCGACGCTGGCATGCAACTGCTAGACAAGGCCGAAGCTGCCGAGGCCGCAATGCGCGCCGCGACCGAAGGGCTGGCCGGGGCAGGGCGCACAGAAGCCCAGGCGGGGCTGACAGGACAGGTGCGGATCGGGGCACCTGATGGCTGCGCCAACTATGTATTGCCGCAGGTCTGCGCATCGCTGGCGCACCATCATCCGGCACTCGACATCCAGATTGTCGCGCTGCCGCGGGTGTTCAACCTGTCGCGACGCGAGGCCGATCTTGCCATCGGTGTAAGCGCGCCGACAGCCGGGCAACTGACCGTGCAGAGGATCACCGATTACCACCTGCATTTCGCAGCCCATCGTAGCTACTTATCCGGGGCGCCGCCGTTGCGGGACCTGTTTGACTTAAATGCCCACCGCATCGTCGGCTATATCCCCGATATGATCTTTGATCGCGAACTGGATTATCTGGCCGATGCGGGTGTGGCGCGTGTCGCACTCGCGTCCAACTCGGTTGCGGTGCAGTTGAACCTGTTGCGGCAAGGGGCCGGGATTGGCGTTGTGCATGATTTTGCGTTGTCTTTTGCCCCCGGGGTGCGTCGGGTGCTGATGGACCAGCTTTCGCTCAAGCGCAGCTTTTTCCTGATCCGCCACCAGTCGGACCAGCGCGACCGCCGTCTGAACAGTTTTGCAGAACAGCTCGCACAGGGTGTGCGGGCCGAGGTGGCGCGGCTTGAAGCCAACCCGTGAATGAAAACAGCGCTTTATCGCAGGGCTTTGAAAGACATGCGCGCGCATGTGCGCGACGATCACGCCAGCCATTTCTGCTGGCAGTGGATTGCCCAGAGCGCTGCGCACCCTTGACAGACGGGGTATCCGCGGCTGACGCTGGGTCATCGACGAAGTTGCGAGGTCCAGATCCATGCTTGTGCACCAGATACTCAAGTCCAAGTCCGATGATGCCGTTGTCACGGTTAAGCCGGGGTCGAAAGTCTCTGACGCCGCCAAAATATTGGCCGAGCGCAAGATCGGGACGGTGGTCGTGTCCGAGGATGGGCAGACAGCGGCGGGCATTCTGTCCGAACGCGACATCGTGCGGGTGCTGGCCAAACGCGGCGGGTCGATCCTGAACGATCCGGTTGACACGTTCATGACCTCCAAACTTGTCACCTGCGGACGCGACGACAAAGCTGATGATGTCCTGACCAAGATGACCGAAGGACGCTTTCGCCACATGCCCGTGATCGAGGACGGGCAACTTGTGGGCCTGATCACGCTTGGCGATGTGGTCAAGGCGCGCCTGACCGAATTGGCAATGGAAAAGGATGCCCTGCAAGGCATGATCATGGGCCACTGAGCCACACCAAACGCCAGCGTCTCGTCGGCTTGCAATCGCGGGCACGAAATGCTGCATTGCGCGCACCCAGACTGACGGAGCCGCCCCATGCGCATCGGCCTTTATCCAGGCACATTCGACCCCATCACCTTGGGACATATGGACATTATCCGGCGGGCCAGTCCGATGGTGGACAGGTTGGTCATTGGCGTTGCGATCAATCGTGACAAGGGGCCGTTGTTTCCGCTTGAGGATCGGGTCACGATGATAGAAGCCGAATGCGCCAAGCTGAGCGGGCAGACCGGCACCGAGATCATCGCGCACCCTTTTGAAAACCTGCTGATCGACTGCGCGCGCGATGTGGGCGCGCAGTTCATCTTTCGCGGTCTGCGCGCTGTGGCGGATTTCGAATACGAGTTCCAGATGGTGGGTATGAATCGGCAACTGGATGACGGTATCGAAACGGTGTTCCTGATGGCAGAGGCCGAACATCAGGCGATCGCGTCGAAACTGGTGAAAGAGATTGCGCGGCTGGGTGGGGATGTCAGCAAATTTGTGACGCCGCTGGTGAATGATGCGCTGCGCGAGCGGTTTGGGTAGAGGCGGCTTACGGCCATTCACTGCTTCGGCGTCAAGGTCCGCAGTCGGATTTGTTAACCCGCAATGCTCACTTCAGTTCGAGTACAATTTTTCCGACATAGCCCTTTTTGCCAAAGGCTTCCTGTGCAGCGGCGATTTCAGCCAATGGGTATGTCTCAGCGACCAGAGGCTTTACGTCGCCATGCTCGATCCGCTTTACAAGGTTAGAAAAAACCTCTGGTGCCAAGACCGTGCAGCCGAAAAAGCTCGGATCTTTGAGGTATAGCGTCCGAACATCAAGTTCCACCAACGGACCACCGATGGCCCCGGCGACACAGTACCGCCCACCGGGGCGCAGCACGTCGAGCAGGACCGGCCATTTCGGACCGGCCACCAGATCAACAACGACATCAATACTGTTTGGGGTCAGTTTGGAAAGAATATCGTCATCCCGCGTGAGGGTTTTGATAGCACCCAGTTCCTTCAGCAACTCGGCCTTGGACGCACTTGTGATCGCTATGACCTTCGCACCGCGCGCTTGTGCCAGTTGCACGGTTGCAGATCCGACGCCGCCGGACGCACCGGTGACGAGCACGGTATCGCCAGAGTCAACGTTTGCGCGCGTCAGCATATTTTCGGCTGTGGAATAGGAGCACGGAAATGAGGCCAGTTGGATATCGGTCAGACTGCTGTTGATCTTGTACGCATGACGCGCCGCAACCCGCGTGTATTGCGCAAAACCACCGTCACATTCCGACCCGAAATACCATGTTGTTTCCAGACTGCGTCCGTGCGCTTCTCGGATGCAGGGCTCGATCAGGATGCGTTCGCCGATCCGCGCGGACTCAACTCCCACGCCGACGGCAACGATCTCACCGCAGACATCCGCCCCCTGTATTCGGGGAAAGGACAGTGCCGCGCCAGACCAAGTGGCGTCTTCTGCGGCGGCATCCCCTTTCGAATACCATGCTGTCCGCGTGTTGATGTCGGTGTTGTTCACGCCTGCCGCATGGACCCGAACGATGACATCCCCAGCCCCCGCAACGGGAACTGGTAAATCTTCGCGCCATTCAAGCCTGTAGGGACCGCCATGGCCCGTCAGGACAACGCCGAACATTTCTTCTGGCAAGGTCATTGCAGTCTCCAGCTGTCAAGAAACCAGATAGTCGCCGCGTCTGCCAAAAAATGCAGTGAGGCCTCAAACCAGACAGTCATCCGCTTTAGGTACACCATGTGAATTAAAAAGTGCGCCCCGATAGGCGCCCAAATCAACTTTCGACAAAGGTTCTACAGATACTTACCCATCTCAACCGCCGTGTCGCCCATGCGGTTTGAGAACCCCCATTCGTTGTCGTACCACGACAGGATACGCACGAAATTGCCGTCCATCACCTTGGTCTGATCCGTGGCAAAGATCGACGAATGCAGGTCGTGGTTGAAGTCCATCGACACCAGTTTCGCGTCCGTCACACCCAGCACACCCTTGAGCGGGCCAGAGGCCGCGGCGGCGGACATCGCGTCGTTGATCTGCTCGACCGTCACGTCGACATCCATCTCGGCCGTCAGATCGACGCAGGACACGTTGGGTGTAGGCACACGGATGGCGACGCCGTCCAGCTTGCCGTTCAATTCGGGCATCACTAGACCCACGGCCTTGGCTGCGCCGGTGGAAGTGGGGATCATGCTCATCGCGGCAGCGCGCGCGCGGTAGAGATCCTTGTGCATCGTATCCAGTGTGGGCTGGTCGCCGGTGTAGCTGTGGATCGTGGTCATGAAGCCGCGCTTGATCCCGAACTGGTCGTGCAGGACTTTGGCCACAGGCGTCAGGCAGTTGGTGGTGCAGGACGCGTTCGACACGATCACATCGTCGCCAGACAGGCTGTCGTGGTTCACACCGTACACAATCGTCTTGTCTGCATCCTTGCCGGGGGCAGAGATCAAGACCCGGCTGCTGCCATTCTCAAGATGCGCCTGACATGCCTCTTTCGAGGTGAAGATGCCGGTGCACTCCATCACGATGTCCACATGCCCCCAGGGCAGATCGGCAGGGTTGCGCTCGGCTGTCACCTTGATGGGACCGTGACCCACATCAATGCTGTCGGCACCGGTTTTAACGTTGACGGGGAACCGGCCATGCACGCTGTCATATTGCAGCAGGTGTGCGTTGGTTTCGACCGGGCCGAGGTCGTTGATCGCGACCACTTCGATATCTGTCCGACCGCTTTCGACGATCGCGCGTAGCACGTTGCGCCCGATGCGCCCGAACCCGTTGATGGCTACTTTGATGGCCATGGTATCCCCCATGTCTGGTGTCAGAATAATGTCTGAACGCGGCCCTGCGTCGCAGGGTTGCGCCGTTACCGCTAACAAAGGCAAAGTGCTGCGAATGTCAACCGGGGATGGCGCTCACAAGGGTGCGACATCTGCGGCGGTGATCAACGCCAGAAGGCGATCCACTCCAAAAGGTCGGCGAATTTTTTACCCAGAAAGATCAGGTGCTCAGTCCCGTAAAGGGCAACATCGGCCACAATTGCGCCAACGATCAGCACGGCAAGGACAAGGGCAATAGGATTGGTCATGGGGCGCAGATCACAATGACAAAGGGCAGCGCCGTTGTGACAGCCCAACCCGAACCATGCAAGCTGTGCGACACTCAGATCAGGCGCCCCATTGCGACGGCCACATCGGCCATCCGCACGGAAAATGCCCATTCGTTGTCATACCAGGCCAATACGCGCACCATGCGACCGCCCACCACCTTGGTCTGATCAGGGGCAAAGATTGACGAATGTTCGGTATGGTTAAAATCGATGCTGACCTTTTGCTCGTCGTCATAGGCCAGAACCCGGCCCATTGGGCCCGCGGCGGCCTCGGCAACGGCGGCGTTCACCTCATCCACGGTCACGTCGCGGGATGCTTCGAATGTGAGGTCGACTGCACTGACATTCGGAGTGGGCACGCGCATCGCGGTGCCATCCAGCTTGCCCGCAAGGTTCGGCAGGACTTCGCCCAACGCCTTGGCCGCGCCGGTTGAAGTCGGGATCATCGCCATGGCGGCGGCGCGGGCGCGGTAGAGATCGTCGTGCCGCCGGTCCAGCGTTGGCTGGTCGCCGGTATAGCTGTGGATGGTGGTCATCACGCCGCGTTCGATGCCAAAGGCGCGGTCCAGCACCTTGGCGAGGGGCGCGAGGCAATTGGTGGTGCAAGAGCCGTTCGAGATCATCCGGTCATTGGCGGCCAGCTGTTCGTCGTTCACACCAAACACGACCGTCTTGTCGACGTTCTTACCGGGGGCCGACAGCAGCACCTTTTTGGCGCCGCGCTCCATATGCACCTTGGCTTTGTGGCCGTCGTTGAACTTGCCTGTGCATTCCAGCACCACATCGACACCGGTCCAGTCCAGGTCATTCATGTCATAGGTCGACATCATGCGGATCGGCCCACGGCCCAGGTCCATGGTGTCATTCGTGACCGTCACCTCGTTTGGAAACCGGCCATGCACGCTGTCGTACTTGATCAGATGGGCCGAGGTCTCAAGCGGGCCGGTGGCGTTCACCGCGACCACATCGATGTCGTTGCGCAACGATGTGGCGATGTGGCTGAGGGTGCAGCGCCCGATGCGTCCAAACCCGTTGATGCCAACTTTGATGGTCATGGTGTTCCGTGGTCCCTTGCGCCGCCGCTGCTGTCGATTGCACAGGTGATAGCTGGGCCATTGCGGCATGAGAAGGGCGAAAAAAGAAGATTATCAGGGTGTTAGCGATAAACGTGTGCCGTTGTATGCAGTTCGCGCTAACAGTATGCGGAACCGATCAGCTGTGTTATGCGCTAACGTAAGAACAGCGTGAGGGAGCGGGCGGAATGAGCGGACTATTGGCTCTTTTGGATGATGTTGCGGGAATCGCCAAAGTGGCGGCGGCATCAGTGGATGACGTCATTGGGCAAGCGGCCAAGGCGGGGTCTAAGGCGGCAGGCGCGGTGATCGATGACGCGGCTGTGACACCGAAATATGTGCATGGCTTTTCCGCCGACCGCGAGCTGCCGATCATCTGGCGGATTGCCAAAGGGTCGTTCAAGAACAAGCTGGTGTTTCTGCTGCCTGTCGGTTTGCTTCTGTCCAATTTTGCGCCCTGGGCCATTCCGCCCCTGTTGATGTTGGGCGGGTCTTACCTGTGTTTTGAGGGGGCCGAGAAGGTCGCGCATGTGCTGGGCTGGGGCCATGGGCACGAGGACTATGAGGGCAAGGAAACCGAAATCGAAGACCCCGCGCATCTGGAAGAGCAAAAAGCCAAGGGCGCGATCAAGACCGACTTCATTCTGTCGGCCGAGATCATGACCATTGCGCTGGCTGCCATACCTGAAAGCAATTTCTGGATGGAAGCGGCGACGCTGGCGACGGTGGCGATCATGATCACGGTCGCGGTATATGGCTCGGTTGCGCTGATTGTGAAGGCGGATGACGTGGGCCTCGCCATGGCGCAACGTGGCAGCATCGGTCTGGTCCGTGCGCTGGGGCGGGGCATCGTGAAGGTCATGCCGGGCTTCATGAAACTGCTGACCATCGTGGGGACCGCCGCCATGCTATGGGTGGGTGGAGAGATCATTGTCCACGGGCTCGCTCAGATGGGCTGGCACGGGCCCGAGGACGTTGTCTATGGCATCGCCAAAGCCGTGGGCGGTGATGCGGGTGGCGTTGTCTGGGGCGTCAAGGCGGCGCTGCATGGGCTTCTTGGCCTCGCCTGGGGCTTTGTCCTGATCCCGATTGGCGAGAAAGTCATCACACCCGTCTGGCGCGCGGTAGCCCCCAAGGCCGTCTGACAATGCACCCGGACAAAAAAGGCCGGACGCTGCGACAGCGTCCGGCCTTTTTCAGTCCACGATTGTAGATGTCAGAGCAGCGCGTTGGCTTTCTCAACGACAGCCTCTGCGGTGATGCCGAACTTTTCGAACAGCACGCCGGCAGGGGCCGACGCCCCGAAGTCGTACATACCGACGAAATCGGCCTTGTTGGCCTTGCCACGCTCGCCCAGCAACCACTGGTCCCAGCCCTGGCGCACGGCGGCTTCAATCCCGATCCTGACGGGACCGGCGGGCAACACCTTGCGGCGATAGCTTTCGTCCTGCTGCGCAAATAGCTCCATGCAGGGCATTGATACGACGCGGGCGCCGATCCCGGCCTCTTGCAGTTTGGCGCGGGCGTCGAGCGCCACGGACACTTCAGAGCCGGAGGCGATCAGGATGACCTGACGTTTGCCCTCGGCCTCGGCCAGCACATAGGCGCCCTGCGCCGTCATGTTCTTGAGCTTGTGGTCGGTGCGCACGGTCGGAAGGCCCTGACGGGTCAAGGACAGGACCGACGGTGTGTCTTTGGAGGACAGGGCCAGTTCCCAAGCCTCTGCGGTCTCAATCGCGTCCGCCGGGCGGAAGACAAGCGTGTTGGGTGTGGCCCGACTGATCGCCAGATGCTCGACCGGCTGGTGGGTTGGGCCATCTTCGCCCAGTCCGATGCTGTCATGGGTCATGACAAAGACCGTTGGGATCTTCATCAAGGCCGCCAGACGCATCGCGGGGCGGGCATAATCCGTGAAGCACATGAACGTGCCGCCATAAGGGCGCAGACCGCCATGCAGCGCCATGCCGTTCATTGCTGCGGCCATGCCGTGTTCGCGAATGCCCCAATAGATGTAGCGCCCGCCGCGGTTGTCAGTATCAAACACGCCCAGATCGCCCGTCTTGGTGTTGTTCGACCCGGTCAGGTCGGCCGATCCGCCGACAGTTTCGGGCATGATCGGGTTGAGCACCTCAAGCGCCTTTTCCGAAGCTGCACGGGTCGCCAGCTTGGGTGCACCTTCGGACATCTGCTTTTTGAACGCTTTGACTGTGGCTGACAATTTCTTTGGTACATCGCGGGCAAGCGTGCGGTTAAAACGCGCTTTTTTCGCGTCAGATACGGCTGCAAACCGCTCTTCCCAAGCGGCGCGGTCCTTGGCCCCGCGCGCGCCAATGGCGTCCCAAGCTGATTTCACATCCGTTGGTACATCGAACGGACCGGTGGTCCAGCCGTAAGCAGCCTTGGCATCTTGCAACTGTCCCTGATCAGTCAACGCACCGTGGCCCTTGGAGGTATCCTGTGCCGCGTGACCCAACGCGATGTGGGTCTTGCAGGCGATCATCGTCGGTTTTTTCTTGCTTTTCGCCTTGGTGATGGCCGCGTCAATGGCTTCGGGATCATGTCCGTCAATCTCGATCACGGCCCAACCTGCGGATTTGAAACGCTGCGGCTGGTCGGTGGCGTCTGCCAGCGATACGGGGCCGTCGATGGTGATGTTGTTGTTGTCCCAAAAGACGATCAGCTTGCCCAGTTGGTGGCGGCCCGCCAGCGTGATGGCTTCCTGGCTCACACCTTCCATCAGACACCCGTCACCGGCGATGACATAGGTGTGGTGATCGACAATTTTCTTGCCGTATTGCGCGCGCAATATCTCTTCGGCCATGGCAAAACCCACCGCGTTGGAAATGCCCTGGCCCAGGGGGCCGGTGGTGGTCTCGATCCCCTTGGCGTGGCCGTATTCCGGGTGCCCGGCGGTTTTTGATCCCCACTGACGGAAATCCTTGATCTGTTGCAGGGTCATGTCCTCGTAACCCGTCAGGTGCAGCAGGGAATACAGCAGCATGGACCCGTGCCCCGCCGACAGGATGAACCTGTCGCGATCCGGCCAATCAGGGGCCTTGGCATCAAATTTCAGGTGCTTTTCAAACAGGACGGTGGCCACATCGGCCATCCCCATGGGCATACCGGAATGGCCCGAATTGGCGGCGGCCACGGCGTCGAGCGTGAGGGCGCGAATGGCGGTCGCTTTGGACCAATGGTCCGGATGTGCGGTGCGAAGGGCTGTCAGATCCACGGAAAAACTCGTCCTTTGGCGTTTGGTTTCAGGCTGCATATCAGGCAAAGGCCAAAGATCAAGGCGATCTGCCATGGCAAAACCGCGCGCAGGGGCCCCGGCGGTGATTTGCTACATCAATGCCGCCGCCCAAGTGCTTGATCGCAAAGGGGGGCGCATTTCCAGACCGCTTTGGCTAAACTAAGGACCAACCGGGCGGGAAAACGATTCGAACACGCCAGGCACGTGGAACCGGAGCGCCAGCGCGCCCGAGCTTAAGAGGGGACAGGCACGAAAGATGAGCGACATCGACGCATTGCAACAGCGGCTGACAGCCGCGATGGACCGGATCGCGATGGGCCTTGGCGGGCTCGACAATGCCGACGACGACGCGATCGCGGCGCTGCAAACCGCGCTGGATGATGAACGGACGGTGAATGCGCAATTGACCGAGCGTGTGCGCAAATTGTCCGACGCGCAGGACAGCGCCCAAGCCGCTGCGGATGCCGCGCAGGCGCGGATGAAGGATCTGGACCTTGAACTACAGCGCTTGCGTGCCGCCAATGATCAGCTGCGTGAGTCCAACGCCGCACTGCGCACCGCCAACGAGGAAGGGGTGGGCGAGCCGCATCTGATCAACACCGCGATGCGCGCCGAACTCGAAGGGCTGCGCGCCGCCCGCGCGGTGGATGTGGCCGAAGCGAGCAGCATCATAAACGCACTGACCCCGCTGCTGAGCCAACTTGAAGTGCCGGAAGAGGAAGACGCAGATGCCTGAGGTGACCATTTCCATCGGCGGCCGCCCGTTTCAGGTCGCCTGCCAGGACGGCGAAGAAAGCTATCTGCATGCTGCCGCCAAACTACTGGACGACGAAGCCCAGGTGCTGGCCGATCAGGCCGGGCGCATGCCCGAAGCGCGCATGTTGCTCATGGCGGGCCTGATGCTTGCGGACAAGACCGCAAGTTTTGAGGACCGCGTGGCCGAGGTGCAGGGCAAATTGGCCGAGCGCGAAGCAGAGCTTGAGGGCTTGCGCACCATGGGGGCCCCGGAGCCTGAGCGGATTGAGGTGCCGGTGGTGCCCCAGGCGGTGACAGATACGCTGGCAGAGCTTGCCGCGCGCGCCGAAGCACTGGCCGCAGAGGTCGAGGAAAAGACGGCCTGACATGCACGTGCGCCCGCTTGTGAGCGGCGATGCAAAAGCGGCGTGCGCGCTTTATCTGGACCTGCCACGCAGTGATTTAGTTGCGCCCGTCGCGCATTTCAACGCTGTGCTGGACCATCCCGGAACCAGTGTTGCCGGAGCGTTTGACGGGGTCACCCTGCTTGGCATGGCCACGATGCACCTTCTGCCCAACATGACCTATGGTGGTCGGCCCTATGCGCTGATTGAAAACGTAGTGACAGCGCCCGATCATCGAATGCGCGGCGTTGGTCGTGCCGTCCTCGAAAACCTCATTGCACGCGCTTGGGACGCAGATGCCTACAAGATCATGCTACTGACCGGGCAGGCGCGCGGGGCTCAAGGTTTCTATCGCAAGCTCGGCTTCGACGACACCAACAAGCACGGCATGGTACTGCGCCGCAACTGACGCGGCTTAGCCGTTGGCTTCGCGGATCTTGTCGGCGGCGTCTTTGTCGTAAGTGACACCGTTTTCTTCGAACAGCGTGTCCAATTCGCCCGACAGGGTCATCTCGGTGATGATGTCGCAACCACCTACGAACTCGCCTTTTACGTAAAGCTGCGGGATGGTTGGCCAGTCCGAAAAATCCTTGATCCCCTGACGCAGCTCTTCGTCGGCCAACACGTTCACGTCAGCGAAATCCACGCCCATGTAGTTGAGCACACCCGCCACACGGCTGGAAAAGCCGCATTGGGGCATCGACTTGGTGCCCTTCATATATAGCACAACATCGTTGTTTGCGTTGGTCTCGGTGATCCGGCTTGCGGCATCGCTCATGTCATTTGCCTTTCTTGTGGAAGGCGCGGTGGAACCGCGCGGCATAGGTTTCGTCTTCGGGCATCGGCGTCACATGTGTGGCCGAGCGGGCAAAAAAGCCGTCCCGGCCAATGATCGTTGGCATCCGGTCGGACGTATCGTTGGCCCGCGCCGCCTTGTCGATCACATCCAGGTCCAGCCCCTCCATGCCGAGCGGCACCTTGCGGTTCTGACCCATCTCGCCCCGGCTGGGGCGGCGGTCCGCCAGCGGGCGGCGTCGCCGTCGCCGAAAAGGCGTGGTTATGAAACGCAAAAGCCCCAAATCAGGGCGCCTTGGTCGTCAGGGCCAGCGCGTGCAACTCACCATGGCTGCCATCCATCTTGCCTTTAAGCGCCTTGGTCACCGCCCGGTGCTGCTGTACTCGGTTCATCCCGGCAAAGGATGCGTCGATCACCTCTGCCGAATAGTGATTCCCGTCACCGGCCAGATCGGTGATGGTGATCTTGGCATCGGGAAAGCTTTCGCGGATCAGGTCTTCGATCTCTTGCGCTTGCATGGGCATGAATGGTGTCTCCGGCAGATCTTGGTCCAAGATGTAGGCCGCAGGCGGGGGGCGTGCAAGCACAGACACGCGCACCCCCCTGTGCTTAAGGCGGGGTTGTGTTTTCCGGAGCCACGGGAATACGCTCCCCGCCAAGGATCATTGCAGATGGGTGGCACAGATGCCGTCGGTTGAAACCGCACCGGAACAGGCGCTTGAGTGGGTCAAGGCGGGCAAGGGCGCGGCCCTTGCCACTGTGATCGAAACCTGGGGCAGCGCGCCGCGCCGCGCCGGGGCCCAGATGGTAGTGTCGGGTGACGGTGACATGATGGGTTCGGTGTCGGGCGGCTGCGTCGAAGGGGCCGTGGTGGTCGAGGCGATGGAAGCGCTGGAAGATGGCACCCCGTGCCTGCTGGAATACGGCGTCAGCGATGGCGACGCCTTTGCCGTGGGCCTCGCCTGTGGCGGCACCATCAAGATCCTTGTGGAACCTGTCGGCACCGCGATGCCGCAAACCATGCTCGAAAGCCTCGTCGCGGCCCGCGCCGCTCGCACGCAAATGGCTTACGTGGTCGACACCGAAACCTGGGACCGGCGGCTGGACACCGATGGCCACAGCGCTCGCTTTGCCAAGGACCGCACGGGGATGGAGGAAGACGGCAAAACCTTTGTCGCCATCCACAATCCCCCCCTGCGCCTCGCCATCGTGGGCGGTGTGCATATCGCTCAGGCCCTTGTGCCCATGGCCAAGCTCGCAGGTTACGACCCCACCATCATCGACCCGCGCGAGGCGTTCGGGTCGCAGGCCCGCTTTCCCGAAACGCGCGTGATCAACGACTGGCCCGATGACGCCCTGGCCGAAGCGGGTGTGGATGCCCGCACCGCGCTTGTGCTGCTGACCCACGACCCGAAACTCGACGATCCGGCCCTCCACATCGCGCTCAACTCCGATGCCTTCTACATTGGCGCACTCGGCTCAACCCGGACCCACGCCAAGCGCGTGGCCCGGCTGGAAGAGACGGGGTTCAGCCCCGACCAGATCGCCCGGATCAAAGGGCCCATCGGCCTTGATATCGGTGCGGCCAGCCCGCCCGAGATTGCCGTGTCAATCCTCGCGCAGATGGTCTCCACGCTCAGGCAAGGCGCATGAAATTCGGCCCACGCCCCGCGGCAGAGGCGGTCGGAACCATTCTTGCCCATTCCCTCGCAGGCGCTTCGGGGCGCGTGTCCAAGGGCACAGTGTTGACAGACGCAGACATCACAGACCTGCAAGCCGCAGGCCATGACACGCTGACCGTCGCCACGCTTGATCCCACGGATGTTGAGGAAAACACAGCCGCCGAAAGGCTTGCGTCGGCCTTGGTGCCCGACGCCGAAACGCAGGGCCTGCGCATCAGTGTCGCTGGGGCAGGGCGCGTGAACCTCTATGCCACCGGTCCCGGCATCGTGGCCCTCGATGCAGGCCGCATCGCAGCCATCAACAGCGTTGATCCCATGATCACCATCGCAACCGTCCCGCCATTCCACCGTGTGGACGCAGGCACGATGATCGCGACGATCAAGATCATCTCCTACGCCGTGTCCGAATCTGCTTTGGCCCAGACGACCCGCGATGCGGCGGGCGCCATCCGCGTGCGTCCGCCGTATTACGCATCTGCCACGCTGATCGAAACACAAGTGGGCAACGCAGAACCGGCGACTAAGGGGCGGGCGGCGCTGACGGGCCGGCTTGACCGCCTGAACGTGGCGCTCACCCCACGCGTCGTGGTTCCACACCGCGACGATCCGCTGGTGCGTGCGGTGGCCGAAGCGCCGGGCGAGGTGGTCTTTATCCTCACCGCCTCCGCCACGTCGGACACCCATGACGTGGCCCCAAATGCCGTGCGCGCGGCCGGTGGTCATGTCTCCGCGTTCGGTATGCCGGTCGATCCCGGCAACCTACTCTTTTTTGGCAGTCTCGGGAACAAGCCGGTGATCGGCCTTCCAGGCTGCGCCCGGTCGCCTGCGCTCAACGGCGCAGACTGGGTGCTCGAACGCCTGATCTGTGGCCTTGAGCTCACCCAGGCTGACATCTCGAACATGGGCGTCGGTGGCTTACTCAAGGAAATCCCGACCCGGCCCCGACCGCGCGACAGCTAAGCACCTGCACAATCTTGCGATTTCGCGGAACGGCAAAAGTTTTCTGTTCTCAACCGCCGTGCCCCATGCTTAACTCCACCCCAACAAGAATGCCAAAAGGGAGGATGCCATGGCACAGGTCTCGATGACCGTGAACGGAAAGGCTGCGTCTGGCGAGGTTGAGGGGCGCACATTGCTGTCGTCTTTCCTGCGCGACCAGCTGATGCTGACAGGAACCCATGTGGGCTGCGACACGTCGCAATGCGGCGCATGTGTGGTGCATGTGGACGGCCACGCGGTCAAGTCCTGCACGATGCTGGCCGCCGAAGCCGATGGCGCGACCGTCGATACGATCGAAGGGCAAGCCAACGCCGACGGCTCGCTCAACGTGATCCAGCAGGCATTTCAGGACCATCACGGCCTGCAATGCGGCTTTTGCACGCCCGGCATGGTGATGTCGGCAGCGGCCCTGCTCAAGGACAATCCCAAACCCAGCGAATCCGAAGTTCGGGAATACCTCGAAGGCAATATCTGCCGCTGCACCGGCTACCACAATATCGTCAAGGCGAT
>JBCDEK010000053.1:0-21470 GCA_039179785.1 Pseudomonadota bacterium | reverse complement strand
TGCGGAATGCCATCATAAACGCTCAGTTCCAGCATTTTGGGGTCGATCATGATCAACCGGCATTCCTCGGGCGTCAGCTTATAGAGCAGCGACAGGATCATCGTGTTGATCGCCACCGACTTACCCGACCCCGTAGTCCCCGCAATCAAGAGGTGAGGCATCTTGGCCAGGTTCGCCACAACCGGATCGCCGCCAATATCCTTGCCCAGCGCCAGCGGCAGCTTCTGATTGCCGTCGCCAAAGTCGCGAGACGCCAAAATTTCGCGCAGCACAACTTTCTCACGGTTTTCATTCGGCAGTTCGATCCCGATCACCGACCGGCCCGGGACCGTCGACACACGCGCCGACAGGGCGGCCATCGATCGTGCAATATCGTCCGCCAAACCAATCACGCGGCTGGCTTTCAAACCCGGCGCAGGCTCCAACTCGTACATGGTCACAACCGGGCCTGGGCGCACCGAAACGATCTCGCCCTTCACACCATAATCATCCAGCACAACCTCCAACATCCGCGCGTTTTCTTCCAACGCCTCATCGCTCAGATGATGGCGCTGCACGGTGGTGGGGCTTTCCAACAGGTTCAGCGGCGGCAGTTCAAATCCGGGGTGCGTGTCCTCGAACTTCAGCTTCGGCTGCGCCTCAAGCTGCGCGCGCGTGCTGGGTTGCACGGGCTTGCGCACGGGCTGCTGCACCAGTGTCCGCGGCTCCGCCACCGGAATGCTCGGCGCCTCCACAACCGGTTCGGGCATGGGCACGTCCAATTGCTCGGGCACATAGTCTTGCACGGGCTCAACCACGGGCGCTTGCGCCGTCAAAGGTGGTTCTGTCCGCGCCAATGAAGCGGCAGCCGTCAACGGCGGCTCGGGGGGCAAAATCGGCTGCGGTGCTGTGTTGGCAATCAGCGGCACGGGCCCACGACCACGCCCCTTGGTCAGCGGGGCGACACTGGCGGCCTGGACATCGGGGTTGGACCGCACGCGGGATTTGATGACATCCGCAATTTTCAACTTGATCCGTTCATCACCGGGGCCCTCCCCCACATCGGCGTCGCTATAGGTCTCGATCAGCTCCTGTTCGGGCATCTTGTCCGGCATCTGTTCCGGGCGTTTGATCAGCGTCGGCATCCGAGCCAAGAGGCTCGGCTTGGTCGGTTCTTCATAGTACGGCTCGTCCTCCACGGGCAGTGTCGTCACATACTCATCCGCTGCCTCTGCTGCGCGGGCCGCGCGCCGCTCGGCCTGACGTTCTTGCAAGGCACGCGCCGCCTGAACGGCCCCACTGGCCCCGCGCCCCAGCAGGGTCATCAGCATCGCATAGGCCACGATCAGCCCAACCAGCAGAAACCGCGCCAGTCGCGCCACTTCGGGCCGGGTAAAGCCCAGCACAAAGGCACCAAAGACCACGATGCCCACACCCATCAACAACGACATGAACTTGACAGCCAGGCTCGATCCCAGCGGCATGACCGTCAGGATAAAGGCCATGACCGTATCGCCAAAAAGCCCGCCCAGACCAAAGCCATGGGTCGCCTGCCACTCCGCGCCCGGTTGCAATGTCGCCGCATAGATAGACCCGAACGCAATCGCGATGGGCGCAAAGATCAGGCGCCCCAGCGCGCGCTCAGTGCCCAGATGCAGGGCAAAGCGCACGCCCCAGACCATCAGCACAATGGCGATGCCAAACACACCCCAGCCCGCAATCATGAACAAAGGTGCTGCAATCGACGCGCCCGTGCGGCCCAACCAGTTCTGCACCGGTGCATCCGTGGACGCCATCCAGTTCGGATCGTCCGGGGTGTAGCTCAGCATCATGGCCGCCGCCATCAGCCCCGCAATCAGCAGGCCAATGCCCACCAATTCACGCCCGCGCTTTTCCAACGCCGCCTGCATCCCGTGGTCAAAAAGCGGATCCCGCCGTGTCTGATATGCCATGCCTCGCCTCGTCTTTTCTTATGGGGCGTAAAGAACGTCGCAGATGGCCGTTAGGCCACGCTCCGTCTCTGCCTTCGGAGCCACAAGTGCGGCCCTGATAAATTCATGTCCCGGGTTGAACCCGTCGATGTCACGCGCCAGATACGCGCCCGGCAGCACCCGCACGCCGGTCTCTTTCCACAATTTCAACGCTGCCGCCTCGCCATCCGGCACCGGCAGCCACAGGAAAAATCCGGCCTCCGGCGCCATGTATCCCGGGACGTTGCCCAGAATGCGGTCGGCCATGTCGTACTTCTCGTGATATTGCGCGCGGTTCTCGACGACATGGTCCTCGTCCGCCCAAACCGCAGCCGCCGCGTGTTGAAGCGGCGACGGCAACGGCGTCCCGGCATAAGTGCGCAACTGCTTGGTCTCACGAATGGTCGCAGGCCCCCCCACGATGAACCCCGACCGCAGACCCGGCAGGTTCGACCGTTTCGACAACGAATGAAACGCCACCACCCGCTCAGGGTTCGCATCACCGATACATTCCAGTACGCCCACGGGCGGCACATCCCGGTAAATCTCGGAATAGCACTCGTCGGCAAAGACCTGAAAGTCATACCGCTCCGCCAGCGCGATCAGGTCACGCCAGTAGTCCGCACCGGCCACAGCCCCTTGGGGGTTCGCAGGCGAACACATGTAGCATGCCACCGTGCGGTTCAAAATCTCCGGGTCCACCGAGCCATAATCCGGCAAATGCCCCGTCTCCGCCGTCGCAGGCACCAGCACCGGCTCCGCCCCCGCTGAAATCGCCGCCAGCATATAGACCTGGTAAAACGGGTTGGGCATCAAGACGACCGGCTGCTGCCCGTTCTTCACCTCGGGGCACAGGGCCATGCCCGCGTTGTAAAGCCCCTCACGCGTCCCGTTCAGCGGCATCACGTTGGCATCCGCATCCATGGTCACGCCATAGCGACGACCCAACCAGTCACAAAACGCCTGCCGCAACTCCGGCAGCCCTTCGTTCGGCGGGTAGTTGTTAAATCCCGCCGCATGATCGGCAATCACATCCGTGACCCAGGCCGGAAAGGCGTGTTTCGGCTCCCCAATGGTCATATGCACCACATCACCGCCGGGCGCGTGATGGTCGACCAAAGCGCGCAGACGCGGGAACGCATAAGCCGGAAGGTTCGAAAACCGCTCGGGAAACTTCATAAAACTGCCTCAGGTTCGGGATCGTGTTCGCCCCGTTTGATCGCAAGATACCCCAAGGCCACTTCCCCCGTCCAGAAGAACCACGCCAAAACGTCACCTTGTGGCAAATCCGCCAATCCAGACCTTCTTCTGGCTGAAAATACTCCGGGGTTTGGGGGCAGAGCCCCCATTCAAAAAATGAAATCGTGTCGCCGCAGGCGTCCGTCGGATCAGCCCAGCGCCGCCTCCGCCGCCACACCCAGCCTCAGCAGCGCCTCTTCGCCGTTCTGCGCCCCCATCAGCATGATCCCACAACTCGGCACCCCCGTGGGCAGCGTCAGTGCAGAAATCCCCATCAGGTTCCCAACCCGCGTATTGCGCAGGGCCAGAAGGTTCTCTGTCTTGTAATAGTCACTGTCGCTGTTCAGCCGCTCCAGATTGGGCGGCAGGATCGGTGCCGTCGGCGCCAGCACCGCGTCATAAGGCGCCACGGACACATCCCAAGCCTGTCGCACCGCTTCCAGCTTGGCCCAGGCCGCATTGTAATCCGGCGCGCTGAACGCCTTGCCCAACCGGAACCGCGCCAAAATCTCCGCGTACATCGCCTCCGGGTCGGCCTCGATCACGTCACGCCACAACCCGTACACCTCACCCGGCATCAACGGCCCCGCCTGCGCCATCGCCTCATCCAACTCCGACACCTCCAACGGCTCCACCACGGCCCCCGCCGCACAGAGCCGCTCCACCGCATTCTCATAAGCCGCCCGCGGCGCGTCCCGGATGTCATCCAGCACCACCGTCTTCAACGCCGCAAACCGCCGTCCCTTCAGTGACGCCCCCCGCAAATCACAAGGCGCGCGCCCCTCCAACACCGCCATCAACAACGCCGCATCCTCCACCGTGCGGGTCAACGGCCCCACCGTGTCGAATTTCAGCGACAAGGGCACGCACCCCTCCAGCGACAGCCGCCCATGGGTCGTCTTCAACCCCACCAGATCGTTCCACGCCGCCGGAATACGCACCGATCCGCCCGTATCCGACCCGATCGCCGCGGGTGCCAACCCAAACGCCACCGACGCCGCCGCCCCCGACGACGACCCCCCCGGCACGGCATCCGCGTCGTTCACACAAGGCGGCGTGTCGGTCGACGGATTGTACCCCAACCCCGAAAACGCCAGCTCACTCATATGCGTCTTGCCCAGACACACCAGACCCGCCGCCGTCGCATTCTGCACCACCGCCGCATCACGGTCAGGCACCCGCCCCGCCAGCAGCTTCGACCCCGCCTCGGTCCCGTCCCCGGCGGTATCAAACAGATCCTTCCAGCTCACCGGAACCCCGTCCAGCACCGACATACGCCGCCCGACCTTGGCGCGCTCCGACGCCGCGCGCGCCTCGGCCAAAGCGCGGTCGCGGGTCAAACGGGCATAGACACGATCCGCCAACGCATGCCCCTCGATCCGCTCAAAATACGCCTCGGCCAGATCAACCGGGTCCACCTCCCCCGCGCCAATGGCCCGCCCCAGATTCGCGGCACTCTTGCCCAACCACTCCTGCATACCCGCCCTCCATTCGTATCCCGCAAACGGTAGCGACGTCGCAGCGCATGGACAATCCCACGCGCCCGGCCATATTGCGCCCCATGACGCATGACAGCGATATCCTGATTGTGGGCGGCGGGCTCTCCGGCCCGATCCTCGCCCTGGCCCTTGCCCAATCGGGCCACACCGTCACCGTCATCGACGCGCTTGCCGAAAAGGTCCGCAAGAACGCCAGCTTCGACGGGCGCAGCTATGCCGTGGCGCTCACCTCGCAGCGCCTGCTCGACGGCATCGGCCTGTGGCACAGCATCGCCGATCACAGCCAGCCGATCCTTGAGATCAAAGTGTCCGATGGCCGCGCAGGCGAAGGGCCCTCGCCCTTCTTCATGCATTTCGACCACGCCGAGATCGAGGAAGGCCCGATGGGCCACATGGTGCAAGACCGGCATATCCGCCGCACCCTGCTCGACGCCATGGCGGCCTCGGATCAGATCACGCATCTCGCCGGTGAAACCGTGACCGCGCAACAGGTCACCCCCGTCGCTGTCAGCGTCACCCTCGCGTCCGGCAAAACCCTGTCCGGGACGGTTCTGATCGGTGCCGATGGCCGAGGCAGCGGCACCGCGACCCGCGCGGGCATCAAACGCACCGGCTGGGGCTACGGCCAAACGGCGCTCGTCTGCGCCATCGCCCACGAACAGCCGCATCACGGTGTGGCCCATCAGTTCTTCATGCCCGCCGGTCCGCTGGCCATCCTGCCCCTGCCCGGCAATCTCAGTTCCATCGTCTGGAGCGAAACGGCAAAAAACGCTGCTGCCTTCCATGCGTTGCCGGACGACGACTACCTGACCATGCTCAAACCCCGCTTCGGCGATTTCCTGGGCGACATTTCCCTTGCAGGGCAGCGCTATACCTACCCGCTGTCCCTCTCGCTGGCGCACGCTCTCGCCGCCGACCGCATCGCCCTGATCGGGGACGCCGCCCACGGCATCCACCCCATCGCAGGTCAGGGACTGAATGCGGGCATGCGCGACATCGCGGCACTGGCGCAGATCATCACCGACGCCAGCCGCCGGGGCGAAGATATCGGCAGCATCGCCGTCCTCAAACGCTACGAGGAATGGCGGCGCTTCGACAACACCGCGCTTGCGTTGGCGACAGATGGGTTCAATCGGCTGTTCTCAAACGACAACGCTCTGATCCGCAGCGTCCGCGATATCGGTATGGGTGTGGTCAGCGCTTTGCCCGGCCTGCGCCGCAGCTTCATCCGCGAAGCCGCGGGCCTGACCGGCGACTTGCCGCGCCTGATGCAAGGCCAACCGCTTTAGGGTCAGGACCCATTAATCCAGCTTGCGCGCCTCATCTTCCAGCATCACCGGAATGCCATTGCGAATGGGATAGGCCAAGTGCGCAGCCTCCGAAATCAATTCCTGCTTTTCGGCGTCATAGCGCAGCGTGGCATGGGTCAACGGGCAGATCAGCGCCTCAAGCACGCGGCGGTCAATCTCGATACTCATTGCATCATCTCCCCTTCGCCGCCCCGCAGTGCGAATTCGATCAGCGTGATCAGCGTCTCGCGCCGGGTGCTCAGCGATGGGGCCTCAAGCAAGGCCTGTTTGTCCTCGGGGTCGAAGTCCAGCATCATCGACAGCGAATTGATCAGCAATTCGTCGTCCGCGTCTTTCAGGGTTTCCCAATCTGCCGACAAGGATTGCGCTGCAAAATACCGACCCAAAATGTCCAGAAACAGGGGCCGGTCAAAGGTCGGGTCTTCTTCGGTTCGGCCCTGATCACGATCAAACCCGCCCCAGGACACCTCGCAGCGACGGTAAGGGGTGAACCCCTCCACTTCGCTCTGTACGCGGAACCGCGAAATGCCGGTGAGTGTGATCAGATACCGGTTGTCTTCGGTTTCGGAAAACTGCGTGACGCGACCGGCACAGCCAATGGTATGAAGCCCGCTGCCCTTGCGGCCTTCGACCTCGTTCGGCTGGACCATCCCAATCAGGCGGCCCGGCGTTTTCAAAGCGTCATCAAGCATTTGCAGATAACGCGGTTCAAAGATGTGCAGGGGCAGCCGTGCGCGCGGCAAAAGCAGCGCACCCGGCAAAGGAAACACCGGGATCACGCCCGGAAGGTCAGCCACTTTGATCATGTAAATTCAGCTAGCCCGCAAAACCGCTCAGGCAAATATCATCGAACTCAATTTGCGCCGCCCGTTCAGAACGATGGGATCGTTGGGCTTGAGCGCATCAAAAATCGTGAAAAGCTGCTCCTTGGCGGCGCCATCATTCCACTCGCGGTCGCGGCGGAATATCTCTAGCAATTCGTTCACCGCCGCTTCCGCATCACCGCTGGCGTGAAGCGCCTGCGCCAGATCGAACCGGGCTTGCAGGTTGCTCTCATCTGCCTCCACCGCCGCGCGCAGTTCAGCGACCGGACCAGCATCCGCAGCCTGACGCGCCAACTGCAATTGCGCATTTGCTGCTTCAAGTTCCGCGCTTTGCGAAATCTCCGCCGGGGCACCGTTCAGAATGGCTTCGGCCTGGTCCAGATCATCCATGGCGATATGTGCGCGGACCAGTCCGCCATACGCTGCCGCATTGTTCGGGTCTTCTCCAAGGATCGCAGCAAAGGTCTGCGCCGCATCCACGGCAGCACCTTCGGTCAGCATTTCCTCGGCGGCGGTTATCGCATCGTTCAGACTGTCGGTCGGCGCCTCGCCGCCAGCCGCCTTGACCACCCGGTCGATGAAAGCCGTGATCTCGGACCCGGGCACCGCGCCCTGGAACCCGTCGACCGGTTGGCCCTGCCAGAAGGCATAGACGGTCGGGATCGACTGGATGCGCAACTGGCCCGCGATCATCTGCGCCTCGTCGACGTTGATCTTGACCATCTTGACGGCCCCTTTGGCCGCCTTGACCGCGTCTTCCAGAAGCGGACCCAGCGTCTTGCACGGCCCGCACCACGGCGCCCAGAAGTCAACGACAACGGGCACCGTCTGGGACATCTCGACAACGTCCTGCATAAACGTGGCTTCTGATCCGTCCTTGATCAGATCAGTATCGGCGGCGGGTCCCGCGGACAGTCCCAAATCCATCATGGTCTCGATTCCTTCGTGGCGCGGCAGATCGCGCTTTATATGGACCTCTCGGGCGCCGGTGCCAAGGGCCGAGGTCTGGAAGTGTGCGCCCGCCTGGCAATCGTTGCTACCCTATCAAAGATCAAAACTCGCAAAGACCGGCGCGTGATCGCTCGGCTTTTCCCAGCCTCGCGCGTCCCTGAGGATACGGCTCGAATGCGCCGCGTTCGAGATATCGGGCGTGGCCCAGACGTGGTCGAGCCTGCGGCCCTTGTCGGCGGCATCCCAATCCTTGGCGCGGTAGGACCACCATGAATAGAGCTGCCCCTCGGGGATATCGGCACGGGTGACGTCAACCCAACCGCCGGCGTCTTGTGTCTCGGCCAGGTGCTCGACCTCGATGGGGGTGTGGCTGACGACCTTCAGAAGCTGTTTGTGCGACCACACATCGTCCTCGCGCGGGGCGATGTTCAGGTCACCGACGAGGATGGACTTCTGCGGCTTATCGCCGTGGAACCAGTCGCGCATGTCGGTGAGGTAATCCAGCTTTTGCCCAAACTTCTCGTTCTTGTCGCGGTCAGGCACGTCGCCCCCCGCGGGGACATAGAAATTGTGGACCGTCACGCCGTTCTCCAAGGTGCCCGCGATGTGGCGGGCGTGGCCGAGGCCCGCAAAATCCTGCGCGCCCGCTTCGACCATCGGAATCTTCGACAGGATCGCGACGCCGTTGTAGCCCTTGTCGCCGCGCGCAACCATGTGGGTGTAGCCAAGCGCTTCGAAGCCTTCGCGGGGGATCTTGTCGACGGGGCTTTTGCACTCCTGCAGGCAGAGTACATCGGGCGCTTCTTCCTGCAGCAGCTTGAGCACGATGGGCTCGCGGAGGCGGACGGAATTGATGTTCCAGGTGGCGAGGGTGAAGGACATGGGGAACGCTCCGGCTCGGGAATTTCGGGTAGAGTAGACGCCTCGCTGGCCGGTCTCCACCCGCAAAATGCGATTTGTCCCCGCGGGGACACGCCCTTCGGTCCGGCGAAGAAATCTTAACGATTTTGGAGTCGAGACCTGAAATCATGCGGTTGCGCGGCGCGCGATCCGTTACGGAAATTTTAACCGCAGGTCAGGCAGACTGAGCGCCGACGCAGGGCGGTCGGACGCCCAACGCCCTTGTGTCTCACATACCCTAGCGTATCTGCGATGCGGCGATCAGCTGAATTCCCTGCGCATACGTCCCGGTGTCTGGCCCAAATATTTGGTAAACACGCTTGTCATATGGGCCTGACTGGAAAACCCACAGGCATAGGCAATTTCTGACAAGCTTATGCTCCCCACTTCAAGATACCGTATGGCCCGCTCCAGACGGCGACGTATGACAAACTTATGCGGGCTGAGACCGCTGGCGGCCTTGAAGCCCTTGGAAAACCGGAACACGTCCTGGTTCAACACCGCAGCCATGCTGGAAACGCCTATATTCGTCGCAAGACAATCATCCACGTAGTCAATCACCTTCTGCAATTCCTCGGGCGACAGGATGTAGGAAGGCAGGGCCCCCTTTTGCGGACCAAAGAACCGAAGCAATTCTGACGCTATCTGAAAGCCCAGCATCTCAGCTTCGATGCTTTGGGCCAGGTCGTGATCAACCATCACATCAAAGTGCCGCATGACGAGATGGCTGAGCGTGGCGTTGCGCCAGCCGAATGTCGGTTCCAGCACACCCTTGGAAGACAACCCGATATCCGAGGCGATGACGTGATCGAAGACGTTGCTGTGGATCGCAATCGAATTGGTCGTTGTCTGCCCCGTGAAATCATAGGTCGCATCGACCTGCGCGGGCGACAGCCCCAAGGTGCCGGACTGTATTTGGAGTGACGTCTCGACCTTGTTTTGTTGGGTCAGCAAACGACCTGATGCGTGACGATGCACACGGAGATCATAGTGATCATCGGCAGCGACAGAGGCCTGATGCGACCCTACGGAATATTGCGCGCAGCTGACTTGGTGCGACCGGTCCATAAACACGGATACAACCCGGGGATCGCCCAGGTCACCGGACACCGAACACCGACCTGTCGTTTCAAACCGCGTAGTCATGGCACAGACTCCGATGGGTCAACGTCTTCCATCGCATTGCAATCAACATTTCGTTTCTCCCCACGGCGGGTCCATCTGGCAGGGACCAAGATGCCCGCTGTCTAACAGTGAAATGCGGCGCGTCCCAAACGCCATCGTTCCCTATAGCCCGGTTAATAATATTTCGCGACGTGTCAATTTCACTCAAAAAAGATCGGACGGGCCTGAGCCCGGCTGTGCATGATCTGCTAAGTCGCGCGGGTCATTCACGAATTTCCGAAACGCGCAGATCAATAAATTGCAGGTTGCCCGATCAGGAGGCCAGATGGCCGTGGTCCTGGCGCAACATATAGGCTGACGCACCGATGATCATCAGGGAACCGATCAGCATTGATCCGGGCGGTATGAAGCCAAACACCAGAATGCCGAGGGTCACATTCAAAGGCAGTTTCAGGTGGTCGAACGGCTGAAGAAAGCTGGCGTCGGCCCGGCTGTAGGCAGAGGCAAGTGTGTATTGGCCAAGCCCGACAAGAAGACCGGCGGCGATCACATAGATCCAGAGATGAGGCGCCACTGTCAGCCCGCCTGCACCAAGGCCTAGCAGCCCGTTCATCGGCGCCAGCAGCAACAAGACATAGAACGTGATCTTGGCCGGGCTTTCGGTGTCAGTGAGTTGTTTCATCAACAGCGACGCGATGGCCCAGGAGGCGGCGGCGAGCGCGGGCAACACCGCGAACAAGGTGAAGCTTTCCGACCACGGGGCGAGGATGATCATACCACCGGCAAAGGCCACAATGACCGCAGCCCAGCGACCGCGGTCCACAGATTCCCCCAGAAAGACAGCTGATCCCAACGTGACAAAGAAAGGCATGAGCAGCGCCAGCGCGATGGCTTGCCAGATCGGCACATAGGCCAAGCCAAGCACCCAGAACTGAATGCCGGCTGCGGCAAACAGCACCTGCACCAGGTAGCGGCCAAACCGGCGGGTCGCGACCACCTTGAGGCCGTTGGACACCAACCACGGCAGCGTGAACAGGAAGGCGATGACATATTGCCAGAACGCCACGGTCGTGGTGGGCATGCCCGCCACCATGGTACAGAACTGAACAACCGTGTTGGAAATGGCAAAGAAGGCCCCGGCACAGACCATCAAGCCCGCCGCATGAATGGGGCTAGAGGCGGTCAAGTGGGGCCCCTATGACGGTATACTTCGACAAGAATAGTCCAGTTTTGCCGGTGTCGCGTGGTCTTACGCCGATGCCTCTATCATAAAATTGCGCTGATGCCACGCCAGACTGACAGATTGGCTGTGCACAGAGCGCGACAGTTGGGTCGACGGCGACGCAGGGGCAAAAAAACCCGGGCACGCGGCCCGGGCAAGTCCAACAGGGAGGTGCATGTGTTGCCGCAAGGGCCCCGACATGCGCGGGCTTCGTGCCTTTAACCTGGGTCAATGCGAATGGTTCCGCTTTGACCCAAATCAATCTTAGGCCATCAAACGATACCCACCGGATTCGGTCACAAGAAGGCGGGCATTTGACGGATCTGGTTCAATTTTCTGACGCAAACGGTAGATATGCGTTTCCAGCGTGTGTGTCGTGACGCCTGCGTTGTAGCCCCACACCTCGTGCAGGAGCACGTCGCGGGCCACCACGCCTTCGGTCGAGCGGTAGAGGAACTTGAGGATGTTCGTCTCTTTCTCGGTCAGGCGGATTTTGCGGTCGTCTTCGGTGACCAGCATTTTGACGGACGGTTTGAACGTGTACGGCCCAAGCGTGAAAACGGCGTCTTCGGATTGTTCGTGCTGGCGCAGCTGCGCGCGGATGCGGGCGAGCAGCACGGGGAATTTGAAGGGTTTCGACACGTAGTCATTGGCGCCTGCATCCAAGCCCAGGATCGTGTCGGCATCGGTGTCGTGGCCCGTCAGCATGAGGATCGGGGACTTGACCCCTTGCTTGCGCATCACGCGGCACAGTTCGCGCCCGTCTGTGTCGGGCAGGCCCACGTCGAGGATCACGAGGTCATAGATTGCTTCCTTGGCCTTGACGAGCGCGTCCTGGCCGTTGCCAGCTTCGAACACGTCGAAGTCTTCGGTCATGACCAGCTGTTCGCTGAGCGCCTCTCGCAGGTCTTCGTCATCTTCGACCAGCAGGATCTTCTTCAGTTGTGCCATGGGTCTTCTCCCTGTCCGCGTTGGAGGATAGATGCGCTTTGGGGGCGATTTCAGCAAGTTATGGGGCTTTTGTTTCACGCCCATGTGTGGGGACACGGGCAAATGTTTCAATTCCCGGGCGATTTGCTTATGTCGGACGGGCTGACGAGAGGATTTGTTACATGGGGCTGGGCCCGGACATCGTGGAAACCCTGGCGCGGGCGCGGGCCGATCTGCGGATGGGTGTGCCGATTGTGGTGCTGGGGGCAGTGCCTGTGCTGGCGGTGGCGGTCGAGACGCTGACGCCGGAGCGGCTGGCCGGGGTGCGGGCGCTGGGCGGGACGCCGGTGCTGGCGCTGACCGGCTGGCGGGCGGAGACATTGAAGGCGCGCGTGTACGATGGGGATGTGGCGCGGATCGAGGTGCCGGAAGCGGCGGCGTTGGGCTGGGTGCAGTCCCTGGCGGACCCTGCAGATGATCTGGCGACGCCGATGAAGGGCCCGTTGCGGTCGGTGCGGGAGGGCGATGCGGCCCCGCATCGGGCGGCGCTGCAGTTGTGCAAGGCGGCGCGGTTGTTGCCCGCGGCCCTGTGCATGGAGATCGCGGACGGGCTGGGCTTTGCCGCGGCGCACGATCTGACCGCCGTGCCGCTGGCGTTGGCGGAGCCGCTGCTAGGCGGGGCGAGCCTTTTGCATCCGGTGGTGCAGGCGCGTCTGCCGGTTGAGGCGTCGGAAGCCGGGCGTTTGCACGTGTTCCGGCCCGAAGATGGCGGCGAGGAACACTATGCCTTTGAGGTCGGGCGCCCGGATCGCAGCAAGCCGGTGCTGGCGCGGCTGCATTCGGCCTGTTTCACCGGGGATGTGATGGGCAGCCTGAAATGCGATTGCGGGCCGCAACTGCGCGGGGCGCTGGCGCAGATGGGGGCCGAGGGTGCGGGTGTGCTGCTGTACCTGAACCAGGAGGGGCGCGGCATTGGGCTCGCCAACAAGATGCGCGCCTATGCGTTGCAGGATCAGGGCTTTGACACCGTGGATGCGAACCACCGGCTGGGGTTCGAGGATGACGAGCGGAATTTCGGGCTGGGGTCGGACATCTTGAAGTCGATGGGCTTTTCGGCGGTGCGGCTGCTGACCAATAACCCCGCCAAGGTCGAGATGATGCAGGCCAACGGGATCGATGTGGCCGAGCGTGTGCCGCTGAAAGTGGGCGAAAACCGGTTCAACCGCGGCTATCTGGCCACCAAGGCAGCGAAGTCAGGGCATCTGCTGTGACACCACTGGATATGGTCGTGACCCCACGCGGCCTGCGGTTCGCCGGGCGTCGGTTTCCCTGCACGGTCGGCAAGGGTGGCGTCAGTGACACCAAGCGGGAGGGCGATGGCGCAACGCCGCGCGGTGTGCATCGTATTGTCGGGATGCTCTACCGTCCGGACCGTTTGGCACGGCCTGCAGATTGGGCGCTGCCCTTGCGCCCCGGTGATCTGTGGTCGGACGATCCGAATGATGCGGACTACAACCAGATGGTCCGCGCGCCCTACGCCCCCAGCCACGAGAGACTGTGCCGGGCCGATCCTCTATATGATCTTGTGATCCTGACGGACTGGAACTGGCCCTATGCCGTGAAGGGGCGCGGGTCCGCCATTTTCATTCACCGCTGGCGCAGGCCCGCTTACCCGACCGAAGGCTGCATCGGCTTGCGCCCCAATGATCTGCGATGGATCGCGCGACGGATCAGGTATGAAACGCGGCTGATCGTGGTCTAGAGCGAAATCGGATGAACCTGCAACAAGCCTGATCATCTAACGCGTTGAAATCATGGATTTCAGGCAGCGTTAGGTGATTCAGGTTTTCCGATTTCTGCTTTAGCGGTTTGGCAGGCCCGCCGCGCGACGTTGCGCTCGCAGGTCTGACCGAGGCGGAATGGATGCGATCAATTCGTCTAGACCGGCCAATACATTGGCATGGATTGTCCCAAAGCGCCGCCGTGGATAGTCCGGATCATCGTTCTCTGCAGCCCATTTTCGCGCGCATGTCATCGCAGCAATCCACTCATCCCGATCACCGCCGAGCCATTGATTGATAGGCCGCGCGACCGTTTCGTTCAGCGACGCGAACAATGCCGGGCCGCCATCGGACGATTGGTTGGGATCAGCGAGCAGCATCAGGCGCGCCCTGAATTGAGCGCGATACATGACGCATCCTGCCCGTACCCGATCACCCGCGTTAAAGAGGTCTGCCGCACGCGCGTAGTCATCCCAGGCGGAGGGTGTGATCGGGCCGGGCCTTAAATCTTGCGCTGCCGCAAGCGTTGGCCAGAACAGGAGAAGACACAGCACATATCGCATCAGGTCGCCTTTCGCTCACCGAAAATCGCCGATCCAACGCGCACATGGGTTGCCCCAAGCGCGACGGCACTTTCGAAGTCGCTGCTCATGCCCATGGAGAGACCGCTCAGACCGTTGCGGGCAGCGATCTTGGCCAACAGGGCAAAGTGCAGCGAAGGTTCCTCGTCTACGGGCGGGATGCACATCAGGCCCTGGACCGGCAGATCAAACGTGCGGCAATCATCGATAAAGGCGTCGGCGTCAGCGGGCAGAACACCGGCCTTTTGCGGCTCTTCGCCCGTATTGACCTGTAGGAAGAGATCCGGGCAGGCGCCGGTTTCCTGCGCAAGCCGTGCAATTGTCCTGGCGAGCTTGGGACGGTCCACAGAGTGGATCGCTTGAAACAGCTCCATCGCCTGGCGCGCCTTGTTGCTTTGCAAGGGACCGATGAGGTGGAGGTCGATATCGTCGTATCGGGCACGCAAATCCGGCCATTTGCCCGCCGCTTCCTGAACTCGGTTTTCACCGAATACGTGGTGTCCCTGATCCAGTACGGCCGTCACCCGGTCGAGGGGCTGGACCTTGCTCACGGCAATCAGCTTGACCGCGCCGGATGCACGTCCGGCTTTGGCGCACGCGGCGTCAATCCTGGCGGTGATGATAGGCAGGGACATGTCTGCATCCGTTCGCAAATGTGCTGCAATGCAAAAAGCATGGTAGGTTTGAAATTGCAAAGCCCACATAAGAAAAGGGGCAGGCCAAAGGCCCGCCCCAAATCGTTAGTGTAGTCAACTCTTAGAAGTTGAAGACCACACCCAGGTCTGCAAATGTCTGGCCATCGCCGTCTGCGTCGACGACTTCGCCAACACCACCTTGCAGCGACACACCGCCGCCCAGCGAATGACGGAAGCCGATACCGTACGACTCGTCGGCGCCATCAACGCCGTTATCAGCAAAGGCAAACCGGATTTCGGTTGCTGCGCCAACGTCGTACTTGACCGAGAAGCCGTACTTGGTGTCATCCGCATCGTCTTCGTCTGCGATCAGGATGGAGAAGGCGAATGCGCCAATCTCACCACCGAACGAAATCGCCCAGAAGTCGTTGTCGATGTCGGCCTCGTTGGTCGTCGTACCAGCTGCACTACCACCAGTTGCGATTGTCTGAGTGGTGAGCGTGGTGCCATCTTCGTTACCGTAAACGATACCAGCAGAGTAATTGCCGAAGTTGTAACCAAAACCAATTTGGTACTCTTCGCGATCAGTATTGGTTGTGACCGTGGTCGAGTCACCGATTGCGATGTCGGCCAGATCGTTTGCAGAGTTGTCTACGGCTGCGCTTGCAACGCTTGAAGACGTCGAACTCAGATCTGAGTCGTCAGTAACAGATGCCGACACAGTGAAGTCACCAACGGTGTACCGCAGCTTAACGGTTGGGGCGACATCGCTATCACCAGTGCCGAAGCCGGAGGCAGGCAGACCAAAGCTGGTGGATTGTTCGATCGACGATGTCAGACCAACGCCGAAGCCGTAGTAGTCAACCACGTCACCGGAGTCGAGCACGTCGGACACGTGACCCACGTCAAGGCGGAAGCCGCCGGTCGACACGGCAAAACCAGCAGCGGAGTTGTTGGCGACGTTGCTGGCGCCATTGGCTTGGTCATCTGTTTGGAAACGGATACGACCTTCGAATTCCAGACCATTGTCGGAAGTTGTGGTGCCGGTTGCCGTCAGACGGAAACGCTGTTCAATCCGCGTATCGTCACCATCGTCATTGCCTTCATCATAGAGAAGGCCGAAGCGGCCAAAGCCACCAAAGCTAATCTCCGCAGCTGCCATGCCAGTCGTGGCAATCAGCGCGGTTGTAGCGAAGAGAACTTTTTTCATGAGTTTTCCCTCGGTTTTCAGTCACACGCCCTAACCGGGGAATCCGGCGAGGGGATGGATGCTGTCTCAACCATTTGCCGGGTCATCTCAAGCAACGCCTTTGGTCCAAGTCATAATTCGGACATGGTTGGTGCAGCTTTGCCACAGTGCTGCCATGAGGCACAGATCGGGAGTATCGGCACATCGCGGGGGTGCGCCCCCGCTTGCGAGCGCAGATCAACTTGGCTATCACGGTCGCCAACGGACAGGGGTTGGGACTTTCTATGCGTAAAACGCGAGTGGCGGGCCGGTTGGCCATTCTCTCTTTGGCGGTGCTTTTGGTGGGATGCGGTCAGCGGATCGGCATCACGGATCCGGACTCAGAGCGTATTGTCGGGGACGGTGACAGCGCGCGTGAAAGGGACATTCGGTCTGGCACGACCCTGGGAGAAGCCTTGCGGGCGCGGCGCAATCAGGAATCTATCGTGCGCGTCAACCGGTACATCTGGTCAGCGACGCTTCAGGTGCTGGATTTCCTGCCGATTCAGTCGGTTGATCCGTTTACGGGTGTGATAGTGACGGGCTTTGGCACCCCGCCCGGCGGCGGGCGCGCTTATCGCGCGACCGTGCTGATCGGGGACCCGGCGCTGGATGCGCGGTCGCTCAATGTTGCATTGCAAACCCGCAATGGTCCGGCAAGTGCAGCCACTGTGCGCGCGGTCGAGGATGCGATCCTGACCCGTGCCCGCCAGCTACGTGTGGCCGACAATCGGCTATAGGCCCTTTTAGCGCAGCACATTCCAGATTATCAGATGCGCCGGGCCCAACGCCCGGCGTTTGCACATTCAGGACCAGACCATGGCAACCTATACCCCCTCTGAGATCGAAGCCCGCTGGCAGGGCGCCTGGGACAAGGCCGATGTGTTCAAGGCCACCCGCAGCGCCGACAAGCCGAAATACTATGTGCTTGAGATGTTCCCCTACCCGTCGGGGCGCATCCACATGGGACATGTGCGCAACTATACGATGGGCGACGTGATCGCGCGATACAAGATGTCGACGGGTCATAATGTGTTGCATCCGATGGGTTGGGATGCCTTTGGGATGCCTGCGGAGAACGCCGCGATGGCCATTGGTGGGCACCCCAAGACGTGGACCTATGACAATATTGCGGACATGCGCGGCCAGATGAAGCCGCTGGGGCTGTCCATTGACTGGTCCCGCGAGTTCGCGACTTGTGATCCGGAATATTACGGCCAGCAGCAGGCGCTGTTTCTGGATTTTCTTGAAGCGGGGCTGGTTTACCGCAAGAACGCTCAGGTGAACTGGGACCCGGTCGATATGACCGTGCTGGCCAATGAACAGGTGATCGACGGCAAGGGCTGGCGATCGGGGGCCGAGGTCGAGCGGCGCGAGTTGACGCAGTGGTTCTTCAAGATCAGCGACATGGCGGGTGAGCTGAAGGATGCGCTGGGGCAACTGGACAACTGGCCCGCCAAGGTGCGGCTGATGCAGGAGAACTGGATCGGTGAAAGCCGCGGCATCGACATTCCCTTTGAGCGGACGGACGGGAACGGCACCATTCTGTGCTATTCGACGCGACCCGATACGATGCGCGGGGCGTCTTTTATTGCCGTGTCACCGGACCATCCGGTCGCCAAGGCGCTGGAGGCGGACAACCCGGACCTTGCTGCGTTCATCGACGAATGTCGCAAGATGGACACGACTGAAGCGGCCATGGAAAAGGCCGAGAAGAAAGGGATCGATACAGGTGTCAGGGTCAAGCACCCCGTTTACCCGGATACGGAACTGCCCGTCTGGATCGGCAACTTCGTGTTGATGGATTACGGCACAGGCGCGGTCTTTGGCTGTCCGGCGCATGACCAGCGTGACCTTGATTTTGCACGCAAATACGATCTGCCGGTGCGGAATGCCTTTTACATGCCCGGTGACGAGACCGAGGTTGGTACCGAGGCCCTTGTGCCCGCCAAGACCGAAAAGGTGTCGTTCATCGATCATTTCGCGGGTGTCACCGAGGTCACGAGCCAAGAGGCCATTGATGCCACCATCGACTATTTCGAGGCGCACGGACTGGGCAAAGGTCAGACGCAGTACCGCCTGCGCGATTGGGGACTGAGCCGCCAGCGCTATTGGGGCTGCCCGATTCCTGTTGTCCACTGCGATGATTGCGGTGTGGTGCCCGAGAAGAAAGAGAACCTGCCGGTCGAATTGCCAGACGATGTCAGCTTTGACATTCCCGGCAACCCGCTGGATCGGCACCCGACATGGCGCGACGTGCCCTGCCCGTCTTGCGGCAAGCCTGCCAAGCGCGAAACGGACACGATGGACACCTTTGTGGATTCGTCATGGTACTTTGCACGCTTCACGGCACCGCGCGCTGACACGCCGACCGATCTGGACGATGCGGCGTACTGGATGAACGTGGACCAGTATATCGGCGGAATTGAGCACGCGATCTTGCACCTGCTTTATTCCCGGTTCTTTGCGCGCGCCATGCGGATCACGGGCCACCTGCCGCAGGGCTGCGACGAGCCGTTTGATGCGCTGTTTACCCAAGGGATGGTCACGCACGAGATTTATCAGACCCGCGACGCCAAAGGGCGGCCCGTCTATCACCTGCCCGAGGACGTGACAGACGGGAAACTGGCAGACGGGACCGAGGTGGAGATTATCCCCTCGGCCAAGATGTCGAAGTCAAAGAAGAACGTGGTCGATCCGCTGGGCATCATTGCCAGCTATGGCGCTGACACCGCGCGCTGGTTTGTGCTGAGCGACTCGCCGCCCGAGCGGGATGTGGAATGGACAGCTTCGGGCGCGGAAGCGGCGTATAAGCATCTGGCCCGCGTCTGGAACATCTGTGACCGCATCGGCCAGATGGACAAGGATGCGCCGGGTCAGGGCGATGACGATCTGCTGCGCGCGATGCACAAGACCATCCATGACGTGACCATGGGCGTCGAATCCTTTGGCTTTAACGCAGCCATTGCCAAGCTCTATGGCTTTACCGCCACGCTGCAAAAATCCAAGGCGAGCCATGTCGCCCAGCGCGCGGCGGTGATGACGCTTGCGCAGTTGATGGCGCCGATGACCCCGCACCTGGCCGAAGACATCTGGGCGCATCAGGGGGGCGAGGGCCTGATAATTCACGCACCCTGGCCCAAGGCAGATGACGCAATGCTGGTGTCCGACACAGTGACGCTGCCCATCCAGATCAACGGCAAACGGCGCGGTGAGATCACCGTGCCCGCCGACATGGACAAGGCCGAGGTTGAAAAACAAGCGCTGGCAACCGAAGCTGTGCAAAAGGCGCTGGACGGTGGATCGCCCAAGAAGGTGATCGTCGTGCCGGGCCGTATCGTCAACGTGGTGGTCTGAACCGACATGCGCATCCTTGTTGCCCTTGCCCTGATCCTGACCGTCGCTGCCTGCGGGTTCGAACCGGTGTACGGGCCCGGCGGCGCGGGCACGCAATTGCAGAACCGTGTGCTGGTGGACAAACCCATCGACCGCGAAGGGTTTCTGCTGGTGCGCCAGTTGGAAGAGCGGCTGGGGCGCGCGGGCGATCCCGCCTATCGGCTGAGCCTGGAGCTTGCGGTGGGCGAAGAAGCGCGCGCGATTGACCCAGATGGGGACATCCGCCGCTTTCATGTGATTGGCGAGGCGCTTTACAGTTTGTCTGACACGTCAAGCGGTGCAATTGTCCGCTCGGGCGCTGTGGATAACTTCGTGGGTTATTCTGCCACGGGCACGACCGTCGCCACGCTTGCGGCCAAGCGGGACGCGACAGAGCGCCTGATGACCATTCTTGCAGACGAGATTGTGCTGCAATTACAGGCCTCTGACCTGTGAAACTGAATACCGGGCAAGCGAACGCCTATTTTGCCAAACCGGACGCCGATGCCGCGGGCCTGTTGATATACGGCGCAGACGGGATGCGGATTGCGTTGAAGCGGCAAGAGGTCGTAGCGGCGCTGATTGGACCGCAGGGCGAGGAGGAAATGCGCCTGACGCGCATTCCAGCGGCGGAGCTGCGCAAGGAACCGGCGCTGCTGCTTGACGCGGTCAAGGCCATCGGCTTTTTCCCGGGCCCGCGCGTGGCGCTGGTCGAGGATGCCAATGAAACGGTTGGCCCGATCGTCACCGACGCCCTGTCGGATTGGGCCCCTGGCGACGCGCAGATCGTGGTCACGGCGGGAACGCTCAAGCCTACGTCGAAGCTGCGCAAAGCATTCGAAGCGCATCCGTCAGCCTATGCGGCTGGCATCTATGACAATCCGCCGACGCGGGACGAGATTGAGCGCGACCTGACAGCCGCGGGGATCAGCAATCCGCCGCCGGAGGCGATGCATCTTCTGATGGATCTTGCCCGGCAGCTTGAGCCCGGAGATTTTCGGCAGACGCTGGAAAAGATCGGCCTTTACAAGCTGAAAGACGATACCCCGCTGAGCGCAGAGGATATCGCAGCATGTGCGCCAGCGTCCATAGAGGCGGATGTGGACGATGTGTTGCTGGTCGTGGGCGATGGCAATGCCGCCGCCATTGGTCCGGTCATGCAGCGGCTTCAGGCGCAAGGGGTCAACGCGGTGGCGCTGTGCATTGGCGCGATGCGGCATTTCCGGTCCCTGCACCGCGCGGCCAGCGATACGTCCGGTCGGCCACAGATTTGGGGGCCACATCGGGACAAGATGCTGGCACAGGCCCGCGCGTGGGGCGTGCCCAAGCTTGAGATGGCGCTGACCGAGTTGACCGATACGGATTTGCAGTTGCGATCTGCCGGGCAGAACGCCCCGGCGCTGGCATTGGTCGAGCGGTGCTTTATCCGGCTGGCGATGCTTGCGCGGCGATAGCGGCCCGGGCGTTACCCCAGCCAATCCGCGCTTTGCATTTCGCGCAGGCGCGAGGCGGTGCGTTCAAATTCGAACGTGCCTTCGCCTTCAAGATACAGCATTTCCGGCTTGTCCGCAGCCGAGCAGATCAGGCGCACGCGCGCCTCGTAAAGCGCGTCGATCAGGGTGACAAAGCGTTTGGCTTCGTTGAAGTTGCTGCGGCCCAGGCAGGGAATGTCGTCAAGCATCAGGACCTTGCAGGCTTCGGCCACGGCCAGATAGTCCCCGGGCCCGAGCGGCTTGGCGCAGAGGTCGAAAAAGCTGCTGCGTCCGACCCCGTTGCGGAACTGCGGGATGGTGACGGTGCGACCCTTGATCATGAGATCAAGCGGCTCGGACGCGCCGCCTGACAAATCCGCCCAGATCGCGTCCATCTCGGCCCGGGCAGCCGCGCCAAGGGGGGTGAAATAGACCGGGTTTCCCGACAG
>JBCDEK010000109.1:0-8973 GCA_039179785.1 Pseudomonadota bacterium | reverse complement strand
TTCGCCAAAGAAGGTTGCGGTCATGGGTGTGATCCTTTCCTGGAGAAGGTCATGTGGGGAAATCCGCAAGCCCCAACGGGGCCGCGTCCTTCCGTTCGGTGAGGGGACCCGAAGTGCGCACAAGCGGTCCCAGGATGATGAGAGTGACGAAGAGGAGGCCAATCTCGATATGGTAGACAAAGGCGTAGCCGGTGGTGGGGGTCACAAGCCCTTCGCCCCAGGCACCAGTCATGGCGATGGCGTCAATCCAGTCGCGCAGCGTGCCGCCCATGGCGATGGCAACGCCAGCGGCGGTGGCTTGGGCCGCGCCCCAGGCCCCGAGGGCAAGGCCCCGGCCCGCGACGCCCTTGGCAGGCATCGCCATGGCGGCCGTAAGGGTTGAGACGGCAAAGAGGCCCCCACCGAAGCCGATGAGCGTGGCCCCGGCGTAGAACAGCGCGTTGGCCTGCATGGGGGCGGCGAAGATGACGAGGCTGAAGGCCCAGATGCCGGCAAGAATGCCCCCGCCTGCGAGGCGATAGGAATTGGAGCCGGCAGCAAGGCGGCGGCCTGCCCAGAGGAAGCCAGTGAGCGCCCCTGCGGCCCAGAGGGCGGTGAGGATTGTGGTGGCCGAGACCGACAGGCCGAGGATTTCGCCGCCATAAGGTTCGAGCAGTACGTCCTGCATGTTGAAGGCCATGGTGCCGACAAAGACGCAGGCCAGAAGCCGCCCGGCTTGGCCCCCGGCGGCATAGTCGTTCCATGCGTCGCGGAAGAGGGGGCGGGGGGCTGCGCGTTCTTCGCGGCTCATGGGGTTTACGCTTTCCTGTTTCCAGAGCGCGATGAAGGTGAGGATTGCGCCAACGACGGCGGAGCCCTGGACCACGCGGATCAGCGTCAAGCTGCTGTAATTGCTGAGTATTCCGCCGATGATGAGGGCCGATATGCCCATCCCGACGAGGAACATGACGTAAAGCATCGCCACGACGCGGGGGCGCGTTTCATCCGTGGCCCGGTCGCTGGCGAGGGCCAGACCGGCGGTTTGCGTCATGTGGATGCCAAGGCCGGTCATCAGAAAGGCGAGGGCGGCGAGGACTTCGCCCGCGAAGGGGACTTTGATCACCGTATCACCCGACAGGACCAGCAGGGCGAAGGGCATGATGGCGAGGCCACCGAACTGCCAGAGCGCGCCGAACCAGATGTATGGGATGCGCTTCCACCCGATGGCGGAGCGGTAGGTGTCGGACCGGAAACCGAGAAGCGCGCGGAAGGGGGCGGACAGGACTGGCAGCGCGATCATGACCGCCACGATCATGGCGGGCACGCTGAGTTCCACGATCATCACGCGGTTGAGCGTGCCCAACAGCATCACCGACGCCATACCGACCGACACCTGGAACAGCGATAGGCGCAGAAGTTGCGCCATCGGCAAGTCAGGGGACGCCGCATCTGCAAAAGGCAGGGCCTTCTGCGAGAGATGCTTGAGCGCGTTCACGGGCGCAGCTCCATCGCTTCGGAGATGTAGAAGCCGCTGGTGATGCGGTCGACCGGGCGCAGCATGCGGCGGACGCCTGCGGTCTTGGCTGCCTTGGCCAGTTTCGTGTGCGCGTGCGGGATCATGACCGGGGAGCGGTCGGAGCGGGGGAATGCCTTGCCCGCGTACCACATCGCCATGAGGGCCGGGGTGCGCGGTGCGACGGTGAAAATGATGGGGCCGCTGACGCGGGGTTCGAGTGTTGCGAGCGCTTCACCGATGTCGGGGGCTGTATAGTAAATCAGGCTGTCCATCGCGATGACGGCGTCAAACGTGCCGAGCGCGGGGTTCAGCATGTCGCCTGCGTGGAAGGTCACCTGTTTTTGCAGGTCATGCGGCAGGCGCAGCTGCGCAATGTCGATCAGTTGGGGCGAGATATCGGCGGCCACGACGGTGGCACCACGTTTGGCAAGTTCGATGGTCGCCATGCCGGGGCCGCAGCCTGCGTCCAGAATCCGCGCGCCGCGCAGGTCATTCGGCAAACGGCTCAGCATCAGATCGCGCATACGCTCCCGTCCCGCGCGCACGGTTTCCCGAATGCGCGACACGGGCGCGTCCGAGGTCAGACGCTCCCATGTCTTGGTCGCCGTGCGGTCGAAATAGTCTTCGACCCGGGCGCGGGTTTGGTCATATGCGGGCATCAATCAAAGCCAAGCAGTTCAAAGATATCGCGGTCTTCCATGGGGGCGGGGGCCAGCCCTTCGGTCCCGTTCCAGAGGGTTTCGGCAAGGCGGATGTATTCGGCGCGGCAGCGCACGATGTCTTCCTCGTCGTCCATCTCGAACAGGGTCTTTTTCTTGAGGCGGCTGCGGCGGATAGCATCCACATCAGGCATATGCGCGATGCGATTGAAGCCGACGGTGTCGCAGTAGCGATCAACTTCGTTCGTTTCGCGCGAGCGATTGGCGACGCAGCCTGCCAGGCGCACCTTGTAGTTTTTCGACTTCGCCTGCACCGCAGCAATGATGCGGTTCATGGCGTAGATGCTGTCGAAATCGTTGGCTGTGACGATCAGGGCGCGATCAGCGTGTTGCAAAGGTGCGGCAAAGCCACCGCAGACCACGTCACCCAGCACGTCAAAGATCACCACGTCGGTTTCTTCCAGCAGGTGGTGTTGCTTGAGCAGCTTGACGGTCTGGCCAACCACGTAGCCGCCGCAGCCGGTGCCCGCAGGCGGCCCGCCCGCCTCAACGCATTTCACGCCGTTGTAGCCCTCGGACACGAAATCTTCGGGGCGCAGTTCTTCGGGGTGGAAATCGACCTCTTTCAGGATATCGATCACCGTCGGCTGCAGGTGGCCCGTCAGGGTAAAGGTGCTGTCATGCTTCGGGTCGCACCCGATCTGCAGCACGCGCTTGCCCAGATTGGAAAAGGCCGCCGACAAGTTGGACGAGGTGGTCGATTTGCCGATCCCGCCCTTGCCGTAGACCGAAAACACCTTGGCCCCGGTGATCTGCGCATCGGCGTCCTGATGCACCTGCACCGATCCTTCGCCGTCCTGCCCGCGCAGAACGGGGGGATTTCTATCGAGTGGGCTCATGCGCCCCTCCTTTCCGAAAAGGCACCAGCCTCTTCATTGTTCCAAAAATATGCATGCCCCTCGCCCGACAGGCGGCTTCGCCGCCGTAAGGGGAGGCTCCGACGGTGGATATGTGACTGCGGGATCATTCGGCTGCGATCCCTTCGAGCTTGTCTTCGAGCGCATCAGCGGCATCCTGCAGCGCGGCCAGCGTTTCGGCATCGGGTGCCCAGTAGTCGCGGTCGGAGGCTTCCAGTAGTCGGTTGGCCATGCGCGACGACGCGGTCGGGTTCAGGTCAGCGATGCGCTGGCGCATCTCTTCGTCCAGCACGAAGGTTTCCGAGATGCGCTGATACACCCAGTCGTCCACCTGACCAGTGGTGGCGGACCAGCCAACGGTGTTGGTGATATGCGCCTCGATCTGGCGGACGCCTTCGGCCCCGTGCTTCAGCAACCCTTCGAAGAATTTCGGGTTCAGCGCGCGGCTGCGGGTTTCGAGCGCCACCTGGTCCTTGAGCGTGCGCACCTTGGCGTTGCCGCGTGTCTGGTCGCCGATATAGACGGACGCTTCGGACCCGCGCGCGCGTTTCACCGCGCGAGCGATGCCGCCCAGCGTGTCGAAGTAGTGGTCAACGGTCGTGACCCCCAGTTCGACGGATTCAAGATTCTGGTAGGCCACCTCCACATCCGCCAGCGCCTTTTGCAGGAGCGCGGGATTGGCCGCGGATTTGCCGTCCACACCGTAGGCAAAGCTTTTGCGCGTCTCGTAGGCGTCGGCCAGCTCGTCCTCGTCCCCGAAGGCGGAGCTGTCGACCAGCTGGTTCACGTTCGAGCCATAGGCTCCTTCGGCATTGGAGAAGACGCGCAGGGCGGCCGTTGCAAGATCCACGCTCTGCGCTTGCGAATAGGCCAGCGCGTGGGCGCGGATGTAGTTCTGGTCCAGTGGCTCGTCGGCTTCGGCGCATTTGAGTGCCGCCTCGGCCAGCATGCGGGTTTGCAAGGGCAAGAGGTCGCGGAAGATGCCCGAGAGGGTCATGATCACGTCGATACGGGGGCGGCCCAGTTCAGAGAGCGGGATCAGGTCCGCCCCGGCCAGACGGCCAAAACTGTCGAAACGCGGGGTGCAGCCCATCAGGGCCAGTGCTTGGGCAATGGGCCCGCCATCGGATTTGATGTTGTCGGACCCCCAGAGGACCAGCGCGATGGACCGGGGCAGGGTGGGGTGCGTGTCGAGCAGCAGCTGCGCCTGTTTCATCCCGTCGCGGCAGGCAAAAGCCGTGGGCATGCGGAACGGGTCAAAGGCGTGGATGTTGCGGCCCGTGGGCAGGATGTCAGTGGAGCGGATGAGGTCACCGCCGGGCACCGGCTTGATGTAACGCGCATCCAGCGCGGTCATCAGCGCGCTGAGTTCGGTTTCGTTTTTCAGCAGCGCATCAACACGCGCCCGTGCGTCCTCGTCCGCGTGGGGCATGAGGTTCAGGTATTCCTCGCGCGCCGCATCTGTCAGCGGTTGGCCGACAATGTGCAGCCCGTCGGGGATCAGCGCGTCCTCGGTTTCCAGCAGCTTCAGCCACAGCGCCTCGGCGGGCGTGCCGCCCATATCCACGGCTTCGGCCTGTTCGGCGATCAGCTCTTCCAGCTCGGCCCGCGCCGGGTCGTCTGTTTGCATTTCGCGCCAGCGGCAGAGGGAGTCTTTCAACTCCGCCAGTCCTTTGTAGAGCCCGGCCGTTGCCAGCGGCGGCGTCAGGTGCGTGATGGTCACGGCGTTCGAGCGACGCTTGGCCAGTGACGCTTCGGACGGGTTGTTGGCGGCATAGAGGTAGATGTTTGGCATCTCACCGATCAGGCGATCTGGCCAGTCCTGCGCCCCGAGTCCGGCTTGCTTGCCCGGCATGAATTCCAGCGCGCCGTGCATGCCGAAATGGAGGACAGCGTCGGCCTGATAGGTGTTGCGGAGCCAGAGATAGAACGTGGTGAAGGCGTGGGTTGGTGCGAAGCCGTTTTCAAAGAGCAGGCGCATGGGATCGCCTTCGTACCCAAAAGCGGGTTGGACGCCGATGAACACGTTGCCCATCTCCTTGCCCAGCACGAACACGCCACGCCCGTCGGACTGGATGCGACCGGGAGCAGGTCCCCAGACCGCTTCGACTTCTGCCAGATGCGGCGACGTTCGTACGATGGTGTCGGCATCCACATGGGCCGCGACATGTGCCTCTTGCCCGTAGTGGGGGGCGTTGCCTTGCAGGACCTGCGCGCGCAGGGCGTCGACGGTTTCCGGCAGATCCACATTGTAGCCGCGCGCGTGCATGGCATGTAGTGTGTTGAAAAGGCTTTCGAAAACAGACAGATAGGCGGCTGTTCCGACAGCGCCTGCATTTGGGGGGAAGCCAAAGAGGACGATGGCGACCTTCTTGTCCGCGTTTTCTTTGCGGCGCAAACGGCCCAGGCGCAGGGCCTTTTCGGCGAGGCTGTCGATGCGTTCCGGACAGGGCACCATCGCTTTGGGTTCACCCGCCTGACAATTGTGGTTGCACCCGTCGCACCCCTCGGGGCCAAGCCGTCCGCCAAAGACGGTGGGGCAGGTGGCCCCGTCGAGTTCGGGCAGGGCGACCAGCATGGTCGTTTCGATAGGGCCAAGGCCGCCGGTGCTGTCTGCCCATTGGCCCAGCGTCTGGAATTCAAGCGCATGCGCGGCAAGGTAGGGCACATCGAGGTCGGCCAGCACCTCAATGGCGGCTTCGTTGTCGTTGTAGGCGGGGCCCCCGACAAGCGAGAACCCGGTCAGGGACACCAGCGCATCCACCTGACCTTTGAAATAGGTGTCGATGGCGGGGCGGGCATCGAGCCCCCCGGCGAAGGCGGGCAGGACGCGCATGCCGCGCGCCTCGAACGCACGGATCACGCCGTCATAATGGGCGGTGTCGCCCGCCAGCACGTAGGACCGCAGCATGACAATGCCTACGGTCATCTCCGCCCCTTTCGGGCCAGGGATGTCGGCGGCGTCGGTGGTGATACGCGCAGGCAATTCGGAGTGATAGAGGCCGGTGTCGGGATAATCGACGGGCAGCGCCGCTTCGGGCCGGTCCGCCCAATCGGCGGAGGTGGCGTAGCGGTTCAGCAGGAACTGGATCATGGCCCGCACGTTGTCATCGGAGCCGCCCAGCCAGTATTGCATGACCAGGAACCAGGCGCGCAGGTCCTGCGCCTTGCCGGGTATGAATTTGAGGATCTTGGGCAGGCGACGTAGCATCGCCATCTTCTTGGCGCCGTCCTCAGTCTTGGGTTTTGACGACCCGCGCAACCGCTTCATCAGCTTGCCCATGGTCGAGGGCGGGGCCTGCATATCCAGCGTGCCCATGCGGGTCAGCTTGACGACTTCGGCATCCGCGATGATGCCCACCATGGCGTCGCAGTGATCGCGACGCGCCTTCAGCGCGGGCAGGATGCGGGCCACGTGTTCTTCGAGGAACAGAAGGTTCGAGATGATGATGTCGCCGTGCATCACCGCCTCTTCCGCGGCTTGGAATGCAGCTTCGGATTCGCCCCATTCGGCAGCGGCGTGGATTTGCAGATCAAGCCCGGGATAGTCTTTGGACAACGTCTCCATCGCACGCCGGGCGGGACCCGCCGCGTGACTGTCCAGCGTGATGATGACCACGCGGTAGCCGGGCATGCGCCCCTCTATGTGCGTGTCATCGCGCATAATGGGCCTTGGCCTCGTACAGGGTGTCGACGGAAATCTCGCCCACGCCACGTTCGGCGGCAAAGGTTTCCGTGTTGCGACGGGCCTTGCCCCGCACGAAGAAGGGGATCTTCTTCAGCTCTTTTTCGGCATCGGCGCGCCAGATCACCGATCCTTCAGTCATCTTGCCAGATAAACTCCGGGGGGAAGCCGCAGGCTGGGGGGCTGGCCCCCCTGTGTCCTCGGGCTTGGGCGCATGGCTGCCATGGTGCGAGGGACCGGCGGCATCGTGAAACTCGAAATCCTCGCGGAACATGTGCAACAGGTGCTCTTCCAGCCCCATGACCAGCGGGTGGACCCATGTGTCGAAGATGACGTTCGCGCCTTCGATCCCCATCTGCGGCGAGTAGCGGGCGGGAAAGTCCTGGACATGCACGGGGGCGGAGATGACGGCGCAGGGGATGCCGAGGCGCTTGCCGATGTGGCGTTCCATCTGGGTGCCGAGGATCATTTCGGGCTGCAACGCCTCGATGGTGCGTTCAACCTCAAGGTAGTCGTCGGTAATCGTGGCGGTCAGGCCCATTTCTTTGGCCTTTGCCCGGACGGGCCGGGCCATTTCGCGGTTGTAGCAGCCCATGCCAACCACTTCGAAGCCCATCTCGTCCTTGGCGATGCGGGCGGCGGCCAGCACGTGGGTGCCGTCGCCGAAGAGGAAGATGCGCTTGCCTGTGAGGTACGTGCTGTCCACGGATTTGGAGTACCAGGGTAGGCGGAGGCGGGAGGTGTCGAGATAAGCCTCATTGCCGCTGATCGCGGCCACTTCGGCGATGAAATCGCGGGTGGCTCCGACACCGATCGGCACGGTTTTGGTGTAGGGTTGGTCGAGTTCCCGTTCCATCCAGCGTGCCGCGGATTCGGCGGTTTCGGGATACATCAGCACGTTGAAATGGGCTGCACCCATGCGGGCGATGTCGGCGGGCGAGGATGTCATGGGGGCCACAACGTTGACACTTACCCCCATGTCCGACAGCAGCGCGGTGACTTCCTGGATGTCGTCGCGGTGGCGGAAGCCAAGGGCTGTGGGACCGATCAGGTTGGCCGTGATCTGTTTTGTCCGCTCCATCGGTTTGGCGAGTGTCTTGACGATCTGGAAGAACGTCTCGTCCGCGCCGAAGTTTTCCTTGCGCTGGTAGCTGGGCAGTTCCAGCGGGATGATGGGGACCGGCAGGCCCATGGTTTCGGCCATGCCGCCGGGGTCGTCCTGGATCAACTCGGCCGTGCAGGAGGCACCCACGATGATGGCTTGCGGCTTGAACCGGTCATAGGCGTCTTGTGCCGCCGTTTTGAACAGGTTGGCAGTGTCCGCTCCGAGATCGCGGGCCTGGAACGTGGTGTAGGTGACCGGCGGGCGATGGTCGCGCCGTTCGATCATGGTGAACAGCAGGTCGGCGTAGGTGTCGCCTTGGGGCGCGTGCAGCACGTAGTGCAGGTCGCGCATGCCGGTGGCCACTCGCATGGCGCCGACATGGGGCGGGCCCTCATATGTCCAGACGGTCAGCTTCATGGGCAGCCGTCCAAATGCATATTTTTAGAACAATGAAGCATTACGACGCCTCCAGCTTCAGGAGGTCGGCGCGGCGGATGGGGCGGGAGAAGAGGCCCGCGAGGTCACCCGCCTGTTCGTAGAAATGGACTGGAGTGAAGACCAACTCGATGGCCCATTTTGTGGCAAGCCCTTCAGCCTCCAGCGGGTTGGCGAGGCCGAGGCCGCAGACGGTCAGGTCGGGTTTGGCGGCTTTGGCGCGGTCAAGCTGTAGATCGACGTCTTGGCCTTCGGAGATCGTCGGCCCTTCGGCCAGCAGGTCGAGATCGGGGCCGACGATGCCTTTGTGGATGAAGGGGGCACCGACCTCGATGGCGTTCATGCCGCATTCTCGGGTGAGGAAGCGGGCCAGCGGGATTTCGAGCTGGCTGTCGGGGAAGAAGAAGATGGACTTGCCGTTCAGCGTCTCGGCCGCTTGAGCAATGGCCTTGCGGGCGCGGGCGCGGGGGGCTGCTGTGACTTTCTCGAAAAGGTCGGGGGCGACGCCGAATTCGGTGGCGATGGCGGCCAGCCATTGCGTCGTGCCCTCTTCTCCAAATGGGAACGGGGCGGGCAGGTGCCGGGCGCCACGGCGCGTCAGCGCGTCATGCGTGTCGCCGAGGAAGGGTTGGGTGAGGGCATAGACCGTGTTTGGGCCAACGCCCAGATCGTCGGTG
>JBCDEK010000111.1:0-8389 GCA_039179785.1 Pseudomonadota bacterium | reverse complement strand
TTGACCTGGACGTGCCCAAGGGGCAGGTGCTGGCGCTGATCGGGCCATCGGGCGCGGGCAAATCGACCATGATCCGCTGCATCAACCGGCTGGTGGAACCCACCAGCGGCGCGGTGATGCTGGAGGATGTGGATCTGGTCAAACTCAGTTCCGGCGGTCTGCGCAAGGTGCGGCGCGAGATGGGCATGATCTTTCAGGAATACGCATTGGTCGAACGGCTGACGGTGATGGAAAACGTCCTGTCCGGGCGGTTGGGGTATGTGGGGTTCTGGCGCAGCTTCCTGCGCCGCTATCCGCAATCGGATGTGGACGAAGCGTTTCGCCTGCTCGACCGGGTGGGGCTGCTGCACATGGCTGACAAGCGCGCCGACGAGCTGTCAGGCGGGCAGCGCCAGCGGGTTGGCATCTGCCGCGCGCTGATCCAGAACCCGAAACTGCTGCTGGTCGATGAACCGACCGCATCGCTTGATCCCAAGACCAGCCGCCAGATCATGCGGCTGATTACCGAACTCTGCAAGGAACGGGGGCTGGCCGCGATCATCAACATCCATGACGTGGCGCTGGCCCAGATGTTCGTGCCCCGCGTCGTGGGCCTGAGGTTCGGAGAGATTGTCTATGACGGGCTGCCGACCGGCCTGACGCCCGACAAGCTGACCGAGATTTACGGCGAGGAAGATTGGGAAGCCACCATCGAGAAGGTGGACGACGAGGATGGCACCGGCATCGAGGCCGCGGAATGAGCCATCGCGAGTTGGACGACATGCTGGGCAAGGGCTGGCGCAAGCCCGCCTTTATCAAGAACGCGGCACTGCGGTGGGCGCTGATTGCGGGCTTTGTGGCCTATCTGATCGCCGCATTCATGACGATCGAGGTCGATTGGGGCCGCGTCTATGACGGGTTGGACCGGGGATGGGCCTTTGTCATCGCGTTCACCAGCCCCGATTTCCTGTCACGCTGGAGCGATCTCTGGAGCGGGCTGGTGGAAAGCATCGTAATGACGGTGGCTGCGTCGGTTGTGGGCATCCTGATTTCGATCCCCATCGGTCTGGGGGCGGCGCGCAACATCGCGCCCTTGCCGGTCTATGTGATCTGCCGGGGGATCGTCGCCATCAGCCGGGCATTGCAGGAAATCATCGTGGCCATCCTGCTGGTTGCTATCTTTGGCTTTGGTCCGCTGGCCGGGTTCCTGACGCTGTCTTTTGCCACGATCGGCTTTCTGTCAAAGCTGTTGGCCGAGGATATCGAGGCCATGGACAAGGTGCAGGCCGAAGCGATCAAGGCCGGCGGGGCGCGCTGGATGCAGTGGATCAATTACGGTGTGCAGCCACAGGTCATGCCGCGGCTGGTGGGGCTTTCGATGTACCGGATCGACATCAACTTTCGTGAAAGCGCGATCCTTGGTCTGGTCGGGGCAGGGGGGATCGGGGCCACGCTGAACACTGCCTTTGACCGCTATGAATATGACACTGCGGCGGCCATTCTGCTGCTGATCATCGGGATCGTGATGGCGCTTGAATACCTCTCCGGCATCATCCGCGCGAGGGTTCAGTAATGCCGGTTCATGACCAAGACGGCACGCAAATCTGGCGCCGCCGCACCAGCGGCGAAAGTCTTGTGCGCTGGATGGGATGGCTGCTGGGCGTGGCGGTGTTTGTCTATTGCTGGCAGATCATCTCGGAGGCGACGACGTGGTTCTTTGTCTGGGATGCGCCGCGCATCGCCAACGATATCTGGACCCGCGCCACGCCGCCCCGGTGGGAATACATCACGCAGTTGGGCCGCCCCATCTGGGACACGCTGAACATCGCGACGCTGGGCACCATGATCGCGTTGTGTCTGGCCGTGCCTGTGGCGTTTCTGGCCGCCCGGAACACCACGCCGTCGGCGCTGTTCATCCGGCCCATTGCCCTACTTATCATCGTGTCGACACGGTCGATCAACTCGCTAATCTGGGCGCTTTTGCTGATCGCCATCATCGGGCCCGGTGTCTTTGCCGGGGTCATTGCCATTGCCATCCGGTCCATCGGATTTTGCTCCAAGCTGCTTTACGAGGCGATTGAAGAGATCGACCACACCCAGGTCGAGGCAATCACCGCCACGGGTGCCAGCCGCTGGCAGGTCATGGCCTATGGGATCGTGCCACAGGTCCTGCCCGCCTTCGCCGGTATCGCCGTGTTCCGCTGGGACATCAATATTCGCGAATCCACCGTGCTGGGGCTGGTTGGTGCGGGCGGCATCGGGTTGCAGCTTTCGGCCTCTCTCAACGTGCTGGCGTGGCCGCAGGTCAGCCTGATCCTGATCGTGATCCTGGCCGCTGTGGTGATCAGCGAATGGGTGTCGGCCAAGGTGCGCGGAGCGATCATTTGAGCGCCATTACCGCAGAGGACGCGTTTCGCGCCTATGAGGCCGTGCGCCACCGTCTGCCCGACGCCGCCCAGGCCGATAGCCACTATCGGAGCATCGAAACCTTGGATGACCTTGCCGAAAAGTTCGATGCTTTCCTGCTTGATGCCTTTGGCGTGCTGAACATCGGAGAGACCGCGATTGCGGGCACGCCCGAGCGTGTCCGGGCGCTGAAAGCGGCGGGTAAACGGGTGCTGGTCGTGTCAAACGCCGCGGGGTTTCCCCATGCGAGCTTGATGGAGAAATACACGCGACTGGGCTATGACTTTGCCCCCGAGGACGTGATCACCAGCCGCAAAACGTTGCTGGCGGGGCTGGAGGCGGAGGAACGGCTACACTGGGGGCTGATGGCCACGCGCAGCACCGGCCTGCGCGATCTCGAAGGGCTGAACCTGACCTATCTGGAGGAAGAGCCGGACGCCTATGACGCCGTGGACGGGTTTCTGCTGGTGGGCTCGGCCGCCTGGACCGAGCCGCGGCAGGCGCTTTTGGAAGCCGCAATGGCACGGCGCCCGCGCCCGGTGCTGGTGGGCAATCCCGACATTGTCGCCCCGCGCGAGACAGGCTTTTCCGCAGAGCCTGGCCATTTCGCGCACCGCCTGGCAGACCGGACGCAGGTGGTCCCGCGGTTTTTTGGCAAGCCCTTTGCCAACATCTTTGATCTGGCGTTTGATCGGTTGGGCCCGGTCAACAAATCCCGCGTCGTGATGGTGGGCGACAGTCTGCACACCGACATTCTGGGCGCGCAGAGTGCTGGGATCGCGTCGGCATTGATTTCGGACTACGGCTTTTTCGCGGGACAGGACGTACGGGCGGCCATCGCGCGGGCTGGAATTGTGCCGGATTACGTTGTGCGTCGCCCATAAACGCCGGGACCGCGTTGGATTTTGATGACATGCCCGTCGACAGCGTTGACGGTTTCAACACTGTCTTGGAACGTGCGTTGTAACACGCCTACCGCAGAGACTTCCCGGACGATGGGTGGAAATCACCCAAAAGGTCCTTGAAACCGGTCTACTGGCGATCAAAGCGCATGATAAATCCAAAGAAAGCAGACGCTTGGCGGTGTCACAGGGGTGTTCGCAAACTTTTCCGTCAGCGTTGACCCGCTCGCCTGCGCGGATATTCCCGACGCGTCATGCGTCATTGACGAACGCTTTGGTTCATTCTCACCATTCAAAGTGAAGTGCCCGCTGGATCGCTTTTCTACTCCAACGACCAACGGTGTTGCGGGGAACTTAGGCACCGCATGCGACATAAACGGCAAGGGCATTGGCGTGGCGTAGCGCGCCGCATATAACCCAAGTATGATCACAGAACTCGGCCATTTCGCTCTCGTCCTCGCGTTTCTGATCGCCATTGTGCAGGCCACCGTGCCGCTGGTGGGCGCATGGCGACGCGATGCGCGGTGGATGGCGGTGGCTGAACCCGCGGCATCGCTGCAGTTTGTGCTGATCGCGTTTTCCTTTGCGGCGCTGATGTGGGCGTTTATTGTCTCGGATTTTTCGCTGCGATTGGTCGTGCTGAACAGCCATTCGGCGAAGCCCATGCTCTACAAGATTTCGGGCACGTGGGGAAACCACGAGGGATCGATGCTGTTGTGGGTGCTGATCGTGGCACTATTTGGCGCGATGGCGGCATGGTTTGGGGATAATCTGCCACCAACGTTGCGCGCCCGGGTTCTGGCGGTGCAGGGCGCTATCGGTGTCGCATTTCTGGCCTTTATCCTGTTTACGTCGAACCCATTTGTACGTCTGGCCGTGCCGCCCTTTGACGGGCAGGACCTGAACCCGCTGTTGCAGGATCCCGGCTTGGCCTTTCATCCGCCGTTTTTGTACCTTGGCTATGTGGGTCTGAGCATGGCGTTTTCCTTCGCCGTGGCTGCGCTGATCGAGGGGCGTGTGGATGCAGCATGGGGGCGCTGGGTGCGGCCCTGGACGCTGGCGGCATGGGTGTTTCTGACCATTGGCATCGCGCTGGGGTCGTGGTGGGCGTACTATGAGCTTGGTTGGGGCGGGTTCTGGTTCTGGGACCCGGTCGAGAACGCCTCGTTCATGCCTTGGTTGCTGGCGGCAGCACTGCTCCATTCGGCCATCGTGGTGGAGAAGCGCGAAAGCCTGAAATCCTGGACCATTCTGCTTGCCATCCTGGCTTTTGGGTTTTCGCTGATTGGTACGTTTATTGTGCGCTCGGGGCTGCTGACCTCGGTGCATGCCTTTGCCAACGACCCGGAACGCGGTGTGTTCATCCTGATGATCATGGGCTTTTTCATGGGGGGCGCTCTGGTGCTGTTTGCCCTGCGCGCCGGTGTGATGGAGGCGCGGGGCGTCTTTGGCATGGTGAGCCGCGAAAGCGCGCTTGTGGCCAACAATGTCCTGCTGGCTGTGAGCTGTTTTGTGGTTTTCGTGGGCACAATGTGGCCGCTTGTGGCCGAGATGTTCTTTGACCGTAAGCTGAGCGTGGGGCCGCCGTTTTTCAACATGGCATTCACACCCTTTATGGTGATCCTTGGGCTTATCTTACCCGTGGGTGCCATGATCCCGTGGAAGCGGGGGCAGATCGGGCGCGCGATGCGGCCCTTGCGCTATGTGTTCGTGCTGGCTTTGGCCTTTGGCGGGCTGGCCTGGGCAATGAACACTGGCAAGCCGCTGACCGGTCCGCTGGGCGCGTTTCTGGGCGCTTGGCTGGTGATGGGTGCGCTGGTGGATGTGGCGTCGCGGACAGGCAAGACCTTTACGTTTGCGCGGTTGTGGCGCTTGCCGCGTGCGGACTGGGGCAAGACCGTTGCGCATGCGGGTCTGGGTGTCACGATGATCGGTGTGGCGGGGCTGACGGCCTGGCAAACCGAGGATATTCGCGTGGCGCAGATCGGTGAGCAGTTCACCGTTGACGGCTATGATCTCCGGCTTGACGCGGTGGAGAATGTGGAAGGGCCGAACTACCTGTCGACCATGGCGTTTATCACCCTGTCGCAAGACGGCGATGAGATTGCTCAGCTGCGGCCCGAAAAGCGGATTTATCCGGTGGCGCAGATGCCCACGACCGAGGCGGGGATCGACTATGATCTGGCGCGGGACGTGTATGTGGTCATTGGCGACGAACAGGTGGGCGGCGGTTGGGCCGTGCGCACCTATATCAAACCGCTCACGAACTGGATTTGGATCGGGTGTGCACTGATGTCGCTTGGCGGACTGCTGTCGCTGAGTGACCGGCGGTTCCGCGTCGCATCAGGGGCGCGCAAGCCGAAACAGGCCGCGGTGCCTGCGGAATGAGGCGGCTGGTGGTTCTGTTCTGGCTGATGCTGAGCAGCGCAGCCCTTGCCCTTGACCCCACCGAGATGTTGCCGGATGCGGCACAAGAGGCGCGGGCGCGTGAATTGGACCATGCGCTGCGATGTGTCGTGTGCCAGTCTGAATCCGTCGCCTCATCGAATGCGCAATGGGCCGTGGACGCGCGGCGTGCGATCCGTGAGCAAGTGGCGGCGGGGCAGAGCAATGACGAGATCGTGGACTTCTTTGTCGAACGCTATGGTGAGTTTGTTCTGATGACGCCGCGCACCTCTGGAGCGAATTGGCTGCTATGGGCGGCGGGACCGCTGATGTTCCTGCTCGCGGCGGGGATCGGCGTTGGCTACTTGCGCGGACGCAGCACCGCGCCCGTGGCCACTGACCCCAGCTTGAGCGACGAGGAAAGCCGCCGTTTGCGCGAGATTATGGACGAGTGACCGCGCGTCGGGGCTTTTCTAAACTGATCGGTTTGATATTGAGGATCGGAACCTGAAGGGACACCGGCCATGAATTACGAGACGCTCACCTATGCGACCGAAGACGGCGCAGCCATCATCACGTTGAACCGGCCAGACAAGATGAACGCGTTGACCACACAGATGCGCGCCGAGATCGAAGTCGCGGTGACCCATGCAGGCAAGACCGCGCGTGTGGTTGTGCTGACCGGGGCAGGGCGCGCGTTTTGTTCTGGCCAGGACCTTGGGGATCGTGCCAACGCGTCCAACCTTGATCTTGAACGGACGCTGCGCGACGAATACACGCCGATGCTGACTGCCATTGTTGATTGCCCGGTCCCAACCGTGGCCGTGGTCAATGGCGCCGCCGCCGGGGCAGGGGCCAATCTGGCACTGGCCTGCGACGTGGTGATCGCATCCGAAAGCGCGTATTTCCTGCAAGCCTTTACCCGGATCGGGCTGATCCCGGATGCAGGCGGGACATACGTGATGCCGCGCACGATGGGTATGGCCAAGGCCATGGGCGCAGCCTTGTTCGCCGAAAAGATCACAGCGCGGCAGGCGGACGAGTGGGGCATGATCTGGGAGGCCGTCGCCGATGACGCGTTCGAGGCGCATTGGAAGGCCCGCGTTGCGCATCTGTCAACCGGGCCGACCCAGGCCTTTGCCGCAGCCAAGCGGGTGATCCGCCAAAGCTGGGGTAATGATCTTGAGGCGCAGATGGCAAGCGAAGCGTCCGAACAGGGCGCTTGCGGTCAGAGCCGTGACTTCCGCGAAGGCGTGCTGGCCTTTGTCGAAAAGCGCAAGCCGAGCTTCGAGGGGCGGTGACACACCAGCCTTCGCCTGGGCATTTGCCACCAACATAGCTGCATTATTGCGCGCCTTGGCGATTTTAGAATGGGACCAATAGGATCGTTGGATTGGCATTCTGAAGGTCCTGGAAGTCGACACCTTGAAGGGCTGCGATAATCTCTTCATCTGCAAGGACGACCGATAGACCATCGTCCGTTTCCCCAAAGGTGACATTCGGCGGTGTCGTGCCTTCGACGAAGTTATAGACAATAGTGTCTTCTTCCACGTCGAAGTCCACGATTTCAACGGGCTCACCCGGTATCACCCAATCACCAATTGAAACCTCGTCCGACCCCGTGCCGGTGCTCACCACGTCATTGCTGCCCGCGATCAGGATGTCATCGCCAACACCGCCATTCAGGGTATCAGCTTCGCCCATCTCACGTGACGGGTCGATGAACGCGGCCAAGTCATCCTCGTCAAGCTCTTCTTCATCGGCAGCCGCTTGTCGGCTCGCTTCAAAAATACCTGCTATGTCGATCACATCTGTGCCGTCCAGGGCATCGTTGCCCGCATCTCCAAACAATGTGTCTTCGCCCAAACCACCGTTCACGAAATCATCGTTCGCGCCGCCACGCAGGAAGTCATCGCCCTGCTCGCCCAAGACAAGATCACCGCCATCCCCGCCAAACGCACGGTCGTCCCCGGTACCGGTGAGCAAAGCGTCGTCGCCTTCGCCCCCGAACACGGTGTCATCGCCGCCGCCGGTGTCTAACAGATCTGCGTCCTCGGTGCCCTCTTCACGGGTTCCCTCGGGGTTGCCTGGTTCATCGGACGTTGTGGAAGTATCATCATCATCGTCATCCGTGATTTCAACGACCAACGCGATCCCCAACAGCCCCAGCAAAGCAATGCCAAACATCATCGTACAAACCCCCAGTACATATACCACCGGAGCCAGTGGTAGGGGTGATGTGAGTTGGCGTCAATTCAGCAGTGAGATTGTTGCGCCATGTTGAACAATCCCAAGAGACCTAGGGGATTTTCAACGAAAAGCCCCCGCGCGGGGCGGGGGGCTTGTTAGGATTACCGGCTCTCGATGTCGACGTAATCTCGCGACGTCTCACCCAGATACAGTTGGCGCGGGCGGCCGATCTTGTTTTGCGGATCGGCGATCATTTCTTTCCACTGCGAAATCCAGCCCACCGTGCGCGATAGCGCAAAGATCGGGGTAAACATCGATGTGGGGAAGCCCATCGCTTCGAGAATGACGCCAGAATAGAAGTCCACGTTCGGGAACAGCTTTTTCTCGGCGAAATAGGGATCGGCCAGCGCCGCCTGTTCCAGTTCCTTCGCAACCGCCAGAACCGGGTTGTTCTCAACCCCCAGCAGTTCCAAAACCTCATCGGCGGACTGTTTCATCACCGTCGCGCGCGGGTCGAAGTTCTTGTA
>JBCDEK010000043.1:0-25019 GCA_039179785.1 Pseudomonadota bacterium | reverse complement strand
GTCTCGGACCGCAGGAACCCCTCCTTGTCCGCATCCAGGATCGCGACGAGGCCGCATTCGGGGATGTCGAGCCCCTCACGCAGCAGGTTGATGCCGATCAGCACGTCGAAGGCCCCAAGCCGCAGGTCGCGCAGGATTTCGATCCGTTCGAGCGTGTCGATGTCGGAGTGCATATAGCGCACGCGGATGCCCTGTTCGTGCATGTATTCGGTCAGGTCTTCGGCCATGCGCTTGGTCAGCGTGGTGCAGAGGGTGCGCATGCCATTGGCCGCCACCTTGCGCACTTCGTCAAGCAGATCGTCGACCTGCATTTCGACCGGGCGGATTTCGACCTCGGGGTCCAAAAGGCCGGTGGGGCGGATGACCTGTTCTGTGAAGACACCGCCCGTTTGCTCGATCTCCCACGCCGCGGGGGTGGCCGAGACGAAGACGGATTGGGGGCGCATGGCGTCCCATTCCTCGAACTTGAGGGGGCGGTTGTCCATGCAGCTTGGCAGGCGGAAGCCGTGTTCGGCCAGCGTGAACTTGCGCCGGTAGTCGCCCTTGTACATGCCGCCGATCTGGGGGACGGAGACGTGACTTTCGTCGGCGAACACGATGGCGTTGTCGGGGATGAATTCGAAGAGCGTGGGGGGCGGTTCGCCCGGCGCACGGCCCGTGAGGTAGCGCGAGTAGTTTTCGATGCCGTTGCAGACGCCCGTGGCTTCGAGCATTTCCAGATCGAAGTTGGTGCGCTGTTCGAGCCGCTGCGCTTCGAGCAGTTTGCCTTCGCCGACCAGCTGGTCGAGCCGGATCTTCAGTTCTTTTTTGATGCCGATGATGGCTTGGTTCATCGTCGGTTTGGGTGTCACGTAGTGCGAGTTGGCGTAGACGCGGATGTGGTCGAGCGTGTCGGCCTTTTCGCCGGTCAGGGGGTCGAATTCGGTGATGGATTCCAGTTCTTCGCCGAAGAAAGACAACTTCCATGCCCGGTCTTCGAGGTGGGCGGGGAAGATCTCAAGGCTGTCGCCGCGCACGCGGAAGGACCCGCGTTGGAAGGCCTGGTCGTTGCGGCGGTACTGCTGGGCGATCAGGTCGGCCATCACTTGCCGCTGGTCGTAGTCCTTGCCGACCTTGAGGTCTTGTGTCATCGCGCCGTAGGTCTCAACACTCCCGATGCCATAGATGCAGGAGACGGACGCCACGATGATCACGTCATCGCGTTCCAGAAGGGCGCGCGTGGCCGAATGGCGCATGCGGTCGATCTGTTCGTTGATCTGAGATTCTTTTTCTATGTAGGTGTCGGACCGCGCGACGTAGGCTTCGGGCTGGTAGTAGTCGTAGTAGCTGACGAAGTATTCGACGGCGTTGTCGGGGAAGAACCCTTTGAATTCGCCGTATAATTGCGCCGCCAGCGTTTTGTTGGGGGCGAGGATGATGGCGGGGCGCTGGGTTTCTTCGATCACCTTGGCCATGGTGTAGGTCTTGCCCGTGCCGGTCGCGCCCAAGAGCACCTGATCGCGGTCGCCGTCCAGGACCCCTTGGGACAGTTCCTTGATCGCGGTGGGCTGGTCGCCTGCGGGCTTGAACTCGGTATTCATCACCAGCGCTTTGCCGCCTTCGAGTTTCAGGCGGGTGCGGACATCCTCGGCCGGGTTGGCGAGGTAGGTGGTCTCGGTGGAATCGGTGTGTGCATAGGCCATGCCGCTAAGTTGGCGCAAAGCGGGTCGGGCGCAAGTGGGTGCGACGCTTTGCTGTCAGGTATTGGCAGGAGCGTAGAGCCGCATCGGCGCGTCCAGCCCTTTCAGCGCCTCGGTGCCCGCGTGCCGGACGGGCATGCCCGAAAGCTGGGCCACGATGTCCGAGATCAGGACCGGTTCACCGAGCCTGCCGCAGAACGCCTCGACCCGGCTGGCGATGTTGACGGACTGACCCAGCACGGTGAAGTCGATCCGTTCACGGGCACCGACATTGCCATAGAGCAGTGCGCCATAGTGGATGCCGGTGCCGAAGGGGACGGGCAAGTCGGCCAGCGCGGCGATGCCGAGGGCGGCGTGTGCTGCGCTGAGCGCTTGTCGGCACGCCTGTACCTTGCCCGCCTCGCTGCCATCGGAGGGGAACAGGGCGAGCACGCCGTCGCCCATGAATTTCAGGATTTCGCCGCCATTGTTGTCGATGGCGTCGGACATGACTTCGAAATACCGGTTGGCGACGTCCAGCACGCGGTCGGGTGGTTCGGCGGCGTTCAGGGCGGTCCAGCCGCGGATGTCGGAAAACAGGATCGCGGCTTCGGTCGTTTCGATGTCGCCGCGGGTGATCTGGCCGTCCAGCACGCGCTGGCCCGTGCGTGGGCCCAGATAGCTGGTGGCGATGGCGGTGGCGAGGTGGCGGTTGCCATGCGCTTCTGCGATGGGCGCCAGCACGTCAGACAGGGTGTCGAGCAGGGCGATATCGGCGTCGCTGAAGCCGGGACCATCGGCCACGAAAATGACGATGCCAAAGGTGCCACTGACGAAAGCGATGGGCCGACCGTACCAGTCGGTGGCACCGCGGGCTTTGAGTTCGTGCAGGACAAGGTGGTCATCGTCGCCCAAATTGCCATCCAGCCTGCGACGGTAGGGCGCTTCGGTTCTGACGATGATCTCCATGGGACTGCCCACATAGGTGGACCGGTTTTCCATCCCATGATCGGCGCGCAGCTGGTCATCGGGCGGCTCGACATCATCCGGGTCCCAGATGAAACTGACGGCAGCCGTGAGCGGGTGGGTGGTGCGCATCCCCAGACGCAGGCGCATCAGGGGAACACCCGCCGCGCGCAGCCGTGCGCCCAGCCCGTCGGTCAGCGCCTTCAGCCCCTGCAGGCGGCCTGTGGTCAGAACCCAGTCGATCAATGGTGCCGGATCATGCATGGATGACATATGGCACGCGCGTGATCTGAGACAATTCGCATCTTGCGGCAGGGCGTGGAATTCCCGATATATTGGCCAGCCAGTTCAGGAGCCAGCCCATGCGCGCACGCATCTACCAACCCGCCAAGACCGCGATGTCGTCGGGCACCGCCAAGACCAAGCATTGGGTGCTGGAATTTGCCCAATCCGAAGCGCGGTCGGTGGACCCGTTGATGGGCTGGACGTCGTCGTCGGACACGCAGGCGCAGGTCAAGATCCCGTTCGACACCAAGGACGCGGCGCTGGACTATGCAAAGGAGCATGGCATCGACGCGCAGGTGCAAGAGCCCAACAGGCGCAAGGCCAACATCCGGCCCGGCGGTTACGGCGAGAATTTCGCCACCAACCGACGCGGGGCCTGGACCCACTGATGGCCGGTGCCGTCCACACGCCTGCGGGCGGTGGCGCCCGCAATGATGCCTTTGGCCTGCCCCGGCGCATTCACGTGTCGGGCGATGCGACCACCCCGTCGGTTTGGGAAGAGGACGTGCCCGAGGGCGCGGGCCCGCCGCGTCATATCCACACCGATGCGACCGAGCTTTTCGTCGTTTTGCGCGGACGTATCCTGTTCGAGGCGGACGGTCAGCCATTGGAGGCGGGACCGGGTGACACCGTGTTGATCCCCATGGGCACGGTGCACGCGTTCAAGGGGCTGGCCCCTGAAGGATCGGTGGTCCTAATCACCCTGTCGCCCGGTGGCGGCGATGGGTTTTTTACCGAGGCGTCGGCAAAGGGGATTGGACCGGGATCGGAGCAGGCAGAGATTGAAGCGCTGGGCGCGAAATACGGCGTCGACTTTGTGGGGCCGCCGCTGTGAGTGTTGCGGTCGCCCGCGCCCGGCCGGATGCGCCCGAGATTGAGGCGCTGCTGGTCCGGCATTTCGCACTGATGCGTGCCACATCCCCCGCCGAAAGCTGTCACGTGATGGAACCCGGCACGCTGCTTGAGAACGAGGCGGTGCTTTTTGCCGCGCGGGACGGCGATGCTGTTCTGGGCGTTGGTGCCGTGACCGAGATTGCGCCCGGTCACGGCGAGTTGAAATCCATGCACACCGCCGCCGAAGCACGCGGTCGTGGCGTGGCCCGAGCCGTGCTGCAGGCCTTGATGGGCCATGCGCGCGACACCGGGTTGACCCGCCTGAGCCTTGAGACCGGATCAGCAGAGGAATTTGCCCCGGCCCGCGCGCTATATGCCGCGCATGGGTTCCAGGACTGCCCGCCCTTTGGCAGCTATGTAGTCGATCCGCTGAGCGTTTTCATGACCCGCACGCTTTGAGCGCTTGCCCCCCGTGGCGGCGGCGGGTCGGGAGCGGCGCTTTGGTTCGTCCGGGCAAAGCAGCGCGCCATCAGTAGGGGGGCGCAGCCCGCGCCCCGCCCTAGCCCCCGATCAGCGACGGCAGGGTGAGGGAAATGGCGGGCACGAATGTGATCAGCATGAGCGCGACCAGAATGGCGATGTAGAAGGGCCAGATGGTTCTGACCGCTTTTTCCATGGGCAGTTTGCCAACCGCGCAGCCCACGAACAGGCACGATCCGACCGGCGGTGTGCACAGGCCTAGCCCCAGATTGACCAGCAGGATCATCCCGAATTGCAGCGGATCGATGCCAAGGCTGTTGGCGACGGGCAGGAAGATCGGGGTGCAGATGAGGATCAGCGCGGCCATGTCCATGATCATGCCCAGGATCAGCAGGACAAGGTTGATCATCAGCAGGATCAGGATCGGGTTTTCGGTCAATCCCGTCAGCAGGTCCACCGTTTTGACCGGGACCCGGTAGAATGTCAGCATATAGGCGAAGGCCCCGGCACAGGCGATCAGGATCATGACCATGGCCGTGGTGCGCACGGATTGCAGCACCGCCGTCTTGAACTTGTCAAAGGTGATACTGCGGTAGACCAGCAGCGTGACGAGAAAGGCGTAAAGCGCGCCGAAGGCCCCGGATTCTGTCACGGTGAACACGCCCGACAGCACGCCTCCGACGATGATCACGGCGGTCAGAAGCCCCGGGATTGCGCCCAGGAAGGCGATCACAAGGGCGGTCCAGCCGGGGAATGTCTCGGCGCTGTAGCCGCGTTTGACGGCCACGAGATAGGCGGCGGCCGCAAGGCAGACGCACATCAGGATGCCCGGCACGACGCCGGCCAGAAAGAGCTTGGAGATCGAGATGCCCCCGCCCGCGGCAATTGCGAAGATGATCATGTTGTGGCTGGGCGGGATGATGATGCCCGCGATGGACGATGTCACGGTGACGTTGACGGCATAGTCGGCGTCATAGCCCTTTTCCTTCATCACTGGCACCAGGATCGACCCCAGGGCCGAGATGTCGGCGATGGCCGACCCCGAGATGCCCCCGAAGAGCATGGAGGAAAACACGTTGACGATGCCCAGGCCCCCGCGCACCGCGCCGACGGCGGCCTGGGCAAACCGGACCAGGCGCATTGCGATGCCGCCGTGGAACATCAACTCGCCCGCGAAGATGAAGAACGGGATGGCCATGAGGGCGAACACGTTGATGCCCGAGATGATCCGCTGAAAGCCGATCATCAGCGGCAGGCCTTCGAACCAGAAGGCAATGATGGCCGAGATGCCGAGCGCAAAGGCAACCGGCGTGCCGATCAGCACACACAGGGCGAAAGCGCCCAGAAGGACTGCGATTCCCATGGCCTGGTCCTATTCCATGCTGTCCGTGCGCCAATCCGCGCCCAGTGCGACGCGCACCAGGTGACCCAGCGAAAACAGCAGGATCAGGCCGCCGCCCACGGTCAAGGGCAGCGATCGCAGGCCCTCGGGCACCTGGATCAGCGGGATCAGAGACCCCCATTTGAAGACGGTGAGTTGCCAGCCATACCAGAGCATGAGCGCCCCAAAGCCCGCCATGAGCGTGTCGGAGGCGACGACCAGGGCGGAGCGCACGCGCCGGGGTACTGCACTGCGCACAAGCGACACCGACAGATGCGTGTGTTCGTGCACGCCCACCGCCGCCCCCAGAAACGCGATGAGCATCACCAGCAAAAGGGCGACCTGTTCGACCCAGGTGGGTGTCGCGTTCAGGACGTAGCGGCCAAAGACCAGCCAGCCGAAGATCACCGTGAGCACCACAAGCGCAACGCCAGTGGCCACCTTGCAGATCAGCGCGACAGCGTCGAGCGCCGTGGTCATGTGGCGCAGATATGCTGGCATGTGCGATGCGTCACGCATCTGACGTCCCCCAAGTGACAGAAAGAGACCCGGCTCCGACACGGGCGGAACCGGGGGGTTTCAAGGGTGCGACAGGGCAGGCTCAGTCGGTGGCCTGTATCTGCTCGACCAGCGGGCGCAGGCCCGGATTGGTTTCGAAATACGCTTCGTAGACGGGCGCCATCGCGTCCTGGAAGGGGGCCTTGTCGGCCACTTCGTTCACGATCACGCCGCCGGCTTCGACCGCCGCGCGGCTTGCGGCCTCGCGGGCGGACCACAGCTCTCGTTGCAGGACCGCGGATTCGCGCGCGGCCTCGGTCACGGCCGCCTGCATGTCGGGGGACAGGGCCTCGAACGCTGCGGTGTTGACGCAGATACATTCGGGGATGATCAGGTGCTGGGACAGCGAGTAGTAGCCCGCAACCTCGAAGTGACCGGTGGATTCATAGGACGGCCAGTTGTTTTCGGCCCCATCGACCACCCCCGTCTTCAGCGCCTGATAGACTTCGGCAAAGGCCATGGGGGACGGGTTGCCGCCCAGTTCGGCAATCATCCCGGTGAACAGGTCATTGTTCATCACCCGGACCTTCATGCCCTGCACATCGGCGGGCGTGTTGATCGCCTTTTCGCCGTTATAGAACGACCGCGCGCCCGCATCGTACCAGGCCAGCGGGGTCAACCCCTTGGCGGCCATCCCGGCGGCGATTGCGGCACCGCCCTCGCTGTCGAGCACCCGGAACATGTGGGGCACGTCCTTGAAGATAAACGGCAGCGAGACGACATTCGCCTCAGGCACGATGGGGCCAATCGGTCCCAGATTGAAATTCCCGATCTCAAGCGCGCCCGCGCGCACTTGCTCGACCGCATCCGGCTGACTGCCCAATGTGCCGCCATGGAACATCTGCAACGTGATTTCGCCGCCTGTCTTCTCTTCCAGAAGCTCTGCAAACCTGTCCATGGCCACGGTGTTTGGATAGCCGTCGGCGTGGATGTTCCAGCCGCGCCAATCCGCCGCCTGCGCCGTAACAGCGATGACGGCAATGGCCGCTGCACCGGCAAATGATTTGATGGTGTTGTTGAACATGATGTCCTCCCTTGAAAACGCGCGCCAGTTTCTTTTGGCCCCGCGGCGCACCGTCCATATGGGCCGGACGATCATCGCGCAGGGCGTGGCGTTTCGATGGCTCAAAGGATTACTAGTATACCAGTTTTGTCAACTGAAATGTTGCGACCCGCTTTGCCGCAGCCACGCAACCGCGCGGTTCTACGCGGTGCCGCGCACGGGCCGATCATTGTCGATGTTAAAGATCATCCCGTCGAGCAGCTCGACCAGATCGGGCCGGGCCGCCGGACCGTTCGAGATGTCGACCAGCATCAGCGTCCCGTCGGGCCGGATGCCAAACGCGCCGGGTTCGGCAAAGCGGCCCACCGTCTCCGCATCGGACAAAGGCTCCGACACATAAAGCCCAAGGCCTCTCATCTGATCTTCGGTCAACCCATAGCCAAGATCAAACCGCCACCCGAACTCGGTCTGGTCCAGCCGCGCCTTGTCCTGCGTGTCTGCCGACACCACGATGACATCCATCGCGGCGGTCCAGTCGGACAACATGGCGTCCAACCTGTTCAGGAACCGCTTGCACCGGGGGCAATGCCGACCGCGATAGACGAAAAGCATGGTCCACCGGTCTTTGGCCTCGCCAATCGTGACCTCTGCGCCCTGCAGGGTCCTGATCGTGATCGGGCCGACGCGGTGTCCGACAGATGGCTTTGGGGTCATGGGGCAGCGCTCCGGTGTCAGTCGCCTTCGGGCATGAAGTAATCCGCGTTCGTGGCCGAAATCTGGTCGATGGTTTCGTTCAGCCGCGACAGGTGAAGCGTGCAGGCCGCCACCGCCGCCTCGGCGTCGTGGCGTTGCACAGCCGATGCAATCGCTCGGTGATCCTCGACCAGTTCGGGCATGCGGTGCCCCTTGGACAGGCTGAGCGTGCACAACCGGTCGACTTTCGACTTTTCCGTCAGGATCACGTCAAACGCAAATTCTGATCCGGCGATCTGGCAAATCAGTTTGTGAAACTCGTAATCCAAAGCGTTGAAGCGGTCGATGTCGCAGTCCGCGACGGACTGGTCCTGCAACGAAAGTGCGGCGTCGAGCTGTCTGGCATCGTCCTGACTGCAGTGTTGGGCCGCGCGGCGCAGCACTTCCTTTTCCACCGACAGGCGCACAAAGCGCGACTTGATGATCTCGCGCATCGAGAACCGTTTGACCTCGGTCGCCCGCTGCGGCCTGATCAGCAGCAGGTCCAGGGTGGCCAACCGGTTGAACGCATCCCGCACCGGCTGGCGTGACACGCCAAATTTCGTGGCGATATCGGCCTCGGATATCTTGTCCCCCGGGCGCAGGCGCAGGGCCGCGATTTCGTCGTAAAGAAAGGCATAGATATCATCGACGCTTGTGCGCCGCGCACTTATCTGTGTCACCTGTGCCATCTGGCGGCCTCCGTCCCCGTGTTCGTGTTGCCCAAGCAATACCCGGCTTACCACACGAGGCACACTCAATTTGCAAGCCCCGGTCGACCACCGCGTGTCACAACGTGAACGGCGGCACAGATCAGCGCGGGCGCGCACTGATTGACTAGTATACCAGTTTGCGCCAAAAGTGAACCCGAATCTGGCTTGACGCCCCCGCGCACAGCGATCCGATGCGCTGGAGCGGGGGGCGTCGCGCCGGGCAGAACAGGGGGCTGGACCATGAAACTTGCGGGACACACGGCAATTGTCACGGGCGGTGGCCGCGATATCGGCCTTGCAGCGGCGCGCAAGCTTGCCGCGGAAGGGGCGCAGGTCGCGATCAACTATTATTCAAGCAGCGCAGGGGCAGAGGCGGCGGTTGAGCAGATCAAGCGCGATGGCGGACGGGCCTTTGCGTTGCAGGGGGATCTGACCCGGCCGGAGGATGTCGAGGCGTTGGTGACCCGCACGGTCGACACTTTCGGGGGCATCGACGTGCTGGTGAACAATGCCGGTGGGCTGATCGCGCGCAAGACCATCGCAGAGATGGAACTGGATCACTGGGCTGCCGTGATGGATCTGAACCTCACCAGTGTTTTCATGGTGACCAAAGCGTGCCTTGCGCACATGAAGACCGGCGCCATCGTGAATATTGCAAGTCAGGCCGCACGGGATGGCGGTGGTCCGGGGGCGGTTGCCTATGCCACCTCGAAAGGGGCGCTGGTGACGATGACCCGTGGTCTGGCCAAAGAGCTTGGCCCGGACATCCGGGTGAATGCCCTGTGTCCCGGCATGATCGATACCGATTTTCACAATGTGCACACGGCGGACGCCGCGCGCCGCGCCTATGAGGCGGCGGTGCCGGTCAGGCGACAGGGCACGGTCGAGGACACGGCCAATCTGATCCTGTTCCTTGCCTGTGATGATGCGGCGTTCATCACCGGGGCCAATGTCGACATCAACGGCGGTATGCTGTTTTCGTAACCGGACAGGGGGATGGGGCCTGTGGATGACTTTCCGGTGGTGGCAACGGGCGACGGCGTGACCCGTCAGATTCTGGCGGATCACCCTGATCTGATGGTTGTCGCCTTTCGGTTTGACCGTGTAGGGGCCACGGGGGCGCTGCATGATCACCCGCATGTTCAATCCACATATGTCGAACGCGGGCGGTTCCGCTTTACCCTCGGCGCAGAAGAGCGCGAGGTGGGCCCGGGTGACAGCTTTGTGGTGCCATCAGGGGTGCCCCATGGCTGCGTCTGCCTGGACCCCGGCACTCTGATTGACTGCTTTACACCGCGCCGGGCGGATTTCCTCTGATACGGGCGTTCAGGGGTCCGGGGCGCGCGCGCGCATGACGGCTGCGATTCGCGCGGCAATGGCCGCACTGCCCTTGGGCGAGGGGTGGATGCGGTCGACATCGTGAAAACTCAGGTCCCCGTGGGGCACAAGGTCGGCGATGGACAGAAAGGTCACGCCGTCATCCTGCGCGGCCATGCGCGCCAGCCGTGTTTCAAACGCGTCGCCCCAGGTCCGGCAATGATCGATGATCGACGGCTGGCCGGGCGTGCGCAGGTAGCCCACATAGATCACCCGCGCCCCGTCCGCGCGGGCGCGGGCCACCGTGTCCACCACCGTGCCGTCCGCCCCGTCATCCGCGATCAGCCGGTCAAGCTGGGCATCGCATTTGCGGCAGCCACAGCCCAGCCACAGGTCGTTGCCACCGCCATTCATCACGACCCAATCCCAGGGGCCGGGCACGTATTGCGCCCCTATCCGCACGCCCAGCCTGCCGCTGATCGGCAAGGCATAATGGTAGCGCGCGCCGGCGACGGACCGGTCAACCACCTCGGCGTCCACCTCTGTCTCAAGGGCCGCAACGACCGACCGGTTGGAGCCTCCGTTCCACGCCAGCAGACTGTCGCCCGTCGCGATGATCCGCGCCTCGCCCGAGGCGGGCACGCGCTCGGTGCACCCCAGCAAGGTCAGGCACGCCGCCAGGATCACCCATATCCGCATCTCTTGTCCGCTCCGATTCTCGTCTCGCGCATAGTCTAGCGGGCCGGGTCTGGAGGTGCCACGATCTCACCCCGCCCCTTGCCTGTGTCGGGTCAACCGCCTACATCCAGCCCCCATGGCCCAAGGTAAATCAGACCCCAATTACAAGATCGCCGCCGAAAACCGGCGCGCGCGCTTCGACTACGCAATCGAGGATGATCTTGAATGCGGCATCGTGCTGGAAGGGTCCGAGGTCAAGTCGCTGCGCGCGGGCGGGGCGAACATTGCCGAAAGCTATGCGCATGTGGACAATGGCGAGCTGTGGCTCGTGAACAGCTATATCGCGCCCTATGATCAAGCCAAGTCGTTCAAGCACGAGGAACGGCGGCCCCGCAAGCTGCTGGTGTCACGCAAGGAGTTGTCGACCCTGTGGAATGCGACCCAGCGCAAGGGCATGACGCTGGTGCCGCTGGTGCTTTACTTCAACCACAAGGGCATGGCCAAGCTGAAGGTCGGCATCGCCAAGGGCAAAAAGCTGCACGACAAGCGCGATACGTCGGCCAAGCGCGACTGGAACCGCCAGAAACAGCGCCTGCTCAAGGAACGCGGCTGACGGCCCACCCTTCTCTTTTTCAAAAAATCCCGGGGTGAGCGCGCAGCGCGAGGGGCAGAGCCCCTTGCACCGATATGCCCACAGCGTTACGCAAAGGCGTTTTTGCCGACGCGAGGGACTCACCCATGTCAGACGACCCCAAAACGCTGGTCTCGACCGACTGGCTGGCCGCGCATCTCAAGGATCCTGACCTGCGGGTGCTGGATGCGTCCTGGTACCTGCCCGAGCTTGGCCGCGACGCGCGCGCCGAATACGCGGCGGCGCATATCCCCGGCGCGCGGTTCTTTGACATAGACGAGATCAGCGACGCCCGGTCCGACCTGCCGCATATGGCGCCGCCGCCCGAAAAGTTCATGTCGCGGATGCGCGCCATGGGCGTGGGCGACGGTCATCAGGTGGTGGTCTATGACGGCGCGGGGCTGCTCTCTGCCGCCCGCGTGTGGTGGCTCTTCCGGCTGATGGGCCACCGCGATGTGGCCGTGCTGGATGGCGGTTTTCCCAAATGGCAGGCCGACGCCCACCCGGTCGAGGATATGGCCCCCGTGATCAAGGATCGGCACCTGACGGCGCGCTTCCAGAACCATCTGGTGCGCGATGTCACCCAAGTCAGTCAGGCGTCAAAGCTGGGCTCCATCCAGGTGGTCGACGCCCGTGCCGCGGGCCGCTTCAAGGGCGAGGCACCCGAGCCGCGCGAAGGCATGCGCCCCGGCCATATCCCCGGATCGCGCAATGTGCCTTATGACACGCTGCTCAATGCTGACAAGACGATGAAATCGCCGGACGAAACGCGTTCGGTGTTCGAAGCGGCAGGCGTGAACCTCACCAAACCCATCATCACCAGTTGCGGGTCGGGCATCACCGCCGCAATCCTCGCGCTGGCGCTTGAACGCATGGGCCACGACCAGTGGTCCCTTTACGACGGCAGTTGGGCCGAATGGGGCATGTCGCCCATGGTCCCCGTCGCTACCGGAGACGCCTGATGTTCGAAAATCTTCAAGCCCAGAAGCCCGACGGTATCCTGATGCTGATGCAGATGTACCGCGAGGACCCGCGCGACGCCAAGGTCGACCTCGGCGTGGGTGTCTACAAGGACGCGTCGGGCAATACCCCGATCATGCGCGCAATCAAGACAGCCGAAGAACAGCTATGGCACGCCGAGACGACCAAGAGCTACGTGGGTCTGGCCGGGGCGCCTGACTTCAACGACGCGATGGTCAAGCTGGTGCTTGGCGATGCGGTGCCGCGCGCCGCGGTCTACTCTGTCGCCACACCCGGCGGCACCGGGGCGGTGCGTCAGGCTTTTGAACTTGCGAAAATGGCCAGCCCCGGCGGACGCGTGTTCGTATCAAACCCCACATGGCCCAACCACCTGTCCATTCTCGACTATCTGGGCATGGAAAAAGTCATGTACCGCTATTTCGACGACGAGACGCGCGGCGTTGATTTCGACGGCATGATCGCTGACCTCAAACAGGCCAAAAAGGGCGACCTGGTCCTGCTGCACGGCTGCTGCCACAACCCCACGGGCGCGAACCTGACCGGTCCGCAATGGGACGCCGTGATCGAGGTGCTCCAAAACACCGGCGCAACCCCGATGATCGACATCGCCTATCAGGGCTTTGGCGACGGGTTGGACGCGGACGCCGCTGGCACGCGCAAGGTGGCGGCGTCGGTGCCCGAATGCCTGATCGCGGCAAGCTGTTCGAAGAATTTTGGCATCTACCGCGAACGCACAGGCATCCTGATGCTGGTTGCGAATGAGACGGACAAAGCGATTGCCCAGGGCACGCTCAACTTCCTCAACCGCCAGAACTACAGCTTTCCGCCGGATCACGGCGCTCGGCTGGTGACGATGATCCTAAACGACGACGCGCTGCGCGCCGACTGGATGGCGGAACTGGAAGAGATGCGGCTGGGCATGCTGTCCTTGCGCGAACACTTGGCCAAGGAGCTTGAGCAGCGCTCGGGCTCCAACCGGTTTGGTTTTCTGGCCCAGCATCGCGGCATGTTCTCGCGCCTGGGCGCAGCACCCGAGTTGGTGGTCAAGATGCGCGAAGACAGCGGCATCTACATGGTCGGTGACAGCCGCATGAACATCGCGGGCCTCAACGCAGACAGCGTGCCGATCCTGGCCGAGGCGATTGTTCAGGCCGGGGTATAAGGGCCGACCCTCGGCCCGGCGACCACGCTACAAGCCCGTAGGGTGCGCATTCACTGCGCAGCTCTGTCGTGATCCCCTGGCATTGCATCGCCGCGTTCAACAGCGGGTTTCCAACCTGGGAACGCGCCACAAAAACGCCCCGCTGAGGTCGTCGAAATGCCGTATTTCTGGCCGAGAACCGTCACATTCACACATTGCCAGAGCGACATCCATGCAAGACCTGCACCAAGACCCCCTGCACACAGATCAGAACAAGTGGCAGAATTGGACAATGGCACCCAAAAAACGGCGGCCGAATGTCCCTATGCTCACGTCCGCCATCATGCTGGTGACGGCGACGCTCTTGGTGGCCAATGGGTCAGTGCTCTGAGCCCAATGTGCCCCCACGATCCGGGGGCTTCATTCCGCCAGATAATCCGCCCCCGGAGGGTCGGTCCGCACAGCACCCGGACCCTCATCAAAAGCGCCCGTGTTCACCACATGTCCCTCACCCAAAAGTAAACGGCGCACAAATTTCAGGCAGACCACGTTGCGTTAACCCGCCCGCCATCGTGCGATGGGCCAAACTGTGCAGTTTCGACCTCAAATTGCGCACTTTGCCCAAATGGGCCCAGATGCGCCCGGTTTGACGCGGTCCAAACTGTGCAGTTTCGGGTCGAAAAGACGTGGTTCAAGCGGAGGGTACAGCACATGACAGCTGTTGCCTTCCCCCGGTGCCGCACCGCGCGCATCCTTTACAAAGCAAAAAGACCGGGCGCGAACGCCCGGCCAGTTGGTTCTCCGGTCTGAGAGGAAGGAGCCTCAGCCTTTTGAGAATTCGGGATAGGCTTCCATGCCCAGTTCGGACATATCGAGGCCGTTGATTTCTTCTTCCTCGCCGACACGGATGCCAATCGCGGCCTTGAGGATGAACCAGACGACCAGCGACGCCACGAAGGTGAACACACCGTAGGCGATGATGCCCGTGATCTGCGTGCCGAGGTTTGCGTCGGCGTTGTAGAACACCACCGCAATCGTGCCCCAGATGCCTGCAAACAGGTGCACAGGGATGGCACCAACCACGTCGTCGATTTTCAGCTTGTCGAGCAGTGGCACGGTGAAGACAACGATCACGCCGCCAATGGCACCGATCCAAAGTGCGCCAAACAGGGTAGGGGCGAGGGGTTCAGCCGTGATGGACACGAGGCCCGCCAGCGCGCCGTTCAGCACCATGGTCAGGTCAGGTTTCTTGTACAGAACCTGCGTCAGGATCAGCGCGGTCACAGCACCGGCAGCCGCCGCCATGTTGGTGTTGGCAAAGATACGGCTCACGTCGCTGACGTCGCCCACGGTGCCCATCGCCAGTTGCGATCCACCGTTAAAGCCGAACCAGCCCAGCCACAGGATGAACGTGCCCAGCGTGGCAAGGGCAAGGTTCGAACCGGGCATCGGGTTCACACGACCGTCCTTGTATTTGCCCAGACGCGGACCCAGAACAATAGCACCGGCCAGAGCGGCCCAGCCACCCACGGAGTGCACGACGGTCGAGCCGGCAAAGTCCTGGAAACCAGCCGCATCAAGCCAGCCGCCGCCCCATTTCCATGAACCCGAGATCGGGTACATAATCCCTGTCAAAACAACGACAAAGATCAGGAAGGGCCACAGCTTGATACGCTCAGCCAAAGCACCGGACACGATGGATGCTGTCGCCGCCACAAACACAAGCTGGAAGAAGAAGTCCGAGCCGACGGACGCATAGTCCAGCGCCGCGTCTGCAGCAGCCACACCAACCGGGTCCAGAACGGTCTGACCACCAATAGCGAAGTAACCGTTGAAGTCGCCCGGATACATCGTGTTGAAACCAACCAACCAGTACATGATGGCCGCGATGGAAAAGAGACCAATATTCTTGGTCATCTGCATGGTCACGTTTTTCGACCGCACCAGCCCGCCTTCGAGCATGGCAAAGCCAGCGGCCATGAAAAACACCAGAAAGCCCGCCATGCAGAACAGCAGGGTGGTCATGATGTAGGGGCCGATCTCATCGAAGCCCGGCGCATCCTGCGCCAGTGCAAAGGTCGGCAAGACGGCCAGGGCCGCGCCAACGAGCAGAGAGTTCTTGAGTTTCATTGTTCCGTTTTTCCCTATGCTTCCGCCGCTCAGATGGCGTCTTCGTTCGTTTCGCCAGTACGCACGCGCACGGCCTGCTGGACGTCCAGGACAAAGATCTTGCCGTCCCCGATCTTGCCCGTCTGGGCGGTCTTGGTGATGGTTTCGACGATCTGGTCGGCCATCCCGTCGGCCACCACGATCTCGATCTTGACCTTTGGCACGAAATTTACCGCGTATTCTGCGCCGCGGTAGATTTCCGTGTGGCCCGATTGCGAGCCGAAGCCCTTGATTTCCGTAACCATCATGCCGCGCACGCCAGCCTCGGTCAGCGCCTCGCGGACCTCCTCCAGCTTGAACGGCTTGATTGTCGCAATGATGAGTTTCACCACATGTCCCCTTCGATTGGCAGGTCGCCCTGCGATACCTGGGGGAAAAGAGATCATTGCGGGGAGCGGGCAAAGATTTCGATTGCGTAAACGCGGCGCTCTTGCAGGTGGTGTGCATAAAAAATGCGCAGATCAGCGTATCTGCACAATAAATACGCATTCAGGAATCGTTAACGGCGGGTCGGTAGGGCGTGGCAATGCCTGTGAAACCGGATAAACTGCTGCAAACACAAGGCCGGGCAGGGGTCGATAATGAGTGATTCAAGAAAGGGTAAACGACCCTTGGTGGCCGACCGTCGCTACCCCAAAAAGGCTGCAAAAAAGCCAGTCAAGAAAACGGCGCGCAAGACCACCGCCAAGCGGCGCAGAACACCTGCCAAAAAGCCAACGCGCAATATCTTCGTCCGCCTTTTTCGCTGGGTGATGCGCCTGATCTGGTGGGTGACATGGCGCGTGGGGCTGACGGTGACGGCGGGTATCGCGCTTGCCGTCGGATACTTTTGGACAACGCTCCCGGACGTCAACGACCTCCTCGACGGGCGCGCGCGCGGATCTGTCACACTGCTCGACCGCGAGGGCGACCGGTTTGCCTGGCGCGGGGATCAGTTTGGCGGGGCTGTCATGGCAAGCACGGTGTCGCCGGGGTTGAAGAACGCGGTGATCGCGACCGAAGACAAGCGGTTTTACCGGCATTTCGGCATCAGCCCGCGCGGCGTCGCGAGTGCGGTGCGCATCAACCTGCGCGAGGGGCGGGGCCCGCTGCAGGGGCACGGCGGGTCGACCATCACGCAGCAGACCGCCAAGCTCTTGTGTCTTGGGGTCGAATACGATCCGTCCGCGTGGAAGTCCGAGGCGGCCTATGTCGCGGATTGCCGCCGGGGGTCGATCCAGCGCAAGGCCAAGGAAGCCATCTATGCCATGGCGATGGAGGCCAAGTATTCCAAGGACGAGATCCTGTCGATCTATCTGAACCGGGCCTATATGGGCGCGGGTGCTTACGGGGCCGAGGCGGCCGCACAGCGCTATTTCGGCAAGCCCGCCGCGATGCTGACCCCCGCCGAAGGGGCCATGATCGCGGGGCTGCTCACGGCACCGTCGCGCATGGCGCCCACGTCTGATCTGCAACGCTCGCAGGATCGTGCCGCAACTGTGCTGCGGTTGATGGGCGACCAGGGCTATCTGTCCGATGCCGAAGTGGCGCAGTGGCAGCAGAACCCGGCCACGCTGTCTCCGGCGGCGCGGCGCAGGGCGGGGGGCTATTTCGCCGATTGGGTCATGTCCACGGGACCCGAATTCTTTACCCGAAACACAACCGAAGACGTGATCATCCGCACCACGCTGGACCAGCGCTTGCAACGCGCCGCCGAAGAAGCGTTGCAGCAGGTGTTCGACACCAAGGTGCGCGAAGGGTCCAAGGCCCAGGCCGCCATCGTGGTGATGAGTGCGGATGGCGCGGTGCGTGCCATGGTGGGCGGGCGTGAAACCCAAGTGTCGGGCGTTTTCAACCGCGCCATTCAGGCCGAACGGCAGACCGGGTCGGCCTTCAAACCCTTTGTCTATGCCGCAGCGCTCGAACTGGACCATTCCCCGCTCGACACGGTCGAGGATGCGCCGATGACCATCGACATCCCGGGATCGGGTCCGTGGTCACCGCGCAACTATACCAACACCTATTCCGGGCGCGTGACGCTGACCGAGGCGCTGGCGCAGTCACTGAACATCCCCGCAGTCAAAGTGTCGGAAAGTGTGGGCCGTGATCTGGTGCGCCGGATCGCGACGGATTTCGGCATCGACAACGACATGGCACAGGGCCCGGCCCTTGCCCTTGGCGCGTCCGAAAGCACGCTGCTCGACATGACGGGCGCCTATGCGGGCATTCTGAACGGTGGGTCGTCCGTCACGCCCTATGGGCTGGTTGACCTGCGTTTGCAGGGCGATGACGAACCACTGATGGGCACGGGCGGCGGGATCGGGGAACGTGTGATCCGGGATCAGGCCGCGGCGCAACTGATCTGGATGATGGAAAAGGTGGTGAGCCAGGGCACGGGCACGCGCGCGCAGTTTGGCGGGCGCGAGATTGCGGGCAAGACTGGCACGACGCAGGCCGCGCGCGATGCCTGGTTCGTTGGCTTTACGGCCGATTACGTGGCGGGCGTGTGGATGGGCTATGACGACAACACACCGCTCACCGGCGTGACCGGAGGCGGCCTGCCCGCCGAAATCTGGCGCGAAACGATGCTGCGGGTCCATGACGGCGTGCCCGCACGCCCGCTGCCGATGCAGGCCCCCAAGGGTGTGTCCCGGTTCGATACGGCACCGACCCCGGCACCGCGCCGCGAGGTGCCGCGCACGACCGAGGGTCTGATTGAAATGCTGGTGCGGGACATTCTGGGCGGTGGGGGGGCACCCACGCGCCCGAATGACCGTATTCCCGGAGAAAGCCGCTAGGGCCGGTCAGCCCACCGCGCGCAGTTGCGCAATCATCGCGTCGATATCGCCGCCATTGCGATCGATCAGGGCGCCGATTTCGGTCCGTTCTGTCAGCAGCAGGTTCACCCCTTCGATGAACATGTTGAAGAACAGATCGCGCCCAGACCGGTTGGACACGTGGAAGGTGACGGTGAACGGCGCCTCGCCCCGCAGAAACGCTGTGGTCTCGACCTCGAACCAGTTTTTGACCTTGCGCACGCCCTTGACCTCAAGCCGCCCGCCGATGAATTCACGGAACCGGCGGCCGTATTTGCGCGCGATATAGCCCTGAAACGCATCGGAAAAGGCACGCTTTTGCGCGTTGCTGGCGCGGCGGCCATCGGCACCCATCGCGTAGGCGGCGATATAGGATGTGTCGCTGTAGCGGGCAAAGATACGCTCGAAATCGCGGAACATGGCGCCTTCGCCCTTACCCGATGCGATCACGCCATTGATGTCCCCGACCAGAGCATTGATCAGCCTTTCGGCACCGGCTTCGTTCAGGGCCCAGGCGGGCAATGCGCCGACGCAGGCTGCGGCACAGGTGGCTGTGGCGATGAAGTGACGGCGGTGCATGGTCAAAACCCCTCTGTATCCAGCTCAAACGGATCGATCTCGGCGCCCGCCTCGGCCTCTCCCAGTTCAAAACGACGGTTCTGCAACCAGATCAGACGGGCCTGCGCATAGCTGTCCGCGCTGTCATATAAGATCGAATCGACCGTCTCGGAGAAGCGCCCGCGCCGCGATAGGCCGGAACCCGCTGCTGCGGCGGTGCCATAGTAGCGCTCAGGGCTGTCGATCACGTAGGTCAGCGGGTTGGTGAACAGATCAACGACTTTGCCGGTCGCATTGCGCGCGGTCGAGGGGCCAATAAACGGAAGTTCGACATAGGGCCCTTCTCCGACACCCCAGACAAACAGGGTTTCGCCAAAGTCGGTGTCATGGGCCCCGATCCCAAGCTCGCTGGCCGGATCAAAGAAACCCAACAGGCCCACTGTCGAGTTGGTGATAAAGCGTATCGTCGAGATGCCGGCACCGCGCAGATCGCCCTGCAGCAGGCTGTTCACCGTCACCGACGGCTCACCAAGGTTGCGCGCAAAGTTGCTCACGCTGTCTTCAACCCCATCCGGGAGCGCGCTGGAATAGCCGATGGCGACAGGACGCACGAGGTTGCGGTCCAGATCGCGGTTAAACTCGTGGTTGCGGCGGTTTTGCGCCTCATAGGGGTCATAGATACCGTCAGGCTGAAGCGAACGCGGCTCTGTTGAGGCGCAGGCGGCCAGTGATCCGAGGGCCAAAAACATGATTGCGGCACGCCGCACACGAAAAAAAACAGACAACACCAAGCTCCAGCAGGTAATTTAAGGTGTAATTAATAGCGATCTCTAAAATGCCCATAGCGCCACCAACAGAAGGTTGTACATGTGGCACTTGCGTGACACGCAGAATACGTCATCGTGGTGGCAAAAGACAACACAAGCAGTGAGCAGGCGAACGTGCCCATGCAAAGTGAAGTGATAAAACGGGGCCAGGCCGAATTACGAGGCGTGCGGCGCAAAAGCCGCGGGCTCTACTGGGCGGTTGGTCTGTTCAGCCTGTTTGCCAATCTTCTGATGCTGACGGGCCCGATGTACATGTTGCAGGTGTACGACCGCGTGCTCGGCAGCCGCAGCGAGGAAACGCTTCTCGCCCTATCGCTTCTGGTGGTGTTTCTCTACGGGATCATGGGCATCCTCGATTTCACTCGGGGCCGGGTGATGGCGCGGGTCGGCGCGCGGTTTCAAAACGATCTGGACAGGCGCGTGTTCGACGCCGTTGTGCGCAAGTCTGCAGTTGCGCCTGATTTGCGCACCCAATCGGGTCTTTCTGATCTTGAAGGCATCCAGCGATTTCTGACATCGCCCGTGCTGATGGCCTTTTTTGATCTGCCATGGACCCCCATTTTCATCGCCGCGATCTTTATGTTCCATCCCTGGCTTGGGTTTCTGGCGCTGGCGGGCGGTGGGCTTCTGATACTGATCGCCACGGTCAACCAGATAATGTCGCGGCTGCCCCAGGCACGTGCCGGGCAGGCCGGTCAGGTGGCGGGTGCGATGTCCGATCAGTTGCGGGTCGAGGCAGAGATGGTGCAAGCCATGGGGATGCGCGACGCCGCCTTTGATCGCTGGCACAAGGCGCGCGGCACAGCACTGGATGAACAGATCAGCGCCACAGATATCGGTGGCGGCTTCACGTCGCTGACCAAGACGCTGCGCCTGTTCCTGCAAAGTGCGATGCTGGGCCTGGGCGCCTATCTCGTGCTCCAGAACGAGATGACACCCGGTGCGATGATCGCCGGATCGATCCTGCTGGGGCGGGCCCTTGCGCCCATTGAACTGATGCTGACCCAATGGCCCGTCGCGCAGCGCGCGGTGCGCGGATGGGCGGGGCTGGCCGAGTTGCTGGGCACCGTCCCCCCCGAACCGACCCGTACCGCTTTGCCCAAACCCAAGGCCCGACTGGTCGCCAAGAACCTGACTGTCGTGCCTCCGGGCGAGAAGACGGCGGCTCTGCGCAGCCTGAATTTTGATTTGCCCCCGGGCCACGCCATGGGCGTGATCGGCCCGTCGGGCGCGGGCAAATCCACGCTTGCACGCTGCTTGACAGGCGTTTGGCGACCCGCGGGCGGGTCTATTCGGCTTGATGCCGCAGCGCTTGATCAATACGCGCCTGCAGTGCTGGGGATGCATGTGGGATACCTGCCGCAGCGTGTGCAGCTTTTTGATGGTACGATTGCCGAAAACATTGCTCGCCTGTCCACAACCCCCGACGACCAAAAGGTTGTCGAGGCAGCGCAAAAGGCGGATGCGCACAAGATGATCCTGGAATTGCCCGAAGGTTACGATACGCGGATCGACGTCAACCAGCATCGCCTGTCGGGCGGACAGGTCCAGCGCATCGGGCTGGCCCGCGCGCTTTATGACGATCCGGTGATCCTGGTGCTCGACGAACCGAACTCGAACCTCGACAACGAGGGGACGCTGGCGCTGAACAACGCCATTCGCGCAGCCAAGGCCGATGGCCGATCGGTGATCATCATGGCCCATCGCCCCGCGGCGATCCAGGAATGTGATCTGTTGCTGGTGGTGGATGACGGGGCGCGTGTCGCCTTTGGCCCCAAGGACGAGGTGCTGCGGTCCATGGTCAAGAACCACGAAGAAATCGCGCGCGCCCCGATCAGCGCCGGAGGTGTGACATGAGCGAGAAACGCTGGTCTGCAACGACGCCGCTGGTCATCGGCTTTTTTGGGCTGTTTGGCCTTTTGGGCGGTCTGGCCGCCTGGGCGACATTGACAGAAATCGCGGGCGCCGTGATCGCTTCGGGCCGGATCGAGGTTGATCAGAACCGCCAGGTTGTGCAGCACTCTACAGGCGGCATCGTGTCAGAGATCGCGGTCGAAGAGGGCGACAGCGTCGAAGCGGGCGACCTGCTGATCCAGCTTGACGTCAAACAGATGCGGTCGAGCCTCGCCATTGTCGAAAGTCAGCTTTACGAGATGATGGCGCGGCGGGGACGTTTGGAAGCCGAGCGCGATGAGGAAAGGGAGATTGCGTTCGAGCCGGATTTGCTGGCCATCGCGAACACCTGGCCCGATGTGCAGGAACTGATCACCGGTCAGGAAAACCTGTTTCAGGCCCGCAACGACACGATTGCCAAGCAGACCGAACAATTGTCCGAGCGCGCCGCGCAGACCCGCAACCAGATCAAGGGGATCGAGGCGCAGCAGGGATCGCTGGCCCGCCAGCTTGACCTGATAGAACAGGAGCTGGAGGCGCAGCAGACCCTACTGGAACGCGGGTTGGCGCAAGCCTCGGGCGTGCTGGCGCTGCAGCGCCAGCAGGCGTCGCTTGATGGCCAGTTGGGCGAATTGGCCGCGTCCAAGGCTCAGTCGGAACAACGCATCACCGAGATCGAGATTGAAGTGTTGCGCCTGACCTCCGGTCGCAGGGAAGAGGCGATCACCCGTCTGCGCGACCTGCGCGCGCGCGAGCTTGAACTGATCGAACAACGCCAATCCCTGTTGACCGATATCGAGCGGATGGAAATCCGCGCGCCCGTGTCGGGCATCGTTTACAATATGCGGGTGCAGACCATGCGGTCGGTTGTGCGGGCTGCCGATCCGGTGCTGTTTTTGATCCCGCAAGATCGCCCCTTGGTCATCGCCGCGCGTGTTGATCCGATCCACATCGACCAGATCGTGACAGGCCAGTCGGTCAACCTGCGCTTTTCGGCGTTGGATCAGCGTACCACGCCCGAACTGGTGGGGCAGGTGGCGCTGGTGTCCGCCGACGCGTTCGAGGATGAGACCGCGGGTGCCAGCTATTACCGGGCCGAGATCACGCTGAACCCCGGTGAGATCGAGAAGTTGAACGAGGGCCAGGTGTTGGTGCCAGGCATGCCAGTGGAGGCGTTCATCCGCACCGCGGATCGGTCGCCCCTCGCCTATCTGGTGCAGCCGGTGGCCGATTACTTCAACCGCGCCTTCCGCGAATCCTGAGATCGGCCCTTTTCAGGCGCGCTCGGGCGGTCTAGCGTCCGCGAGAACCACTGTGAAGGAGACCGCCCATGTCCATCGAATCCCGCCTTGCCGACCTGGGTGTCACCCTGCCCGACGCGCCCGCGCCCGCCGCCAACTATGTGCCCTTCGTGCAAGTGGGTGATATCGTCTATGTCTCGGGCCAGATTTCCAACGGGCCCGACGGATTGATCACCGGCAAGCTGGGCGCGGATATGGAGGTTGATGCCGGTGCTGCTGCGGCCAGGACCTGCGCCATCAGCCTGCTGGCCCAGGTCAAAGCGGCTTGTGGCGGAGATATCGAGCGGCTGGTGCGCGTCGTCAAGCTGACCGGGTTCGTCAACTCGACCGCGGATTTTACCAACCAGCCGCAAGTGATCAACGGCGCGTCGGACTTTCTGGTCGAGGCGCTGGGCGATGCGGGGCGTCACAGCCGGTCAGCCGTGTCTGCCGCGTCCCTTCCCTTGGGCGTTGCGGTCGAGATCGAAGGCATCTTTCAGATCAAATGACGCCGCCCCTGCCTGACGTTTTTCTGGGTGTGCCGATCGCCCACCGCGCCTTGCACGATGTCACGGATGGCCGACCGGAAAACAGCCGGGCGGCCATTCGCGCGGCCATGGCGCACGGCTATGGGATCGAGATCGACGTGCAGTTGAGCGCCGACAATCGGGCCATGGTATTCCACGACTACGCGCTGGACCGGCTGGCGCATGGCACCGGTCCCATTCGAGTTGTCCCCGCGGGGACACTTGACGGCGTCACCCTCCGTGGTGGTGACGAGGGGATACCCACACTAGATGAGGTGGTGGGTATTGTCGCGGGGCAAGCACCGCTGCTGATCGAGATCAAGGATCAGGATGGCGCGATGGGCCCCGATATTGGCCCGTTGGAGCAGGCGGTGGCGTCCGTGCTCGCGGGTTATAGTGGGCCTGTCGCGCTCATGTCGTTCAACCCGCACAGCGTCGCACGTATGGCAGAGCTGTGCCCCGACATTCCCCGTGGTCTGGTCACCAGCGCCTATACCGCCAAGGACTGGCCGCTGAACGCAGACACGCGCGACCACCTGCGCGATATTCCTGATTTCGAACGGGTGGGTGCCAGCTTTATCAGCCACGAGGTGGTCGACCTTGACCGCCCGCGCGTGGCCGACCTGAAGGCCCAGGGTGCCAACATCCTGTGCTGGACTGTCAAATCGCCCGATGAGGAGGCACAGGCGCGTCGGGTCGCGCAAAATATCACCTTCGAAGGCTACCTTGCCCCGCATCTCGGTTGAACCGCGCGCCGCTTGATACACATGTCAGGACGACGAGCGAGGAAAGGCACACGTGTCTGAACAAGAAATAGAAATTCGTGTGGTGCCGAGCCTGTCGCAGATTCCCGAGGCCGAGTGGGACGCCTGTGCGTGTCCCGAAGCGGCAGAGGGCGGGCGGCCCAACGATCCCTTTACCACGCACCGGTTTTTGAAGGCGCTGGAAGACAGCAATTCGGTCGGGGCAGGCACCGGTTGGCAGCCGCAATACCTGCAGGCCATGGCAGGGGGGCAGACCATCGGGTTCGCGCCGATGTACGCCAAGAACCACAGCCAGGGCGAATACATCTTTGACCACAACTGGGCGCATGCGTTTGAACGGGCGGGGGGACGATATTATCCCAAACTGCAAATCGCAGTGCCGCATACGCCCGCGACAGGGCGCAGGTTTCTGACCCACCCGGACTTTCCCGAACTGGGGATGCGGGGCCTGATCTCGGGCGCGGTGCAACTGGGCGAAAACAACAACCTCAGCTCGCTGCACGTCACCTTCTGCACGGAAGCTGAGCGGGATTTCGGCGCGGACCTCGGCCTCATGCCCCGCGCCACGCAGCAGTTTCACTGGCTGAACGACGGCTATGGCACCTTCGACGACTTCCTCGCCACACTCTCCAGCCGCAAGCGCAAGAACATCCGCAAGGAACGCAGACAGGCACAGGACTTTGGCGGCACTATTCACGTGCTGACCGGCGACGACCTGCGCCCCGAACATTGGGATGCGTTTTGGCAGTTCTACCAGGACACCGGCGCGCGCAAATGGGGCACGCCCTACCTCACCCGGCGCTTTTTCGACATCGCGCACGAGACGATGGCGGACGACATGGCGCTGG
>JBCDEK010000101.1:0-10622 GCA_039179785.1 Pseudomonadota bacterium | reverse complement strand
GGGGGGGGGGGGGGGCGCCCCCCCCCCCCCGGTCGCCGCCGCGCAAGCGCGGCGAAACCACTTCTATCCGTCCTTCCGAATAACCTCGTTCTTGGGATCGTACGGACTGTCCTCAACCACCTCCGCGTCCCAAAGCTGATCGAACATCTTCACCTTCAGCTTGGTTCCTGGCACCGCCAGATCAGGTGTCACGTACCCCATGCCAATCGACGACCCAAACGCCACTGAATACCCGCCCGAGGTCAACCGCCCCACGTGGGTCTCGCCGTCATACAGCACCTCCCGCCCCCATGGGTCTGCATCCTCCGGCCCGTCGATCAGTAGCGTCACACATTTCGACCGCACTCCGATCTTCTCCATGGCCGCCTTACCATGGAACGCCTTCGACAGATCGACAAAGCGGGGCAGATCGGCCTCAATCGGCGTCGCATCACGGCCCAATTCAGTGCCAAACGCGCGATAGGATTTCTCCTGCCGCAACCAGTTCTGCGCCCGTGCACCCACCAGCTTCATGCTGTGCTTCTCGCCCGAAGCAACCAATTGATCCCACAAGTAATTCTGCATCTCGATAGGATGGTGCAATTCCCACCCCAACTCTCCGGTATAGGCCACGCGGATGGCCCGCACTGGGCACATGCCCAACTCGATATCGCGATAGCTGAGCCATGGGAAACGCTTGTTCGACAGCACGGTTGACGGGTCGGCATCTTTTACCAAATCATTCAGCACATCCCGCGACTTTGGTCCGGCGATGGCGAACACACCCCACTTCGTCGTCACATCCTCTTCGTTGATCCGCCCGAATTCCGGCTCCTTCTCCATGATCGCCTTGTAGAGGTAATCCTGATCATAGGCGTGCCACGCGCCCGCGGAGACAAGGTAATAATCATCCTCGGCCAACCGCACGATGGTATATTCCGTCCGTGTCGTCCCCGCCGCCGTCAGCGCATAAGTCAGGTTGATCCGCCCCACCTTGGGCAGCTTGTTGGTGGTGAACCAATCCAGAAACGCCGTTGCCCCCGGCCCGGAAATCCGGTGCTTGGTAAAGGCGGTCGCATCAATCAGGCCCACCCCCTCGCGAATGGCCTTGGCCTCCTCAACCGCATACTGCCACCAGCCGCCCCGACGGAAAGATCGCGCATCGTGATCAAAGCTGTCGGACGCGTCCAAAGGCCCGTAGTAGTTGGGCCGTTCAAACCCGTTCACACATCCAAACTGCGCCCCCGCCGCCTTCTGCCGGTCATAGGCTGGGCCTGTGCGCAGGGGACGACACGCCTCACGCTCCTCATCCGGGTGGTGCAGGATATAGACGTGTTCGTAGCATTCCTCGTTCTTGCGCGCGGCGTACTCGGTGGTCATCCAGTCGCCGTAGCGTTTGGGGTCAAGCGACGCCATGTCGATCTCGGCCTCCCCCTGGACCATCATCTGCGCAAGGTAATGCCCCGTGCCACCCGCCGCGGTGATCCCGAATGAAAACCCTTCGGCCAGCCACATGTTCTGCAGCCCCGGCGCGGGCCCCACCAGCGGATTGCCGTCTGGGGTGTAGCAGATCGGCCCGTTGAAATCGTCCTTCAACCCACTGTTTTCGCAGGACGGAACCCGATGGATCATCGCCATGTACTGCTCTTCGATCCGCTCCAGATCCAACTGGAACAGATCGGCACGGAAACTGTCGGGCACCCCGTGTTCAAACCGCGCAGGCGCACCGTGTTCATACACGCCCAGGATCCAACCGCCGCGCTCTTCCCGGACATAGGATTGCGCATCGGCATCCCGGATCACCGGATGTTCCACATTGCCCTCGGCCCGGTACTGTACCAGCTCCGGGTCCTGCTCCATCACGATGAATTGGTGTTCAACGGGAATGGCGGGCATCTTGATGCCAAGCATTTTGGCGGTGCGCTGCGCATGGTTGCCAGACGCCGTGACGACATGTTCTGCCGTAATCACAACCTGCTCATCCGACGGCACAAGGTTGCCACCCTTCTCGACCATCTTGGTGGCCGTAACCTCCCACGCCTCGCCGGTCCAATGAAAGGCGTCCGCCTGCCACTTCCGCTCGATGATCACGCCACGCTGCCGCGCCCCTTTGGCCATCGCCATGGTGACGTCGGCAGGGTTAATGTAGCCGTCGGTTTGGTGATACAGCGCACCTTTCAAATCCTCGGTCCGGATCAACGGCCACTTGGCGTTAATCTGCTCGGGCGTCATGAACTCATATGGCACACCGCAGGTCTCAGCGGTCGAGGCATAGAGCATATACTCGTCCATCCGCTCATCCGTCTGTGCCATGCGCAGGTTACCCACAACGGCGAAACCCGCGTTCAAACCCGTCTCTTCCTCAAGCGTCTTGTAGAACTTGATCGAGTAGTCATGGATGTGGGTCGTCGCATAGGACATGTTGAAATACGGCAGCAGCCCCGCAGCATGCCATGTCGATCCAGATGTCAGCTCGTCCCGCTCGAGCAACATCACGTCATCCCAGCCCGCACGGGCCAAATGATACGCAATCGATGTGCCGACAGCCCCGCCGCCCACCACCAGCGCTTTGACGTGCGTTTTCATGTCCCGACTCCCCTTGGCATGGTCATGCACGTTCTAGAAAACCCAAGGGCCTGGCCGCGCCAACAAGCCGACCGGTCACGGCAGAAAAACGACGCGTGCCACCGGTCCAGTCTTCTCTGTTTCAAAAAAATCCCGGGGGAGTCGCCAAAGGCGACGGGGGCTGGCCCCCTCAAACATGTCGTCGCGGCACGCGGCCTTGGGGTCACTCTCGCGTCACGACCCCAGTCTTACCGACCAAAAATCTTGCCCGGATTCATGATGTTCTGCGGATCGAGCGCCGTCTTGATCGCCGCCATATACTCGACCGTTGGACCCAATTCCTTGATCAGATAGGGCATCTTGCCCTGCCCGATCCCATGCTCACCGGTACATGTGCCGTCCATGCGAATTGCCTCGTCGGCAAGAAACGCAGTAAACACCTCAGCCCGGCGCACTTCGTCTGCATCCTCCATGTCGATCAAGACCAACGAATGGAAATTCCCGTCTCCGACATGGCCAACAATAGGGGCCAGCAGATCAAGCTCTTCGGCCTTGGCCTGAGCACCTGTCACCGCTTCGGCCAAACGCGAGATCGGCACACATACATCGGTCGAAATGCCCTGCGCACCCGGACGCAATTGCAGCGTCGCCCAATACAGGTCATGCCGCGCCTTCCACAGTTTGTTGCGTTCTTCCGCCGTGGCCGTTGTGGCAAAATCGGTGCCCCCCGCATCCTCGGCAATCGATCCGAACATCTCGGCCTGTTCGATCACGCCCCGGTCCGATCCATGGAATTCCAAAAGCAGAAGCGGCGTTTCCGGCAGGCTCAGCCCGGCATAGGCGTTGGCCGCCTTGATGTTCAGCGCGTCCATCAATTCGATCCGCGCCACGGGGATGCCGTACTGGATTGTGGTCATCACCGCCTGGCAGGCGGCATCGACCGACGGGAATGACATGCGAGCTGCCGAAATGGCCTCGGGAATGCCCTGCAGTTTCAACGTGATCTCGGTGATCAGACCCAAGGTCCCTTCGGACCCCACCAGCAGCCGGGTCATGTCATAACCTGCCGACGTCTTCTTGGCTCGTTGCGCTGTGCGGATGATCCGCCCATCGGCCATGACAGCTTCCAGCGCCAGCACGTTGTCCTTCATCGTGCCATAGCGCACCGCGTTGGTGCCCGACGCACGGGTCGAGGCCATGCCCCCGAGCGATGCATTGGCACCGGGGTCGATGGGAAAGAACAGCCCGCGGTCACGCAGATAGGTGTTCAACTGTTCCCGCGTCACGCCAGGCTGCACCACGCAGTCCAGATCTTCGGCGTTTACGGCAATGATCTGATCCATCTGGGTCAGATCCACCGACACTCCCCCAGCCGGGGCATTCACATGCCCTTCCAGCGACGTGCCCGTGCCAAACGGGATCACCGGCACCTGATGGGTCGCGCAGACCTTGACGATGTCCGACACCTCGCGCGTGGAGTTGGGGAACACCACAGCATCCGGTGCCTGCGCCTTGATCCACGTGGTGGTGTGGGCGTGCTGGTCCCGCATGGCCTGCCCGGTATGGAACCGGTCTCCGAATTGCTGTTTGAGGACGCCAAGCGCCGTGGCGATCCCTTCTTCGTTGCGTGGCAGATCAATGGCCTGGGGCATATGCGGTCTCTCCCTCGATGCGCGGGCCTAGTCGCCCAGCGCAATCCCTTCGCGGCGCGGGTCTGCCCCGCCTCGCAGCGTGTCACCAATCTCAATCGCATGCAGGCCCGAGTTCAAGCCCCGCACGTTCACTTCAAAGCCAAGCGCTTCCAGTTGCGGCGCAAGGTCGGCAGCAGAGGTCTCTTCCTCAAAATCATAGGTGCCGAAGCGGTTGACTGCGTGAGGCAGGCTGACGGCCTGTTGCACATCCATGCCCCAATCCAACCAGGCGATGATCGACTTGGCGGTATAACCGATGATGCGACTGCCGCCCGGTGACCCGATGGCCAGCACCGGGGCGCCATCCTTCATCACGATGGTGGGCGACATGGACGACCGTGGTCGTTTGCCCGGCGCCAGCGCATTGGCGATGGGCACGCCGTCTGTGTGGGTGCTGAAGCTGAAATCGGTCAATTCGTTGTTCAGCAGAAAGCCATTGGTCATCAGCCGTGAGCCAAACGCGTTTTCAATCGTCGTCGTCATCGACGCGACATTGCCGAAGCTGTCCACGATCGAGATGTGCGAGGTCGAGGGAAGTTCGAGGCTTTTGTCATCTGCCCAGTTCAGGCTGTGATCAAAGGCGGGCGTGCCGGGGCTGACCTCTTCAAGTGCTGCCTCACCTGCCAGCAACGAGGCCCGATCCGCAAGGTAGGCTGGATCGACAAGGCCCGCCGTTGGCATGGGCACGAAATCACTGTCGGCCATGTACCGGCCCCGGTCCGCAAAGGCGAGGCGCGAGGCGTCCCCGATCAACCGCCAGCTTTCCGGATTTTCGGCCCCGAGTGCGGCCAGATCATAGTCGTTGAGCATGCCCAGAATTTGCCCAACCGTCAGCGCGCCGGACGACGGCGGCCCCATGCCACAGACATCGTGGGCCCGGTAGGTCGCACAAACAGGCGCGCGTTCCTTGACCTGATAGATCGCGAGATCGAGTTCCGAAAGCACACCGGGATTGCCCGCAGCACTTTGTACGGTGTCCACAATGTCGGACGCGATGGCACCGGTATAGATGGCATCTGCACCATTCTGCACCATGGCACGCAGCGTTGCGGCGTAGGCCGGGTTTTTCAGTGTGGTCCCGACAGCGAGCGGTGTGCCACTCGGCATGAAGTAGTCGGCGGTGGCGGGGAACGTCCCAAGCCGTTCCGCATCGCGCTCGATCAGACCCGCAAGCCGCGGCGAGACTTCAAACCCGTCTTCCGCCAACCCGATGGCCGTCTCAAAAAGCCGCGGCCACGCCAGATTGCCCCAACGCGTATGAGCGTCCTCCAACAGCGCGGGTGTCCCGGGCGTGCCTACGGATCGCCCGCCGACAACCGCATCGAAAAAGCCCATCGGCGCCCCGTCTTCTGTCTGAAAAAGCTGAGGCGTCGCCGCGAGCGGCGCGGTTTCACGACCGTCGAGCGTGGTCAATTCCTGCGTCTCGGCATCGTACCAGACCAGAAATGCACCGCCCCCAAGGCCTGACGACTGAGGCTCGACCAGACCAAGCACCACCTGGACTGCAACAAGCGCGTCCGCCGCCGTTCCGCCTGCGGCCAACACCTCCACACCAGCCTGTACCGCGAGCGGGTTCGCGGCCGCGACCATATAGGTTTGTGCCGTGACGGGCTGACCAGCATCTTTGGCGGCCTGTGCCGCGGCGACGGCTGCGCTGGTCGCAACGGCTGCGCCATCCACACCGGCCTCGGGTTGCACGGCATCCGCCGTTTGCTGGGCAAGCGCAGCGCCTGCAATCAAGGTGAAAGCAACGGTCAGGGAAAAGCGCATGGGGTCCTCCTTTGGCGCAGGCTTGGCGATCAGTTCGGCAGTTTGACCGGGCAGCACCGCCGCCCGGGGCATCAGAGCATCGACGGCACGACCTGGTCCGGGGGCCTGTGACCATCGTCAAAGGTCTTGATATTGATGATGACCTTTTCGCCCATCTCGATCCGGCTTTCGCGGGTGGCAGACCCCATGTGGGGCAGCAACACGACATTGTTCAACTCACGCAGGCGTGGATTGACCTCGGTGCCGTTCTCATAAACGTCGAGGCCCGCCCCCGCGATCTCGCCCGCGCGCAGCATCCGGGTCAGCGCGTTTTCATCAATCACCTCACCGCGCGAGGTATTCACGATCACCGCGTCCTGCTTCATCAACTTGAGACGGCGCGCATTCATCAAGTGGAACGTGGAAGGCGTGTGTGGACAGTTGACGCTGATCACATCCATGCGGGCGACCATCTGGTCAAGGCTTTCCCACCAGGTCGCTTCAAGCTCTTCCTCGGCCTCGGGGCGCAGACGACGGCGATTGTGATAGTGCACCTGCATCCCGAACGCCGCCGCGCGCCGCGCCACCGCCTGACCAATGCGGCCCATCCCCAGAATGCCCAGCCGTCGCCCGGCCACGCGCCCGCCCAGAAACGCCGTAGGGGCCCAGCCATCCCACGTGCCGGATTGCATCGCGGCCAGACCCTCTGGCAGGCGGCGTGTCACGGCAAGGATCAGACCCATGGTCATGTCGGCAGTATCATCTGTCAGCACCCCCGGTGTGTTCGACACAAGGATGCCTCGCTGCCGGGCCGTGGCCACATCGATATTGTCGACGCCCGCCCCGTAATTCGCAATGAGCTTCAACCGCTCACCCGCCTGACCGATCATCGCGCCGTCGATGGTGTCCGTGATCGTGGGCACCAGTACATCGGCCTTTTTCATCGCCTCGACCACGTCAGATCGGGACATGGGCGCATCGCTGTCGCGCAACGTCACGTCGAACAGTTCGCTCAGCCGTGTCTCGACCTCGGGGGGCAACCGTCGCGTAACGACAACACTCAGACGTTCCTTTGGCATTGCGCCCTCCCCGGTGCTTGGCCTTGAGACCCGTTTTTGCCATGGTGGCGGATGTGAGCACGAGGCACAAGAACCTCGGCCATATCAAAAGGCGAGTGATGAGCGGAAAATTCCCCATTGTGGTGTGGCGGTGTGTGCTGTCGATGCTTCTGGTGCTGGGTTTGACCCTGCCTGTTTTGGCGCGCGATACCGGGCCGGTCACCAACCTGCCACTGCCGCGCTACGTGTCGATGAAGGCGAACGAGGGCAATGTGCGCCGTGGGCCATCCCTCACCCATCGGATTGATTGGGTGTTCAAACGCCGCGATATGCCCCTGCGTATAACCGCCGAGCATGGCCATTGGCGGCGTGTCGAAGATCGAGATGGACTTGGGGGTTGGGTTCACTATTCCCTGCTGTCGGGCACGCGCACCGTGATTGTCGAACAAGACATGTTGACCCTGCGCACCAAACCAGATGCCAACGCGCCAGTAACGGCCGCTTTGGAAGCAGGGGTGGTCGCGCGACTGGGCAAATGCGGCCCCGAATGGTGCCGTCTGAGTTCGGGGGGCTACAAAGGCTGGGCCCCCAAGGCCCGGCTTTGGGGCGTCGCCATCGACGAGCTGCGCGACTAGGGCATCGCCGCCACCACCCGGATTTCCACAACGGCGCCCGGTCTGCGCAGCCCTGCAACCTCAACCGCAGTCCAGGCCGGATACGGGTCGCACAAGTGCGCGCGCCGCACCTCGTCGAATAGATCGAAATGACCGCGCAGGCCGACATGATAGCTCGTCATCTCGACAATCGCATCCAGACCCAGGTTGGCCTGTTCCAGCACAGACGCAACTTTGGCAAAGCACTCCGTAAACTGCGCACGGTCTGTTTCGGGCATCGCGCCATCTGGGCTCGACCCGGTCACGCCGGTCAGAAAGACATGATTATGCGACACGATGCCGGGCGACATACCCGCCTGCATGCAAGCCTCGCGCAGGACAGGTGGGATCAGAACGGTGCGTGTCATCGGAACTCTCCTTGCTCTCGGCGGTATCTAGGCTAGCATCCACGCCATTGCCCACGGGCCGACTTGAAAAAGACCATTCTGATGAAGTGCATACTATATTCCCGTTTCGGCCCCGCGTCTGATGTCTTGTCGCTGATCGAACGGCCCACGCCCGACCCAGCAGCGGGCGAGGTTTTGGTGGAACTGACCTATTCCGGCGTGAACCCCTCGGATGTCAAAGCCCGATCCGGCGCGCGACCCGGTGTCACAAAACCGCCCTTCGACCAGATCATACCGCACAGCGATGGCGCGGGACAGATTGTGGCCGTCGGCGATGGCGTGCCCGCTGACCGAGTGGGCCAACGGGTGTGGATCTGGAACGGACAGTGGCAACGCCCCTTCGGAACGGCAGCAACCCATATCTGCCTGCCTTCGGATCAGGCGGTAACCTTGCCCGATGGCGCTACGGATGAGACCGGCGCGGTGCTGGGTATTCCCGGACTGACCGCGGCGCATGCCGTTTTCGGCGGCGGCGCGGTGCGTGGACAAACCGTTCTGATCCAGGGCGGCGCGGGCACCGTTGGATTGTTGGCAGTCCAATTGGCAAAGTGGGGCGGGGCCAAAGTGATTGCCACGGCCCGCGGGGACGGGTTGACTGCGGCCGAGCAGGCGGGCGCCGATGTGGTTCTGAACTACGCCGATCCCGATCTGTCGCAACACATCCTCGCCGCGAACAATGACAGCCCGGTGTCGCGCATCGTCGAGGTTGAATTTGGATTAAACATCGCCACTGATGCCGACGTGATCGCCCCGAATGGCACAATAGCGGCCTACGGATCAGCGAAGGACATGTCTCCCACGCTCCCGTTCGGTCCGTTGCTGTTCAAAGCGGTGACGCTCGACATTTTGTTGATCTACCTGCTGCCCGAAACGCTCAGGACAGCGGCGATCAATCGGTTGCACGACGCCCTGACAGCGGGTGCTTTGACTTGCCCGGTCGCTGAACGATTTGCACTCGCCGACACTGCCGCCGCGCATGAGGCCGTTGAGGCCGGAAACCGTACGGGCGCGATATTGGTCGAGGTGCAATCGTGATCCGCATCACGCTCGTGCTTCTGTGCCTATGCGCCGCGCCACTTTGGGCACAGGACAGCGGTCAGCCCCAAGGCACGATCACAGTCGAAGACAGCGCAGGCCAGGACGCGGCCATCGCGGTGCGCATCCGCGACATCCTGAATGAATTGGACGGGTTCGATGGTGTCACTGTGTCAGTCACGTCCGGTATTGTCACACTGCGCGGCACCACGGTCGACACGGCAACCGCCGATCGCTTGAACGAGCTGGTCGGCAGGGTCGAAGGCGTCGTGGCCATCGAAAACCAGGTGACGGAAACCACTGATGTGGTGGCGCGCCTGAACCCCGCCGTTGAACGGTTCCAGGCCCGGATCAGCCAGGCGATTGCGCTGTTGCCGCTGGTCGCCATCGCGATCTTCGCGTTTGCGGTTGTGCTGACGCTTGGGCTGCTTCTGGCGCGCGCACGGTACCCCTGGGACCGCATCGCGCCCAATGCCTTTATCGCCAATATCTATCGGCAGGTGGTGCGCATTCTGTTCTTTGTGGCGGGTGTGGTCATCGCACTGGACATCCTTGGAGCGACCGCGCTTTTGGGAACCATCCTTGGCGCAGCCGGGATCGTCGGTCTGGCCATCGGTTTCGCGGTGCGCGATACGGTCGAGAACTTTATCGCATCGATCATGTTGTCGATCCGCCAGCCGTTTCGCCCCAATGACGTGGTCGAAATCGAAGGCGACACCGGCAAGGTCATTCGGCTGACCAGCCGCGCCACCATCCTGCTGAGCTTTGACGGCAACCATATCCGCATTCCGAATGCCACCGTGTTCAAAAGTCGCATCGTGAACTATTCGACCAACCTTGAAAGACGCTTCAGCTTCGAGATTGGCGTCAGTTCCGATGCCGATCTGGCCGAGGTCCGGCGCATGACCGAGGAGACGGTGTCGGGTCTGCCCTTCATCCTTGCAGAACCTGCGCCGATGTCTTGGATCGAACGGATCGGGGACGGCGCGATCTTCCTGACTGTCACCGGCTGGATTGATCAAGAGGCAACATCGTTGGTGCGGGCCAAGGGCGAAGCACTGCGTCTGGTCAAGGCGCGCATCGAAGGGGCCGGAATCGAAGTGCCCGACACGACATATCGCGTTCAACTGCTTGGTGGCACGGCGACATCTTCCGAGCCACCAGCGCCCGGCACTCCCCGCTCTGCACCAGCGATAGCAGCCTCGGCAGACGTGGCTCCGGCTGATGTCACCGACATGTCCGAAGCAGGGCTGGACAAGATGGTGGACGCCGAACGCAACAACCCGGATGCGCCGGATTTGCTGACCGACGCAGCGCCCAAGGAGTAGGAAGGCTTTTTTGGTGCAAAGGGGCTTGCGCGCGCTGCGACGCCACTCTAATTAGCGCGGCACGTTGGGATGTAGCTCAATTGGTAGAGCACCGGTTTTTGGTACCGTAGGTTGTAGGTTCGAGTCCTACCATCCCAGCCAATTTCAAGAATGTTTG
>JBCDEK010000027.1:0-37047 GCA_039179785.1 Pseudomonadota bacterium | reverse complement strand
CGGTTTCTCGAAATGTTGCTTCAGCTTCATTTCACGGAACACGCCTTCGCGCTGCAGCTTCTTTTTCAGGGCACGAAGCGCCTGATCGACATTGTTGTCGCGAACACTAACCTGCATGTGGTTGTCACCACCTTTCTAGATTCGAGTTGCAAGGATTTGCAGGAGGTGGCCGTATAGCAAGGGCGATCTACTTTGTCCAGCATCGCCCTACGCGAAAGGACCCTCCCATGGCCACATCCTACGAGACCACCAAAAGCGCTCTTCTGGACGCCGCTCTGATGCATGTGCCCTTCGATGGCTGGTCTGACGTCACATTCAAGGCCGCCGCCCGCGATACGGATGTGGACATGGCCATGGCGCGCGCGATCTGCCCGCGTGGCGCGGTGGATTTGGCGCTCGCCTATCACGCGCGCGGCGATGCGGCGATGGTCGATCGGTTGCAGACCGAAGACCTCCCCGACCGCTTCCGCGACAAGATCGCCGCCGCAGTCCGCTTCCGCATTGAGGCGGTCACGGATAAGGAAGCCGTGCGCCGTGGCACCACGCTTTTCGCGCTGCCCATGCACGCCGCCGACGGCGCGCGCGCGATCTGGGGCACGGCCGACAAAATCTGGACGGCGCTGGGCGACAGCTCGGACGACGTGAACTGGTACACCAAACGCGCCACGCTCTCGGGCGTCTATTCAGCCACCGTTCTTTATTGGCTGGGCGACGACAGCACCGACAACCAGGCCACCTGGGCCTTCCTCGACCGCCGCATCGACGACGTCATGCAGATCGAAAAGGTCAAGGCGCAGGTGCGCGACAGCAAGGTCCTGTCGACGCTGTTCGCTGGCCCAAACTGGGTGCTCGACCAGATCAAGGCCCCCGCTGCGATGTCGAAATCCGACCTGCCCGGCACATGGTCCACGCCCCGCGACTGACGCCCGAGCGCACCCCGCGCCTGCGGTGATCGACAGGTCTTTCTTTTATTCTTCAGGCCGGGATACGGTGCACAAAACGAAAGGGATCAGAATGGCTTTGGACATGCGCGCGGTGGAAATCAACGGCCCCGGCGGACCAGAGGTCCTGCAGCCCGTTACCCGACCCCGGCCCACCGCGGGCCACGGTCAGGTGGTCATCGAAGTGGCCTGGGCCGGGGTCAATCGCCCCGACGCGCTGCAACGCGCGGGGCTTTACAATCCGCCCCACGGCGCCAGCGACCTGCCCGGACTGGAAGCGGCTGGCACCATCGTCGAGGTGGGCGCGGGGGTCCATGATTGGTCGGTGGGGGACCAGGTCTGTGCCCTTCTGCCCGGCGGCGGCTACGCCGAATACGTGGCGACGCCCGCTGCCCATTGTCTGCCCGTGCCGCAAGGCATGGCACTGAAAGAAGCCGCCTGCCTGCCGGAGAATTACTTTACAGTCTGGTCGAACGTGTTCTCGCGCGGCGGTCTCACCGGCGGAGAACGGTTTCTTGTCCACGGAGGATCGTCGGGCATCGGCACCACCGCCATCCAATTGGCCCATCACTTCGGAGCGCGCGTCTTTGCGACCGCCGGTTCGGACGAGAAATGCGATGCCTGCCGCGATCTCGGGGCCGAAGTGGCAATCAACTACCGTGAGGATGATTTCGTTGAAGTCCTGAAAGAGCAGGGCGGTGCCAACCTGATCCTGTGTATGGTCGGCGGCCCCTATATCCGCCGCAATCTCTCGGCCCTGGCGGATGACGGACGCCTGGTGCAGATCGCCTTTCTGCAAGGTCCCAAGGCCGATGTGAACTTTGCCCAACTGATGACCCGACGTCTCACCATGACCGGCAGCACGCTGCGCCCGCAAAGCGATCTGGCCAAGGCGCGCATTGCCCAGGACCTGCGCGAAGCGGTCTGGCCGCTGTTGTCGGCGGGGCGGATCAGGCCTGTCATGGATTCGGAATTTCCTCTCGACCGCGCGGCAGACGCCCATGCCCGCATGGAAAGCTCGGGCCATATCGGCAAAATCGTATTGGAAGTGGCAGGCGGCTGATCCAAAGGCCGCCTGACGGCGACACGATTTTTTGGGGGGCGCTGCCCCCGCCCTGCGGGCTCCCCCGTCGTATTTCAGGTCAGAAGAAACGAAATATTAAGGTTAACGGGCTTCTTTGAGGACACGGTACAGGCTGTCGAGCCGATGGCCGTGTCAGGAGAAGCGGTGGCTTCTTTGCTTCGCCCGCGGTGCTCACATTGGATGAGTGGCGCGGGCGTTTTCGTTTCTTCTGACCGAAAATACGACCGCCGGAGGCTCCGACATCTGCCGCCCGCGCAGCATCTCGCTCGATAAGCGTCAAGTTCTGCAACTGTCCTATCTTGAACCTTCGAGCGAATCGAGACATATATGTCTCATGCGAGACAATGATGTATCAAAATCCAATATACTCGAAGCGGCTTTCGAGGTGTTCAGCCAGAACCCCGGAGCATCGCTCGCGGACGTGGCGCAACGCGCTGGCGTGGGTCGTGCCACGTTGCACCGGCACTTCAAAGGGCGGGGTGACCTGATGGTCGCGCTCACCCTGACAGCCGCGCGCGAGCTTGATGCCGCGGTCGACACCGCCGTGGTCAACTGCACAACCTATACCGAAGCGCTCGAAGTGGCGCTTCACGCCATCCTTCCGCTCGCCGCCCGGCACATGTTTTTGGCGACCGAACCCGCCATCCATGATCCGCGCGTGGCGGCAGTCTATGCCGCGCAAACCCGCGATCTGGCGCGCGATATCGACCACGCCAAGGCAGAGGGCACCTTTGATCCACACCTGCCCACCGAATGGATTGTGCAGGCCTACGAGAACCTGATTTACGCCGGCTGGGCGCTGGTGGCGGCGGGCGATGCCACGCCGAAACAGGCCGCGGCCCTCGCCTGGCGCACGCTCACACAAGGAACCCGACCATGACCCCAGAGTGGCTTGAAATGCTTGGCACCCGGATCGACGAGGCGTTCATTCTGATCGGTATCGCCATCCTGCTCATCGAACTCGCAGAAGTGCTGTTCAAAGGCAGTCACAAAGGCCGTACGATTGCCGAGATGCTGGTCAGTGCCAGCACGCAAATCCCCTATCTGCTGCTACAAACTACGCTCTTCACCAGCGCCTATATCATCTATTACGTGCTGGCCGAGATCGCCCAACCCTGGCAGATCCCGATCACCTGGTGGGGCATCGCACTGGCCGTCATCGCCGCCGATTTCACCTACTACTGGGAACACCGCATCGCGCACGAGGTCCGCATCCTCTGGACGCAACACGCCGTCCACCACTCCTCGCGCGACTACAACATCATCACCGGCATCCGCTTTGGCCCGCTCGAAGGGTTTTGGAGCCTGGTCACCCACATCCCTCTGGTTTTCCTTGGCTTTTCGCCCGAGATGATCTTTTTCGGCATCATCGTCGTGCTGGCCTACCAGACGTGGATTCACACCGAGGTGATTGGCAAGCTGGGCTGGTTTGATCAGATCATGAACAGCCCCGCCAACCACCGCGTCCACCACGGCTGCGACGACAAATATATCGACAAGAACTATGGCGGTATCACTGTCATCTGGGACCGCTTGTTCGGCACCTTTCAGGCCGAGGAGGAGACGCCCCGCTACGGCCTCAAACGCGATTTCGACAGCCGCAATCCGATCCGTGTCTGGTTCTCGGAACTTCCGGGCCTGTGGCACGATATCGTCAATGCCCGCACATGGGGCGAGGCCTGGCGCTACATGATGCGCCCGCCGGGCTGGACACCGGAACGGTCCTCAGCGGATGGGCGTGAATAGCGCGTCCCTCGCCGTGCAATCCCGGACCACGTCTTGCCCGCAGGGCACAGGGTCCAGATCGCGGGACAGGCAGATGCGGGCCTCCTGAATGTGACCGTCTCGGCAGGTGATGGTCACGCCATCCTTCTCAAAGCTGGGATTGGCCTGCAAAAACGCCTCCTCTACCACCGACGCGGGCAGCTTGACCGTTTTGTCCAGCTTCCGAAACACCTCGGGTCGCTTCACCCGACCATAAGCCTCGCGCGATAGCGCGTAATAGGCCGGTGCCGACAGCCCCGAACAAACCCCGTGTTTCTTCCACTGATGCCAGGCCAGACCGGATGTGCCCATGATGTCCGCCATATCGCGGGTCATCGCACGCGACGGTGGCCGCTCGGCAGTCTTGCAATATTGCGGCCATCCCCGATGGTATTGTGGCCAAAGACCGTGCAGGATCCATCCGTGATCGTGGCGCGCGTCGCACTGATCCGATCCGCGCGCGTCGCCCTCGTAGGCGCACCAGTTGGGCGACCAGCTCAAGCTCAGCACGTAATAATCGAACTCACCGCTGCGGTCCTGCGCCCACGCCGCACCCGCCATCACCAACCACATCAAAACACTGCGCATCAGGCTTCCCTTTTTCTCCGGACCCGACTATATCGCCTCCAAGTTCCCCGACAACGGAAACCGCCTTGATCCCCAAGGCAGCCTCTTTCAGGCGACGGGACCCTTATGCATAGGAGCATGTGACAATGGCAAAACCGATCATGGCCAAGGCCACCGCCGTCTGGCTGGTGGACAACACGACGATCAGCTTCAAGCAGATCGCGGACTTTGTTGGCATGCACGAACTGGAAGTGCAGGGCATCGCTGATGGGGATGTGGCCGCCGGGGTCAAAGGCTTTGATCCCGTTGCAAACAATCAGCTCACGCAGGAAGAGATTGACGCCGCCGAGCAGAACCCGCTGCACAAGCTGAAGCTCAAATTCAACGCCGCCGCCGTGGGCGAGGCAAAGCGCCGCGGCCCGCGTTACACCCCGCTATCCAAGCGTCAGGATCGGCCCGCCGCAATCTACTGGCTGGTGAAATTCCACCCTGAACTGACCGATGGCCAGATCTCCAAACTGGTCGGCACCACCAAACCAACGATCCAGTCGATTCGCGACCGCACGCACTGGAACATCTCGAACATCCAGCCGGTGGACCCGGTTGCGCTGGGCCTGACCAAGCAGTCCGAACTGGATGCCGCCGTGCAAAAGGCCGCCGCCAAAAAGGCTGCTGCGGGCGAGGTCATGTCCGATGATGAGCGCCGCAAGCTGGTGAGCACCGAACAATCGCTGGGGATGGAGGCCGAGCCCAAGATCCCCACTGCCATCGAAGGGTTGGAGACCTTCTCGCTTGCCGATGACGGCGACGACGACAAGGAAGATGAAAGCACCCTCGTGGACGCCGACAGCCTCTTCAACCTGCCCAAGGGCGGTGGCGATGACGAGGATGAGCAGCCCTAAAGGGAACCAAACCGGTCTCTCGCGCGTACACATATCATGGACGCTCACACGCCCAATACGACCTTTCTGCCGCCCTGTGATGGGGCGGCAGTTTTTTTGGACTTTGACGGCACGCTCGTGGACCTTGCGCCGACACCGGATGCCATCCACATCCCCGACACATTGACCACCCTGCTCAGCGCCCTGACGGACAAGACCGACGGCGCGCTCGCGCTTGTCTCCGGCCGTGCGGCACAGGACCTCGCGGACTGGCTGCCCGACTACAATGGCCTGATCGTGGGCGGCCACGGTGCCGAATGGCGGCGCGACGGCACGCTGTCGCCCCGCGTGGACCTGTCGCAGGACCACCTTGATGTACTGCGCGACGCCGCCCGCGCCTTTGTCGGCACGCACCCCGCGCTCTTGCTAGAAGAGAAACCAACCGGCCTCGTGCTGCACTACCGTGCCCAGCCCAACTTACGGGACAAGGTCACCGAATTCACCGGCCATCTCAGCCAGACCCACGACCAGTTCGAAGCGCACCCTGCCAAGATGGCTGTTGAAATGCGCCCCCGCGGCGTGGGCAAGGACGTGGCACTCGCCGACATCATGGACATGCCTGCCTTTAAGGGACGCACGCCGGTCATGATCGGCGACGACGCCACCGACGAACCCGCACTCGCCTGGGTCCAGGCCCGTGGTGGTGCCGCGATCAAGGTGGGGCAGGGCGACAGCGTCGCCAACCACCGCCTGCCTGACCCCGACGCCGTGCGCGCCATGCTGTATCACTGGCAGTGACCAGAAGGAGCGCCCCGTGCCCGGTCGTCTGATCGTCGTGTCAAACCGCATCCCGACCGAAGCGGAGCCCTCCGGCGGCCTCGTCGTCGCCCTGCACGACTGCCTCACCACCGAAGGCGGCGTCTGGATCGGCACCAGCGGCACGCCCGTGGACAGCCCCGCACCCGGACTGCGCCAGATCGCCAAGGGTGCCTACACCCGCATGGTCTTCGACATCTCGCACACTGAACACGAAAACTACTATCTCGGCTATGCCAACTCGGTGCTCTGGCCGCTCTTTCACCGCCGCGCCGACCTCATGCTGGTCCGACCCGACTATGCCGATCACTACATGGCCGTTAACGCCCGCCTCGCCGACATGCTGGCCGGTTTTGCGCAGCCAGACGACCTGCTCTGGATCCACGACTACCACTTCCTGCCGCTTGCAGCGCTCCTGCGCGAGCGCGGCGTGACCTGCCGTATCGGCTTTTTCCTGCACATCCCATTCCCTGTCGTCTCGGACATCCTAGCGCTGCCCCAGGCCAATGATCTCAAGGATTGGGTCGCCGCCTACGACGTCTTCGGCGTCCAGACCCAAGGGGATGTGGCCCGCGTCATGGCCCACTACCGCGATGACCCCCAAGCGATCTTCGACACCCAGGGGCGCATGGTCGCGCTCGACAATGGGGTGGCCCCCCGGCATTTCCCCATCGGCATCGACGCGCGCGATTTCGCCAGCCTCGCCCATCGGCAAGAGGCGAACGTCTCCCTTGCCCTGACCCTCGGACAAAGGCTGGTGCTGGGCGTCGACCGGCTCGACTATTCCAAGGGGCTCGTCCACCGCTTCGAAGGCTTCGCCGCCTATCTTGCTGCCCGCAAACCCGACACGCCCAAGGCCACGCTCCTGCAAATCGCGCCCCCCTCGCGCGAGGATGTGGATGCCTATCGCGACATCCGGACCGAGCTGGAACAAGCCGCGGGCACCATCAACGGCGCCCATGCCGAACTCGATTGGACCCCCATCCGCTACATCCGCCGCGCGGTGGATCGCGACACGCTGGCGGGTGTCTACCGCCGGGCCGATGTCGCCATGGTCACCCCGCTGGCGGACGGAATGAACCTCGTGGCCAAGGAATACGTGGCCGCCCAGAACCCAGAGAACCCCGGCGTTCTGATCCTGTCGCACTTCGCGGGCGCCGCCGAACAACTGACCGACGCGCTCATGGTCAACCCTTACGACGCGGCCGAGGTGGGCGCGGCCGTCGAACAGGCCCTGACCATGCCCCGCAGCGAACGCCAGGACCGGCACGCGCGCATGCTCGACAACGTGATGACCGAAGATATCGCTTGGTGGACGCAAAGCTACCTTTCCGCCCTGCGCGGGGTGGCCTAGACTGGGGCGGTTCCGACCGGAGGTCCCCATGAACCAATATGCATCCATGCCCGACGCGCCCACCGCGCCCATCCTCTGCGACCTGCGCAGCGACACCGTCACCCGCCCCGATGCTGCCATGCGCCAAGCCATGGCCGACGCCGAAGTGGGCGATGACGTCTTCGGCGATGACCCGACCGTCAACCGGCTCGAAGCGACGCTGGCCGAACGCTTGGGCAAGGATGCGGGCCTGTTCCTGACCTCCGGCACCCAAAGCAATTTCGTGGGCCTCCTGTCCCACTGCGCACGGGGCGAAGAGATCGTCACAGGCCGCCCCTACCACGTCCACAAATACGAGGCCAAAGGTGCGTCCGTGCTTGGCGGTATCGCGTTTGAACCGCTCGACGTCGCCGCCGACGGCGCACTTGACGCGGGTCAAGTCACCGCAGCGGTCAAGGATGACGACCCGCACATGCCCATCACCCGGCTGCTCAGCCTCGAAAACACCCACAACGGCATCGCCATCCCGCTCACCCGTCTGGGCGAAGTGGTGCAGGCCGGGCGCGACGCAGGCCTCGCCGTACATCTCGACGGCGCACGCTATTTCAACGCCATCGCTGCGCTGAATTGCCCCCAAGACGCGCTTGCTGATCTGTTCGATAGCGTGTCCATCTGCCTCTCCAAAGGGCTGGGCGCGCCCGTGGGCTCGGTCCTTGTCGGCCCGCAGGATCTGATCGACCGCGCCCGCCGCTGGCGCAAGATGCTGGGCGGCGGCACGCGACAGGCGGGCATCCTTGCCGCTGCCGGGCTGCACGCGCTTGATCACAACATCGACCGTCTGTCCGACGACCACGCCCGCGCCACCCAACTGGCCGACGCGCTGCGCGCCTACGGTGATGTGCAACAGGCCACCAACATGATCTTCTTCACACCCGACGGTGGGGTGAAACCCGATCTGCCGCCGCACATGGCCGCCCACGGCGTGCATCTGACCGGGGCCACGGGCACCACCCGGCTGGTGCTGCACAAGGATGTCACGGACGAAGGACTTCAAGCCGCCATCGACGGGTTCGCGGCCTATTACGGTGGTTGATAACGCCCAAACCTTTCCCAAAAGTTATCGCGCCCGCGCAAACCTTAACGCGGGCCAAAAGTTAACGGATCATGACCGGGAACGGAGGGGCACAAAATGCGCAGTTTTGGGTGCGAAAATATGCAGTTTGCCCCAAAATCGCATTTTGAAGGGGTTTGAGACGACGAGTCCGGCTTTGAAAACTGTGCAGTTTCATCGGCAAAATACGCAGTTCGCCCAATTTGGCTCACCGCACGCAGCGTTAACCAATCACAGCGCCTTGCGCGCCCGCAGCGCCGCCGTGATCGTCCCGTCGTCCAGATAATCCAGTTCCCCGCCAATCGGCACACCCTGCGCCAGCGACGTCAGCTTGACCTGACCCTCCAGTTGATCCGCGATGTAATGCGCCGTCGTTTGCCCATCAATCGTGGCGTTCAGCGCCAGGATCACCTCGCTGATATTCTCCGTCTGCACCCGGTCGATCAGCCGCGGAATCCGCAGCTCCTCCGGCCCGACCGCGTCGAGCGCCGACAGCGTGCCGCCCAGCACATGATAGCGCCCCTTGAACACACCCGACCGCTCCATCGCCCACAGATCGGCTACATCTTCAACAACGCAAAGCTCTGAATTTGCACGCTTTTCCGAGGTGCAGATATCACAGATATCACTCGTGCCCACGTTCCCGCAATTCAGGCACTCCCGCGCCGTCGCGGCCACCGTCTGCATCATGTCAGCCAACGGCGTCAGCAGCAGCGCCCGCTTGCGGATCAGGTGCAAAACCGCCCGCCGCGCCGACCGCGGCCCCAGCCCCGGCAGCTTCGCCATCATCTCGATCAGGTTGTCTATGTCGCGGGTGCTTCTCATCACGTTGATCCTATTGCGCTTTTCGCAGAACAAAAAGGGTCTATTGCGGTTCACTCAATCTCAACCAACCGCGCGTAGCGTCAGGCCGACCGCCACTTTAGAATGGGTAGTTTCGTGCCAGATTTCCGGTTGATCCTTTGCGGCATCATATTGATTTTCTCGTTTCCAGCTATGGGGTTAGCCTGCGCTTACCCAAACGGATTGCGCAGCGTGAACACCCTGTTTCTCGACATCCTGAATCAGGGCGGCGCGGTCTCGGTCAACCAGCGCTCCGCCATCACTCGCGGGCTGTCACAGATCAATCCGGATGCGCTCAAACAGCAATTGCAACAGGACCTATCCCGTCGTGATGCCCGCGCCGCCAATGCTGTCATCGACGTCGCCGTCGCGTTTTCCGCAGGCCGGGGCATCCGCCTCGACGACGGTTTGCGCCCGCATGTCGAGCGCTTGCGCGCGGCGGTCGATTCAACCTGTTCCGGTCAGGTCGATGCGGCGACCAGCGGGCAAGCCGCAACCGAAGCCGAGCACGGAACCGAACGCAGTACCGGGAACGGTGGCCGTCCCCTCACCTTCCGCGAAGGGGTCGTGCGGCTCAGCCTGACCTTCACCACCTACCTGATATTTCTGGCTTTTTTGCTTGGTTTCCGGCGGGAATGGCGCACGCGACGGGCGCGGCTTGAGGCGTCCAGACCGCCCGACCCGCCGCTTGAAACCAACCTGTCCTAGAAGGGCAGCTTCATCCCCGGCGGCAGGCCCAGACCCTCGGTCAGCTTGCCCATCTCTTCCTGCGCCCGCTCCTGCGCCTTGGCCTGCGCGTCCTTGATCGCGGCCAGGATCAGGTCCTCGACCACTTCCTTGTCATCGCCGTTAAAGATCGACGGATCGATGTCGAGCGCGGTCAATTCGCCCTTGGCCGTCGCCGTCGCCTTGACCAGCCCCGCACCGCTTTCGCCGGTGACCATGACGTTGTGCAATTCGTCCTGCATCTCGGCCATTTTGGTCTGCATTTCCTGGGCTTTTTTCATCATCCCGGCCATGTCGCCGAGCCCGCCAAGTCCTTTGAGCATCTAACTCTCCGATCCATCTGCGCCGCTGGTCCGCGGCTTGGTGTATAAAACAATCCCCACACATATCGCAGCGACAGCCACGATGAACAAGGTGGGCGGACCGACGCACCCTTCGGCCATCGCTTGGGGGCGCAGCGCGGTAGGGTCGGCCATGGTCACGGCGGTGATGAACACCGTCCACAGAATGACCGCTGCCAAGCCGATCCACTGATGCCGAAATCGCAGGGCAATCAGGGACAAAAGCAAAAGCGCAAGCCCCGCCGGTGAGAGAAACAGATTGGCCGCTTCGCCGACCATTCCGACGGTCTCACCGTCCCATCCGGGTCGCGCCTTGTCACACACCTCGGCCCATGCAGCGCTCGGCACGGATGTAATGATTCCAATGGCATAGACCTGTCCCCGCGGGGACAACGCGCCTGATGTCAGTCTTCCTCGAAGGGGTCCCACTCGTCATCCACTTCCGGCAACGCCTCGATATGGGCCTCTTGTGCAATTTCTTCGGGTGTGCGGATTGCGGTGATCTTGGCTTTGGGAAACTGGTCCAGCACAGCCTGAACCAGCGGGTGCGCTTCTGCCTGTTCCTTGAGTGCCAGATCGGCTGCATCCCGGACCTCGGCAATGGTTTTCCCGCCGCCCTCGCTGACCACAGACACGCCCCAGCGGTTGCCAGTCCAGACTTGCAGGCGTGCGCCCAGACGTTGGGCCAGATCACGCGGCGCGGCTTCGGTCGGTTCAAACTCGATCCGCCCTGGCTGGTAGGCGGCGAGGCGCAGCGTTGTCTCGACCTCGACCAGCAGTTTCACATCCCGGTTCGCGCGGATCAATTCGATCACATGCTCAAAGGTCGGATAGCGCGCCAGTGCCACATCCGGATCGTGCGCCAAGGCGGTGGTCTGCCCAGCCGCGTTCGGCTGCGCCGTCATACGGGCCTGCGCCTGATGCACCGCCTGCGCGCCAGTTGACCCGCCGGGTGCGGCTGTCCCCGCGGGTACGGCAGGCGGAGGTGTCGCGTTTTGCAGCTTTTTCACAAGGTCTTCGGGGCTGGGCAGGTCGGCCACATGGGTCAGTCGGATGATCGCCATCTCGGCGGCCATCATGGCATTCGGGGCGCTCGCCACCTCGTCCAACGCCTTGAGCAGCATCTGCCACAACCGCGTCAACACGCGCATCGGCAGGGCTTCGGCCATCTGTAGCCCCCGGCTGCGTTCGTCGGGTGAGATGGTTGGATCGTCGGCCGCTTCGGGCGTGATCTTCACCACCGAGGTCCAATGCGTGATCTCGGCCAGATCGCGCAGCACGGCCATGGGGTCAGCCCCGTCCGCATATTGCCCCCCCAACTCGGTCAGCGCACCGGCAGCGTCACCTTTGAGGATCATGTCAAAGAGGTCCAGCACGCGGCCCCGGTCGGCCAATCCCAGCATGGCGCGGACCTGATCCGCCGTCGTTTCGCCCGCACCGTGGGAAATCGCCTGATCCAGCAGCGAGGTCGCGTCGCGCGCGGACCCTTCGGCGGCGCGGGTGATCAGGGCCAGCGCATCATCGGCAATCTCTGCCCCCTCGGCGGTGGCGATCTTGCGCAGAAGAGCGATCATCACCTCAGGTTCGATCCGGCGCAAATCAAAGCGCTGGCAGCGGGACAACACGGTGACCGGCACCTTGCGGATTTCTGTTGTGGCAAAGATGAATTTGACGTGGCTGGGCGGTTCTTCCAGCGTCTTCAGCAGCGCGTTGAACGCGCTGTTGGACAGCATGTGCACTTCGTCGATGATGTAGATCTTGTACCGGGCCGAGGCCGCACGGTAATGCACGCTGTCGATGATCTCGCGGATGTCGTTGACGGAGGTGTTCGAGGCCGCGTCCATCTCAAGCACGTCCACATGACGCCCTTCCATGATCGCCACGCAATGTTCGCATTGCCCGCACGGTTCGGTGGTGGGCCCGCCGTCCCCGTCGGGGCCGATACAGTTCATCCCCTTGGCAATGATCCGCGCCGTGGTTGTTTTGCCGGTTCCACGAATCCCTGTCATTACAAAGGCTTGCGCGATGCGATCTGCTTCGAACGCATTTTTCAGCGTCCGCACCATCGCGTCCTGACCCACGAGGTCGGCAAAGGTCTCGGGCCGGTATTTCCGGGCCAGCACCTGATAATTCTGGGTCTCGTCTGTCATGGGCCTTGGTCTGGATTCGAACTGACTTGGCGACACTACGGGGCGGCGCGCGCGGCGTCCACCGCTGCCGTCAGATCAGCCACAGGATGATACCGGTCGCCGTGGTGCCGATGCTCATTGCAATGGCCATGATCGTGAAGTTGGTGCGCCCCTGCACTTCGGCATCCTGTTGAGACAAGCGTTCGTAAGAGGCACAGGCCTGGTGCCGGGCCGACCAGAAGATAAAGAGCGCCGCCACGATAAAGATCGACGCGACAGATTTGGCGAGCCAGGTCGGGTCGGTTGCGCCAAACACCGCTTTGAGGCCGATGGCGACGGCGACGGAGGCCATACCGGTGCGCATCCAACCGGCAAAGGTCCGTTCATTGGCGAGGCTGGTGCGATCTTCGGCCCAGTCGGTGCGGTCTTCGGCGAGTTCATTTTTGTCGGACATGAACTTATTGTGGCGCAAAAGCGTTGTCGGGCAAGACAGGGAGGGACGTCATGCGTTTGCGGGGGATTACCAGAAGCCGAAATATCGAAGATCGCAGGGGCCGCGGGCGCGGTCGTGCTGCGGGTGGGCTGGGGATTGGTGGTATCCTCTTGTTGCTCGTGATCGGATGGGTGACGGGGATCGACGTGATGCCGTTGATCTCGGGCGGACAGGCCCCGGCGACGGCCAGCCGGCCGGTGATCGAAGCGGACCAGCGCGAGGGTGAATTTGCGGCGCGCGTTCTGGCCACCACCGAACAGGTGTGGGCACGGGAGTTTCCCGAACAGGTGGGCCGCCCGTATGACCCGCCGGTGATGGTGCTGTATTCCGGCGTGACCCAAAGCCCGTGCGGCGGCGCGTCTGGGGCGACTGGCCCGTTCTATTGCCCGGCAGATCAGAAAGCGTATCTGGACACGGCCTTTTTCACGACCATGCGGGACCGTTTGGGGGCGGGCGGAGATTTTGCCGCTGCCTATGTGATCGCGCATGAAGTTGCGCATCATATTCAGAACGAGTTGGGGCTTTTGGGTCGGGTGCAGCGGGCGCGACAGCAATCGACGCAGACCGAAGCCAACGCGCTGACCGTGCGATTGGAGCTTATGGCGGATTGCCTGTCGGGCATCTGGGCGCGGAATGTAGGTGATCTGATGGAGCGTGGGGATCTGGAAGAGGCCTTGAACGCCGCGCGGATGATTGGAGACGATCATTTGCAACGTCAGGCTGGGCGCGTGCCCCAACCGCACACCTTTACCCATGGCACATCCGAACAGCGCGCGCGGTGGTTCCGGCGCGGCTATGATTCGGGACTTATGGCAGAGTGCGACACCTTTGCGGCGCGCAGTCTTTAGAGCCGGTCGGTCATCTGGCGGATCACGTCCGAACTGCGGCGGGCGCGCGCCAGCGTCCAGCCGCCCTGGATCAGCATGAACAAATGCTCGGACTTGGCCTGTGCCGCGTCCTCGGCCAGCCCGAGGCGGGCGGCGTGGTCGTGCACTTCGGCAATCCAGCCTTCATAGATGTGACTGGCGTGCGACCGGAAGTCCTGGTTGTCGGGGCCCTCGAACAGGGTTGCAGCGATCGGGCAGGTGTCCCAACCCGTGATGTCGAACAGTTTTGCCAATTTGAAACAGAGGGTTGTGGCGCCGTCTTTGAACGTATCCGCGCCATCGAAGCTGGCCGCGATCAGTCGCAGCATTTCATCTGACGCCCAGGTGGCTGCCGCCATGGCGAGGTCGGACTTGCCGTTGGGAAAGTGATGATAAAGTGACCCTTTGGGCGCTTTGGCATCCGTCAGCAGATCGGCCAGCCCGACACCATGATAGCCGCGCGTGCGGAACAGGGTCGCTGCAGAAAGGATCAGCCGGTCTTTGGTGGGAAGGGGGCGGTCACTCATTCTTTGATCTTGACAGGATTAGACCGATTGGTCCAGCGTGGGCATTAGACCGAATGGTCTAGTTTTGGCCAAAGGAGTGCCTGATGTTGGATGCAACCCCGATACAGCGACCTGTGACAGAGCGATCGCTTGCCTTCAAAACACAGGATGGGGCCGAGTTGGTCGGGCGGCTCTACCGCCCCGACCAACGCCCCTTTGCGGCGGTGGTTCTGAACAGCGCGACCGGTGTGCTGCAGACCTTTTATACGCATTTCGCCCGTTGGCTGGCTGCCGAGCGGGGCATGGCCGTGCTGACCTACGACTATCGCGGCACGGGGCGGTCCTATGCCGGGCCGATGCCCAAAGTGCAGGCGGATATGACGGATTGGGGCATCCGCGATCAGGTTGCGGCGCGGCGAGCCATGCGGCGCGAAGTGCCGGGGGTGCCGCTGTGGATCGTTGGGCATTCGCTGGGCGCGATGCTACTGCCCAATCAACCCGAGATGGACGATGTCGTGCGTGTCATCGGTGTTGCGTCGGGCATGGTACATCACACCGATCATCCCTGGCCATATCGTGCGGTGGCGCTGAATTTCTGGTTCACCCTTGGGCCCTTGGCGACGTTGCTGTGCGGATACCTGCCTGGCAAGCGGCTGCGGTTTGGGGAAGACCTGCCTGCAGGCGTGTTCTGGCAGTGGCGCAGGTGGTGTACGTCGACTGCGTTTTATGACGCTGATATTGGGGCGCGGTTGCCTGCGCCCGACTGGACCAGTGATGCGGTTGTGCGGTTGCATGCGTTCGCGGATGACGACCTGATTCCGCCCCCGCAAGTGGCGCGGTTGGCACGTGTGTACGGAGTGGATCCAGTGATTATTGATCCCAAGGATCACGGTTTGGCGCGTGTTGGCCACCTTGGCGCGTTTTCGCGCAGGAACAAGGCAATATGGCCGGTTTTGCTGAAGGAGTAGAGGGGTGCCCTATCGCCCATCTGCGATGTGTCGCCGGGCCCCGCCAAAACCATGGTTTTGGGTTGAGGTGAGAGATTGACAACGACCCAAGCGGGGCTCGTTACGGCTGCTTCCTTCCGGATCTGACCGGGTTGGCGAGGCGCCTGCCCGCGCCAACCTCTCGCCGCATAATATAAATTGCGCGCGCACGCTGTGCAAGGGGGTGGGCGCACTCAAAGAGAGACTTCGACCCGCAGGAAACCGCTTGCATCAAGGCCCAGAACGGTCGGGTCAAATTGCGCGATCTCGGACAGCAAGGCTTCTGCCGCGGGAGACGTCTGGATCACACGACGGCGGGGTTCGGCGCGGGCGAAGTGCCAAGGTGTTGTGTCGGGGCCCGGCGCGTTGTCGGCAATTTCGGCGCGCACCGCGTCGCGCAGTTCGACGGGCGTGCGTACCAGCTGCGCCTGCGGGCCGAGGCCCGGGAAATTGCCGCCGCCCGCGCCCCGATAGCTTGTCATTGCCAGCAGGAAACGGGTGTCGGCGCGCACGGGTGCGCCAGCATAGGTGAGCGCCTGCACGCGGCTGGTGCCGTGCCGCACCCGGTGGCCATGAACATCAAAGGCGGCTTCGGCAAACGGGTCGAGGATCGCTTCGACCCCGTGCACCGTATCAAAGTTGAAGGCGGGGGCGGCCGGGTTGACCAACGCGGTGCCGTCGGTGGGGCCAGGGGCGAAGAATGCCATGCTGCGGTCAACCCAGTCCCACAGCTCTGCGCCTGTCAGAACAGCGGCCCAGACGGTGTTGGGGTAGGGGCACAGCATCGCCACGTGCCGCTCGCGCAGCGGACCCGGGGGGATGTGGACATAAGCCGCGGGCCCCGCGCGGCCGCCAAGCGCGGGTGGCGCAATGCTTGCCAGCAGGGGCAGGGCAGCAAGATCGGTGCCTGCAACTGCCCTGGCAATCGTGCGGGTCAGGGCCCGTGCCACCAGCGCCTCGGCCCCGGATGGGCGCAGCATGGAAAAGCAGCTGTGCAAGCGTGTAGAGGTCAGTCCGACATAGGTGTTGAGATGCGCACGTGTGCGCGCCACGAAGGGCGCTGTGATCCGGGTAACGGTTGTATCGGGTATGTCGTCTGGCACCACGCTGGCGCAACGGGCGCTGTGATCGGTCACCTGCCATCCGCTGGTGTCATGGGTCAGGGTCAGGTCGATAACGCCCACATCCTGCGCGGCATGGGCAGGCATCACCGCGGGCACGTCGTGCAGGGTGCCGCAATCTGCGTCAACGCCCGCAAAGCCCACGTGGTCAGGGCCGGGAAAGCGCAGATGCGTGTGGCCCAATATGATCGCGTCGACCCCCTGCACCTCTGCAGCGATGGCAGCGCCAAAGTTCTCTCCTGTGGCATCGACACCGTCCGACAGGCCGCTGTGGCACAGCACCACGACGATGTCGGCACCATCCGCGCGCAGGGCGGTGAGGGCCTCGTGGCAGGCGCGGACACCCCCGGCAAAGGTGATCGCCCCTTCGAGGCAGCGGTGGTTCCAGATCGCCGTCTGCGGCGGCAGCACCGATGTTACGCCGACGCGCACCTGCCGGGTTTGCCCGTCCGAGCAGGGCAGGCTGCGGGTCAGCAGGGCGGACGGTTTTGCACCCGCGATGGCCCCGGTCAACACGTTGGCGCACAGGGTTGGGCAGCGCAGTTGTGCGATGACGTGTTCGAGATAGGGCAGGCCAAAATCGAAGTCGTGATTTCCAAGGCCTGCAGCGTCATAGCCAAGCGCGTTCAGGACGCCGGGCCAGGGGTGGTCGCCGGGCGCATCGACACAGATGTCGCCCATCGGCGCACCCTGCAACGCGTCGCCATTGTCAAACAGCAAAAAGCCCCCCGGCGCCGTATCGCGTTCGCGTCGGATGAGGGTCGCCAGGCGGTCCATCCCCCGATGGGTCAGCGGCACATCGTGCAGCGCATCCCAGCCAACCAGGTGCATGTGAACGTCCGATGTGGCAGCGATACGCAAATGGCTGATGGGCGAAGTCATATGCCTGTTGCACCCTATGGTTGAAGTCAATGCAAGCGAAAAGAGGGTGCCTCACATCTGTCCATACGCCCTCTTATTGCGTCAGTGCCGACCCCGTGCCAATGACGGCAGACGCAGGTAATCGGGAGGAATGGCGTGAAACATGCCGAGAGCGTGACATTTGGCGGATCAGCGCTGGACCGTGCGGCGGAGCTGCGCGGCGACACCGATGCCATCGCCGCAGCGCTGGAGGACCCGGCGGCGCGTGCGGTGCTGATGTGGCGGGGCAAGCCGCTGATCCAGCGCGCGCGCCCGGCGGCTTTGATGCGCGTGGCCCTTGATCATCCGGCCTGTGCCGATGCCGATATGTCGGCGACCGTCTTTCTGGGGCGCGAGGACGGTGCGCCGCGCTTTGCGCTTGATCTGTCGCAGTGGACGCCCGACGACCTTGATCCAGCCACCTTGGGCGGCTTTCTGGACCCGACAGAACAGCGCCACCCCGCCTGTGGCGAAGACGAGGTGTTCGCGGAGTTGCGCCGTGTCATGACATGGTTGACCCCGCGCGATGCGGAACTGGCTGCGACGGCCAAGGCCGTGTTTGGCTGGCACGATACGCATGGCTTTTGCGCCAAATGCGGCACGGCGTCCGAGATGACCCAGGCCGGGTGGCAGCGCACGTGCCCGTCTTGCGGCGCGCATCATTTTCCGCGGACCGATCCCGTGGTCATCATGCTGATCACACATGGCAATTCGGTTCTGATGGGGCGATCCCCCGGCTGGCCCGAGGGGATGTATTCGTTGCTTGCCGGTTTTGTCGAACCCGGCGAAACACTGGAAGCCGCCGTGCGCCGCGAGGTGTTTGAAGAGGCAGGCGTGCGGGTTGGTGATGTGGAGTATCTGTCAAGCCAGCCCTGGCCCTTTCCGGCGTCGCTGATGTTCGGGTGCCGCGGCGAAGCGATCAGCCGGGACATCACCATCGACCCTGCAGAGATTGAGGACGCCACCTGGGTCACGCGCGAAGAGATGCTTTCGATCTTTGCGGGGGAACACGACAGCTTTCTGCCCGCACGCAAGGGTGCCATTGCACACTTTTTGCTTGAAAACTGGCTTGCGGACACCCTCGATTGAGCAGACACTGGACGTAGGACAACCAACAGGCGGTCGACATGAAGTTTTCGACCCGCGAAGATGTCGCGGCCCCTATCGACAAGGTGTTTGACGCCCTAAGCGATCTGGAAATGTTCGAGCGGCAGGCCATGCGCCGTGGGGCCGAAGTGCAGCGCGTCGATGCGCTGACCCAACCCGGCGTTGGCATGCGCTGGAAAGTTCAATTCAAGATGCGGGGGCGTCAGCGCGAGGTTGACCTGACGCTGACGCGCTATGACCCGCCAAACGAGATGGTTTTTGACGTGAACTCAGCAGGCGTGACCGGCACATTTGCGGTTGAACTTCTGGCGCTGTCGCGCAACCGCACCCGCATGGCATTGGCGCTTGAGCTGACGCCGCAGACCCTGTCAGCGCGGCTGTTCCTTCAGTCGGTAAAACTGGCCAAGACGGCGCTGACCAAACGGTTCAAGCTGCGCGTCGCGGAATATGCCCGCGGATTGGAAGATCGGCTGCAGCGCAGCGCTTGATCTGGGTCAGTCCCGGCCCGCGGCAGCAGGATAGACGCCCAGAATGTCCAGCCGGTTGGTGAAATAGTCCAATTCTTCCAGCGCGCGGGCCAGTGCCGGATCGTCCGGGTGTCCTTCGACATCGGCGTAGAACTGTGTTGCGGTGAACGCGCCCCCCACCATGTAGCTTTCCAGCTTGGTCATGTTCACGCCATTGGTCGCAAACCCGCCCATGGCCTTGTAAAGCGCGGCAGGGATGTTGCGCACCTCGAACACGAAGGTTGTGATCATGGTGTCGCCCCGCGGGCTGCGATCCTCTTGCGGGGCCATCAGCAGAAAGCGGGTCGTGTTGTGGCCCTGATCCTCGATATCGCGGGCGAGCACGGTCAGTCCGTAGATGTCCGCCGCCACTTCCGAGGCCAAGGCCCCCACGCCCAATTCGCTTGCCTGTGCGATCGCGGCTGCCGCGCCTGCGCTGTCCGGGGCCGCTTCGGCTGCGATGCCGTTGGCGTCCAGGAACGCGCGGGCCTGCGGGATCAGCACCGGATGCGCCCGCACCAGCGCGATGTCATCAAGGCTCTGCCCCGGCATCGCCATCATCGCGATACGGACCCGGACAAAAGCCTCCTCCACAATGTGTAGCCCGCTTTGGGGCAGCAGCCTGTGAATGTCGGCCACGCGGCCATAGGTGGTGTTCTCGACCGGCAGCATCGCCATGTCTGCCGCCCCGTCGCGCACGGCTGCAATGACGTCTTCGAACGCGTGGCAGGGCACGGGTGTGGCCTCTGGCCGGGCCTTGAGCACCGCTTCGTGTCCGTAGGCGCCCAAATCACCCTGGAACGCAATCCGTGTCGACATCGTTTGTCCTTTGCTGCCGGGCCGCTACCTATCGTCGGGCAGGGCGATTGGTCGCGCTTTCTATACCTTGCCAGTATCAAGGGGAAGCCGTAGATACCCGCCGGAACGACATGACAAGCCACGGAATCGGAAGCCAGATGTTCGACACCATGACCTTCACCAAGATTGCGGCAAGCCTGTGCGGCGCGTTGCTGGTCCTTTTGCTGGGCAAATGGGCCGCGGATGAGCTGTACCACGTCGATGGTTACGGGGATCAGGCTTATGTCATCGATACCGGCGTCGATGAGAGCGCCGAGGAAGAGGTTGAAGTGGCCTTTGCTGATGTGTTCGCGGCCGCGGATGCCGGTGCGGGGCAGCGCGTGTTCCGCCAATGCAGCGCCTGCCACAAGCTTGAGGATGGTGAGAATGCAGTGGGCCCGCACCTGTATGCGGTGGTCGGGCGTGACGTCGGATCGACTGACTACGGCTCTTACTCGGGTGCGCTGAATGAAGTGGCTGACGTCTGGACCCCTGAAAATCTGAACGCGTTCCTGGAAAACCCGCGCGGATGGGCACCGGGCACGTCGATGGGCTATAACGGTCTGCGCGATATCGAGGATCGGGCCAACCTGATCGCATATCTGGAGAGCATTGGCGGCTGAACCATACCCACAGCCTCACCGCTGAAAGCCGCGCGCATCCTGCCCGCGGCTTTTTTCGTGCCAAATGTTACAATGCCCTCACGCGGAGGGGATCGGGAACGCGGATTCTGACATTGCATATTGGCGCGGCGCGCATTTACCTTATTTCCAATGACAAGACGGCCCTGAATGCCACCCAGCGGAGGATTTCCATGCGACAGACCCCCAAACGCCATATCGCGCAGGCCCGTGTCAAAGCGGAACGAAACAAAAACCTGCTGTGGGGCGGACTTGGGGTCCTGGGGGTCGTGGCCACGCTGGCGTGGGCAGGTACGGCGCGGGCCGAGGGCGATGAGAAGATTATTTCGACCTACGGCTACAACTTTTACGGTGAACTGAGCTATCCCGAAGACTACGAGCGCTTCGACTACGTGAATCCGGACGCGCCCAAAGGCGGGGAGATTTCGCTCGGCACGGTGGGCACCTTCGATTCCATGAACCCCTATACGCGTAAGGGGCGGGGAGCGGCGCTATCCACCGTGATGTACGAAAGCCTGTTAGGTGAGGGCGTCAATGGTGCATCCGCGCCGGCGGACCAGTACGCCGAGTACTACTGTCTACTGTGCGAACGGCTTGAATACCCAGAGGACAAATCCTGGGTCACCTTTTACATGCGTCCCGAAGCGCGGTTTTCAGACGGCTCGCCCGTCACCGCGCACGACATCGCCTTTAGCCATAACCTGCTATTGGACCAAGGCTTGAAATCCTACGCCGATGCGGTGCGCAAGCGCATCCCCAAGGTCGAGGTGATCGACGACTACACCATCAAGTTTTACTTCGCTGATGGCATTTCGCGCCGGTCGTTGATTGATCAGGTTGGTTTTGTGCCTGCATGGTCCAAGAAGTGGTACGAGGAAACGGGCGCGCGGCTGGATGAAGCACGGCTTCAAATTTCGCCAGGTTCGGGCGCCTACATGCTCGACAGTTTCGATGTGAACCGCCGCGTCGTTTACAAGCGCAATCCCGACTATTGGGGCAATGATCTGCCCTTCAGCGTTGGGCGCAATAACTTCGACACCATTCGTATCGAGTATTTCGGCGATGCCGAAGCAGCGTTCCAGGGCTTTCTGGCGGGAGAGTTCACCTTCCGTACCGAGAACGATTCCAAGAAATGGGCAACTGGCTACGACACGCCCAAGGTCAACAACGGGTCCATCGTGAAAAAGGAGCTGCCTAACGGCTCTCCTCCGACGCCAACGGGTATCGTGTTCAACCTCAATTCGCCGGTGTTCGAGGATAAGCGCGTGCGCGAGGCCGTGGCATTGGCCTTCAACTTCGAATGGACCAATGCGTCGCTGCAATATGGTCTGTTCCAACAACGCGCGTCCTTTAGTCAAGACACCGAGGTGATGGCCACCGGTACGCCGCAGGGTGCCGAGTTGGAACTGCTTCAGTCCTTGGGTGATCTGGTGCCAGAGGCGATGCTGACAGAAGACGTGCGTATGCCGCATACCTCAAGCGAAAGCCGTCTGTTTGACCGCCGCAACGCGCGCACGGCAATGGCACTGTTGGACGAAGCGGGCTGGGCCGTCGGGGATGACGGTGTCCGCCGCAAAGACGGTCAGCCCCTCAAGATCAACTATCTCTTCAATTCGTCCTCACCCGACACACTGTCCGGCGCGATGGAAAACTTTGTGTCAAACGTGGAAAAATTGGGCATCGACATCACCCTCGAAAAGGTCGACCCGTCGCAATACACCTCGCGCGAGCGGGACCGCGACTATGATCTGGTCTATGACGCCTACGCTGCCTTCCTGGGCACGGGCACTGGCCTGCAGCAACGGTTCGGGTCAGAAGCGGCCGAGTTTTCGCTGTTCAACCCCGCAGGGCTTGCCAGCCCGCTGGTGGACAAAATCATCGACGTCTCGCTACAGGCTGAAACGCGGGAAGAGGAAATTGCCGCGGCGATGGCCCTCGACCGGGCGCTCCGCTACGAATTCATCATGATCCCGGTTTGGTACAACCCAAGCTTCTGGGTCGCCTATTACGACATGTACGAACACCCCGAAACGATCCCGCCCTTTGCACTTGGTCAGCTCGACTTCTGGTGGTTCAACGAAGACAAGGCCGCAGACCTCCGATCCTCTGGCGCGCTGAGGTAAGCCAAAATGGGCCCCTATATCCTGCGCAGGTTGCTGCTGGTCATTCCGACCTTGCTGGGCATCCTGCTGGTTAACTTCACCCTCACCCAATTCGTGCCCGGTGGCCCTGTTGAACAGGCCATTGCGCGGGCGCAAGGCGGCGGGGACGTGTTTGGCGGGTTCGCTGGGGGCAACAACGACGCGGGCGAGGATGAGCTGAACACCGCCTCCGACAGTACCTATGTCGGCGCACGGGGCCTGCCGCCTGAGTTCATCGAAGAGTTGGAACGCGAGTTCGGCTTTGACAAACCGCCTGTGCAGCGGTTCCTGAACATGGTCTGGAACTACGCGCGGTTCGACTTTGGCGAAAGCTACTTCCGAAGTATCGGGGTCGTCGACCTCGTGATCGAAAAGCTGCCGGTGTCCATCAGTCTCGGGCTTTGGTCCACGCTGATTGCTTATTTGGTCTCAATCCCGCTGGGCATTCGCAAGGCGGTCAAGGACGGCACGCCGTTTGACACATGGACATCCGGCGCGATCATTGCGGCCTACGCCATACCGGGCTTTTTGTTCGCGATCCTGCTGCTGGTTCTGTTTGCAGGCGGCAGCTACTACCAGATCTTCCCGCTACGGGGCCTGACCTCGGACAATTGGGAAGACCTCAGCACCATCGGTAAGGTGCTTGATTACTTCTGGCACATCACCCTGCCGGTCCTTGCAGGCACCATCGGGGCGTTTGCTACGCTGACACTGCTGACGAAAAACAGCTTTCTGGACGAGATCAAGAAACTCTACGTCATGACCGCCCGTGCCAAAGGGCTGAGCGAACGCCGCGTGCTCTATGGCCACGTCTTCCGCAACGCAATGCTGATCGTGATCGCGGGCTTCCCGGCGGTGTTCATCGGCGTGTTCTTTGGCGGCTCGCTGATTATCGAAACGATCTTTTCGCTCGACGGTCTTGGCCGCTTGGGGTTCGAGGCGGCGGTTGCCCGCGACTACCCCATCGTCTTTGGTACACTCTACATCTTCGGCCTGATGGGCCTTATCGTCGGCATCATCTCGGACCTGATGTATGTGCTGGTTGACCCCCGCATCGATTTTGAGCGGAGGGAAGGTTGATGGCCCTGCAAGACCCCGTGAACGAACCGGCGATCGAGATCGAACCGACGCCCGCCGCGGCCCCGGCCCCCAAGCGCCCGTTCTTTTCCCTGTCACCGCTGAACCAGCGCCGCTGGCGGAACTTCAAGAAAAACCGCCGGGCGTACTGGTCGCTCTGGATTTTCTCGATCCTGTTTGGGCTGTCGCTGTTCGCCGAATTCCTCGCCTACGACAAGCCGATCCTCGTGAGGTATCAGGGCGAGTTCTACACGCCGATCTGGAACTTCTACCCGGAAACCGCCTTTGGCGGAGACTTCCGCACCGAAGCCAGCTACCGCGACCCGGAGGTTGAATGCCTGATTGTTTCGGGCGGGCTCGACATCTGTTTCGATGACCCCGAAGGCGTGATCGAAGACGCGCAGGACGGCGAAGTGGATGGCGAAGCAATCACCAAGGGGTGGACGCTCTGGCCGCTCATTCCCTACAGCTACGACACCGCTGTGGACCGTCCTGGTGCTGCCCCGTTGCCGCCTAATGGTGAAAACATCCTTGGCACAGACGGCACCAAGCGAGACGTGATGGCGCGCGTCATTCACGGCTTCCGTCTGTCGGTTTTGTTTACCCTGATCGTGACCGGTGCGTCAGCCATCGTTGGCATCATCGCGGGCGCGGTGCAGGGCTATTTCGGGGGCCGCACCGACCTGATTTTCCAACGGATCATCGAGATTTGGTCCTCAACCCCCAGCCTTTACGTCATCATCATCATGTTCGCGATCCTGGGTCGAAGTTTCTGGCTGCTCGTGTTCCTGCTGATCCTCTTTGGCTGGACGGGCCTTGTGGGCGTGGTGCGCGCCGAATTCCTGCGCGCCCGGAACCTTGAATATGTTCGGGCCGCCCGCGCGCTGGGGGTCAGCAACCTGACCATAATGTTCCGTCACATGCTGCCCAATGCGATGGTGGCGACGCTGACGATGCTGCCCTTCATCATCACCGGCACCATCTCGTCGCTGGCTGTGCTCGACTTCCTCGGCTTTGGCCTCCCGTCCTCAGCCCCGTCGCTTGGCGAACTGACGCTGCAAGCCAAGCAGAACCTGCAAGCGCCCTGGCTTGCCTTCACCGCCTTTGCCGTGTTCGCGGTCATGCTCAGCCTTTTGATCTTTATCTTCGAAGGCATCCGCGACGCGTTCGACCCAAGAAAGACATTCTCCTGATGGCCCTTTTGCAAGTGAATGACCTGCGTGTCGGCTTCCGGCAGGACGGGCAGTTGACCCAAGCCGTCAAGGGCGTGTCCTTTCACGTGGACCGGGGCGAGACGGTAGCGCTGGTGGGCGAAAGCGGGTCGGGCAAATCGGTGTCGGCTCTGTCCACCGTGTCCCTGCTGGGCGACAGCGCCGAGGTGTCGGGATCGGTCACCTATGACAATCAGGAAATGATCGGGGCGGATGAACGGCTGTTGCGCAAGGTGCGCGGCAACGACATCTCGTTCATCTTTCAGGAGCCGATGACGTCGCTGAATCCGCTGCACACGATTGCCAAGCAGCTGGGCGAAAGCCTTGCCTTGCATCAGGGCATCGTCGGGGACGATGCCCGGGCACGGGTGCTCGAACTGCTTGAAAAGGTGGGTATCCGCGACGCGGAAAGCCGCCTCAACGCCTATCCTCACCAGCTTTCGGGTGGTCAGCGTCAGCGCGTGATGATCGCCATGGCGCTTGCCAACAAACCCGACATCCTGATTGCGGATGAGCCGACCACCGCGCTCGACGTTACCATTCAGGCGCAAATCCTCGATCTGCTGGCGGACCTGAAGGCCCAAGAGGATATGGGCCTGCTGTTCATCACGCACGATCTGGGCATTGTACGCCGCATTGCGGATCGCGTCTGTGTCATGCAGCAGGGCGAGATTGTCGAGACAGGCCCGACCAAGGACATCTTCGACGCGCCCAAACACCCTTATACCCAAAAGCTGCTCAGTGCCGAACCCACCGGCCAGCCCGCACCCGTGCCGGACGACGCCACGCTTGTGGCCGAAACCGCGAACCTCAAGGTCTGGTTTCCGATCACCGCGGGGCTGCTGCGCAAAACCGTGGGGCATGTGAAGGCCGTGAACGACGCCACCATTCAGGTCCACGCGGGCGAAACCGTGGGCATCGTGGGCGAAAGCGGGTCGGGCAAGACCACGCTCGCGCTGGCCATCATGCGCCTGATCTCGTCCGAGGGTCGGATTGTCTACATGGGCCAGGACATCCGGTCGTGGTCCGTCCGCGAACTGCGCCGTTTGCGCAAGGACATGCAGATCGTGTTTCAAGACCCGTTCGGGTCGCTGTCGCCCCGCATGACGGCCATGCAGATCATCGCCGAGGGGCTTGGCGTGCATGGCATCGATGACGGCCGCAGCGCACGGGAGGTGGTGGCCGAAGTGATGACCGAAGTGGGCCTCGACCCCATGACGATGGACCGTTACCCGCACGAATTCTCGGGTGGGCAGCGGCAACGGATTGCCATCGCACGCGCCATGGTGCTGCGGCCCAAGCTGGTGGTCCTGGACGAGCCGACCTCAGCGCTCGACATGACGGTGCAGGTGCAGATCGTCGAGTTGCTGCGTGGGCTGCAACAGAAGTACGGGCTGGCCTTTCTGTTCATTTCCCATGACCTCAAGGTCGTGCGCGCCATGAGCCATAAGGTGCTGGTGATGAAGCAGGGGGATGTGGTCGAACAGGGCGCGGCGGACGACCTCTTTGAGCGGCCCCAGACGGACTATACCCGTCTGCTTTTGCAGGCCACGCACTAGGCGCAGGCGCTGCACGCGCTACGTGCGTCCCATGCCTAAGTCCCTCTATAAATACATTTTTGCGCACTCTAGACGCCAGCAGGTTGGGCTGGCGGTGCTGACTTTGCTGCTGGCCTTGCTGCAGCCGGTGCCTCTGGAACTGCAACGCCGCGCGCTCGACAATGCCGTGGCCAACAGTGATCTGGACCTGCTTGTTCTGCTGTGCGGGTTCTACCTTGCCGCCATTCTTGCCGCGTCGGCGGTCAAATTCGCGGTCCGGCTCTGGCGCGACTACATCTCGGCGGGCCTGACCCGGCAACTGCGCACCGACACTTACGCACATATCTACACCGACCACTGCCCGGCCCAGTACCGCAAGGACGACGGCAACGGCGTCGACACCGGGGCCGTGGTGTCCATCCTGGCAAACGAGGTCGAAAAGCTGGGCGGCTTTATGGGCGAGGCGATCTCGGCGCCGCTGTTGCAGGCGGGGACACTGATCGCCGTGCTGGGCTACATGCTGGTGGTCGAGCCGGTGATCGCCGCCATTGCCATCGGGTTGTACCTGCCGCAATTCGTGATCGTGCCGCTGGCGCAGGCACGCATGAACCGCCTGGCCAAGTCCAAGGCCGAGGAAACGCGGGATCTGGGCGACTTCATGGTGGATCAACCCGACGACGACCTGTTGGGGCGCGACCCGCCCAAGCCCTTCGCGCGCATGTCCGACCGGATCATGGTCCTGCGCAAGAAATTTGTGCTGACCAAGCATGTGATGAAGACGATCAACAACCTGCTCATCGCGCTGGGGCCGTTCGGCGTGATCGCCTATGGCGGCTATCTCGCCATTCAGGGAGAGGTGCAGGTGGGCGTGATCGTGGCGTTCATCTCGGGGCTGGAGCGGATTGGGGACCCGATCCGGGATCTGATCGGGTCCTACCGGGCCATCGCTGATGCACGCATGCGCTTTGGCCTGTTGCGGGACAGTTTCGACGGGGGAGACGCGTCACCCGCCCGCAGCTAGGCCCACCATCATCGCAGCCAGCGCTACGATATGGATCAGTATGATGGCCCGGTCATTCCAGCGCCAGCCCACGACAAGCCAGCCCAGAATGCCGACCACGAAAAAATACAGGTTCAACGGGGTCAGCCCCATCGCCGTGGCCCCGTAGCCGAGGATCTGAACGAGGGATGCCGCCCATTTGATGGTGTCCGTGTCGGCGGACCGGCGTAAAACCGCAATCACAGCTTGTCCAGATCAATGCACTTTGTGCGCTTGCCCTGCCACCAGCGGGTGCGGGGCAACGACACACGGGTGCAGCGGCGGTTGCGGGTCGCGGTCATGAAAGTCTGCGCATATATGTCCAGCATGGAGAGCCTCTTGAAACGTTGGTTATGTGCATATTTATTGAACAATGAAGGGGATTAAGCGACTCAATTGAAATGCAAACGTGTAAGTAAAAATAACATATGGAATGGCGTGATCTTCCCCCGCTGGCGGCCTTGCGCGCCTTTGCGGCCTTTGTCGACACGGGCAGTGTTGTGGCTGCGGGGCGGGCGCTGTCCGTCAGCCATGCCGCTGTCAGCCAACAGCTGCGCGCGCTTGAGGCACATCTGGGCGTCAGCCTGTTTGACCGCTCGGGGCGCGCCATGAAGCTGACGGGGGATGGCGAGATTCTGGCGCAGGGCTGCGCCGATGGCTTTGCCAGCATCACGCGGGCGGTGGCGCTGGTGTCGGGGGCCGAGGCGACGCGGCCGCTGCATATCTCGCCCACACCCAGTTTCGCTGCCGCCTGGTTGATGCCGCGCCTGTCCGAGTTTCGCGCGCAGCGTCCCGATATCAACCTGGTGCTGAACCCGACCTCTGAACTGGTCACGCTCAGCCCCGGCGGCGTCGACGTCTCGATCCGCTACGGCACGGGGGGCTGGGCCGGGCTTAACAGTGAGTTGATCGTACCCACGTCCATGGTTGTGGTGGCAGCGCCCGACCTGATCAAGGGGCGGGATGTGTCAGACCCGTCCCGTCTGGGCGCATTGCCCTGGCTGGAAGAGATCGGGACAACGGAAAGTTCCCGTTGGCTGGCGCACCGCGGCGGGGCGGATATGCCGCGCGGTGCCGTGACCCAGGTGCCGGGCAACCTGATGCTGGATGGCGCGCGAGACGGGCAGGGGGTCGCCGTGACCGTCCGCACCTTTGTCGCGGCAGACATCGCGGCGGGCCGGCTGTGCGTGCTGCACGAGGATGCGGCCCCTGGCGCAGGCTATCACCTTGTCACCCGTCCGGGCGTGCACCGTCCGCCGCTGAGGGACTTCATCCGCTGGATCAGAAAGGCGGCTAGAACATGATCCCGTTTTTCGGCCTCATCGCCCTGGTCGCCTGCCTGCTGGCCTGGCGCGCCTGGCGCAAACGGCAATGGCAGCAGGACGTACTCGCCTCGCGCCTGACCGACGCCGAATGGCGGATCATCTTGCGCGACGTTCCCCTCATCCGCAAGCTTCCGCCCGCCCTGAAGGCGCCGTTCGAAGGCAAGGTGGCGCTGTTTCTCAACCAGGTCGATCTGGTCGGCTGTGACGGGCTTGAGGTGACGGATGACATGGCATTCAGCATCGCCGCCCAGGCCGCGCTGCTCGTCGTGGGGACTGACGCGTGGTACAAGCACCTGACGACCGTGCTGATCTATCCCGGCGCGTTCAAGTCCAGACAGACCCGGCACGACGGTTATGTCGTGACCGAAGAAGAGGTTGTGCGATTGGGCGAAAGTTGGTCACGCGGCCCGGTTGTGCTGTCCTGGCAAGACGCGCAACAGGGCGGTCGTAATGACACCGACGGGCTGAACGTGGTCTTGCACGAATTTGCGCATCAGCTTGACGACCTGTCGGGCCAGACCGATGGCGCGCCTCCTATGGCACCGGGCCAAAACTTTGCCACATGGGCGGAGGTGATCGTCGAAGCCTATGACCGGCATGTCGCCAATATCGACGCCGGTCGCCGCACGGTGATCGATCCCTATGGCGCGACCAATCACCAGGAGTTCTTTGCCGTCGCGGTCGAGCTGTTCTTTGAAAAACCGCATGCGCTGAAAGCAACAGAGCCAGAGGTCTATGACCAGCTGGCTCTGCTTTTGAATGTCGATCCGGGGACTTGGGGCTAGGGTCCTGACCCTAGGACGGTCCGATCATGAAGCAGGTCACGTTGCGCGACTGGAGGCGGCGGCAGGCCAGGTCGGCCCCATCCCGTGTCATGCCCATGAAATTGGCATCAAATCCTGTGGGGCGACGCACCACCTTGCGTAAGCTGCCATCAAGCGACGACATCTCGGACAGGGCGGTTTGCAACAACACCTTCTCGGCCTTGTAGCGGCTGGCATAGCGGCCCACGTTCACGCCCCAATGCCGCCCGCCCGAGGTTGACACACGGGTCACCACCTCTGGCTCTTGCGTCAACGCCACCTGTGTCGGGCGGGCCTCGGGGCGCACCGACGACGGCACGAGCGCAGCCGACACCGCCGCGGCAGCCACGGCCGCCGTCGTCTCGGTGGTCTGCGCGGCGACCAGTGCGGTCTGAATGTCATCCGGCAACACGGTTTGGGTCGGCGCTTCTGCCACCAGCACGGGGGCCGCGGTGCCGGGCCGCATCACGGGGCGATAGCTTGTCTTTACTGCGCCGCTCAGGCGAATGATCTTGCCCGCGGCGCGTGGTGCGTCCTGATTGCCTGTCACGATGATCGGGTCATCTCCAGGCACATAGTTTGGCTTTTGCGGACGGCGCAGCGGCGCACGGCTGGGGGCCCGGCGAAAGCCCATGTCCAACAACTCGGCCACCCGCGCGTTGCGCGATGCCGTGGATTTGCCGCCGAACACGGTCGCGATGATACGCTCGTTGCCACGCTCGGCGGATGCCACAAGGTTGAACCCCGCCGCACGGGTGTAGCCCGTCTTAATCCCGTCCGCGCCCTTGTAATTGGCCAGCATCCGCCGGTTGGTGTTGTTCACGCTCTTGATGCCCGCATCTGTCGAACGGCGCGAAAACAGGTTATAGTACTGTGGGTAATCATAGAGCATGTGCCGCCCCATGATCGTCATGTCTCGCGCGGTCGACATGTGCCCGCTTTCGGTCAGGCCGTGCGCGTTTTTGAAGGTCGTGCGGGTCATGCCCAGCGACTTCGCCGTGCGGTTCATCCGGCGGGCAAAGGCGGCTTCTGACCCGGAAATCGCCTCGGCGATGGCTGTGGCTGCATCATTGGCCGACTTCACGGCCGCGGCACGCACCAGATAGCGCAGCTTGATGCTCGACCCGGACTTGAGACCTAGCTTCGAGGGGGGTTCTGACGCTGCAAAGCGCGAGATTTTCACCTTGGTATCCATCGTGATCTCACCGCGCTCGACCGCCTGAAAGACGACATAAAGCGTCATCATCTTGGTCAGCGAAGCCGGGTGCAGCCGCGTGTCCGCATTGCGCGAATGCAGCACCTCGCCCGTACGGGCATCCATTACCATGGCGGCATAGGGGGCCGCCATGACCGAGGCCGGGACAACCACGATCATCCACAAAAGTGCAAAAAGAATGAGCCCAAACCGGGCCGACTGAACGCGTCGAACCTTCACGGTAAACCTGCCTATGACTGCCTCTGGCCGCCGATTATTCGACTGACCTTTTTGTTTATTGCGGCAAAGCTAGCACAGCTCGCATTTTCGATAAAGTCTTGATGCCCTTCACGTTTCGGTTTTTCTGCACCCGCACAAACCAACATCTTGCGCATACGGCGCCGTAGACCCCCATTGGGGCGATTGTGGCAGGAATGTGGCGGCGCTTACCCGCGCGTGCGCAGAAAGTCGGGCAAGGCCCCCAAATCAGGCAAGGTCGCATAACGCGGGTGCCCGTCGGGCGCCTCTGCCGCCTCCAGGTCCCAGGCCAGGTCATGCGGGACAAAGACACCAAAGCCGCCCGCGTCGATCATAGGCCGCACATCCGACTTCATCGAATTGCCGATCATCATACCCCGATCCGCGCCACCGAAGCCGTCAAAGATACGGGCATAGACCGCCGGGGTCTTGTCCGACACGATCTCGACCCCATCAAACAGATCGCCCAAGCCAGACTGCGCCAGCTTCCGCTCTTGATCCAGCAGGTCACCCTTGGTGATCATCAGCACCGGCCCGCGTTCCTTGGCCACCCGCACCGCGTTTTCCGCAAAGGGCAACAGGTCGATGGGATGCCGCAGCATCTCTTGCCCCGCTGCAATCAGATCACCGATGACCGCACCTGGCACCCGGTTCTCGGTCACCTCAAGCGCGGTTTCGATCATTGAAAGGACAAACCCCTTCACGCCGAACCCATAATGCCCGATGTTGCGCCGCTCGGCAGCCAGCAATTGCGCATCCAGATCAGGTACGTCCACATGCGGTGCCAACAGCTCCGCAAACCGCTCTTGCGTCAGTTTGAACACCCGCTCGTTGTGCCAAAGCGTGTCATCCGCATCAAAGCCAATCGCACCGGCATCAAAGGCCATCCCGTTCTCCCAGCCGCGACATTCCCGCACCGCCCTCTTTTCTAAACCGCTCCTCGCGTTATATAGGGTGATCCAAGCTCACCAAGAGATTCCCGTTTGATGAGGACGCGCATGCTCTCTGACATGCATATGATGGCCGGACCAATGGACGACGATGGGGACACCAGCGTCGTCACCGAAACCAAGCCCAAGACCAAGCGCCCGCCTCTCTACAAGGTGCTGCTACTGAACGACGACTACACGCCGATGGAATTTGTGGTGCACGTGCTCGAACGGTTCTTTGGCCTCAACCACGCCCAGGCGTTCGAGATCATGCTGACCGTCCACAAGAAGGGCCTCGCCGTTGTGGGGGTCTTCAGCCACGAGATTGCCGAGACGAAAGTGGCACAGGTCATGGACTTCGCCCGTCGGCACCAGCACCCGCTGCAATGCACAATGGAGAAAGAAGAGTAGGTGATCGGTGATCGCCTGCCCTTGGCGCTTCAAGCGATGGACGCTTGGGGCGATGGCCCCGTGGCCGTTCTGCACCCGCCCGAGGATGCGGACCTGTCGGCTATGCCAATGGACCATGTGCACATTGTGTCGCCCCTGATCACGGTCTGCCAGACGTTCGAACAACGCGGCTACAAAGTCTCACCCGAACTGCCCAAGGACACGCGCTTTGCGGCCAGCATCGTCTGCCTGACCCGTGCGCGCGCCGAGGCGCAGGCGCTTGTTGCCGCCGCCATGGCCCAAACCGAGGGCCCGGTCATCATCGACGGGCAAAAGACGGACGGCGCGGACAGCATGCTTAAGACCCTGCGCAAACACGCGGATGTCAGCGCGGCCATCTCTAAATCCCACGGCAAAATTTACTGGGCGCGGGGCGGTATGGACCTCAGCGACTGGGCCGCAGGTCCGGAACTGCACCCGGGTGGCTTCTGGACCGCCCCCGGCGTCTTTTCCGCCGACGGTGTTGACCCGGCCTCGGCCCTTCTGGTCGACGCGTTGCCCGAAACCATGGTGGGCACCGTCGCTGACCTTGGTGCAGGCTGGGGGTACCTATCGGCTCACATCCTGACCCGCGACGTAGACACCGCGCATCTGGTCGAAGCCCACGACATGGCCCTGCAATGCGCGCGCCACAACGTCACAGACGACCGCGCCCAGTTCCACTGGGAAGACGCTACCATATGGTCCCCGCCTCAGAAGGTGGACGCTGTTGTGATGAACCCGCCTTTTCACAAGACGCGGCATGCCGATCCCTCCATCGGTCGCGCCTTTATCGCCAACGCCGCCCGCATCCTGCGTCCCCACGGGGCGCTCTGGATGGTGGCCAACCGGCACTTGCCCTACGAAGATGCCCTCGCGTCCCATTTCGCCAAAGTGGTTGATCTGGACGGCGATGCGCGGTTCAAACTGGTGCGGGCCGAACGCCCCAAGCAGAACAAAAGGTAACCCATGTCCTTTTCCATCAACGGCAAGACGGCCATCGTCACGGGCGCGGCCAATGGCATCGGCCTCGCCATCGCGCGGCATTTTGCGGATCGCGGGGCCAACGTCATGTGCGCCGACATGGATGAAAAACGCCTGCACGCCGAACTAGGCGATGTGGCAGAGGAAGGCAATATTCGCTACTTCGCGGGTGATCTCCGCCAACGCCTGACCATCGCCAATCTGGTCTCCGCCACCATCGATGCCTTCGATCAGGTCGATATCCTCGTCAACGCCTCGCGCCAGGTGATGGAAACCGACGCGCTTGATCCCGAAGACAGGTCAGTTGATGCGCTGATCGAACAAAACCTGATGACCGCCCTTCGGCTCAGCCAACAGGTCGCACGCCGCATGATCAAACAGGCCAAGGACAACACCGAAGCCACCAGCATCGGGTCCATCGTCAACCTCAGCTCCATCGCCGCCCATCAGACGCGCCCCGAATTGCTGGGCTATTCTATCGCGTCTGCCGGGCTCGAACAGATGACGCGTTCTATGGCGCTCGCCCTTGCGCCCAACCGCATCCGGGTGAATGCAGTGGCGTTCGGCTCGGTCATGTCGGCGTCACTCAAGTCATCTATCGGCGACAACCCCGACTGGCGCGACCAGATCGAAAGCCACACGCCCCTGCACCGCATCGCCAGCCCGACCGAATTGGTGGATGCCGTGCAATTTCTTGCCTCCGATGGGTCGGGGTTTGTCACCGGCGACGTCATGACAGTGGACGGTGGGCGCAGCCTGCTTGATCCGGTGGATGCGCCCGCGCATTAGCCCGGTTTCGCAGCACTTTGCCCTTTGCGCGACACAGCCCCCTGCGCTAGAAAACTGTCAACCAAACAGGACAGTGCGCGATGACAGAACAGTTCGACACCCAGAAAACCCGGGCCTCGGCGTGGTTTCGCCAGCTACGCGACGACATCGTTGCCGCGTTCGAGGGCTTGGAAGACAGCCATGCGTCCGGCCCCATGTCGGATGCCGCACCGGGCCACTTCGAGGTGACAGACACCAAGCGCACCTCCGAGGACGGCTCGGACGCGGGCGGCGGGTTGATGAGCGTCCTGCGCGGCGGTCGCGTCTTTGAAAAGGTGGGCGTGAATGTTTCGACCGTCTACGGCACGCTGGGCGAGCGCGCGCAGATGGCGATGGCCGCGCGCAAGGGTATTCCGGGGATGAAGGATGACCCGCGCTTCTGGGCCTCTGGTATCTCTCTTGTCGCCCATATGCAGAACCCGCACGCGCCCGCCGTGCACATGAACACCCGCATGTTCTGGACCCCCCACGCCTGGTGGTTTGGCGGCGGGTCGGACCTGAACCCCTGCATCGAATATGCCGAGGATACGGCCCATTTTCACGCCCAGCAAAAGGCGCATCTCGATCCGCACGGCGCGACACACTACCCCAAGTTGAAGGCATGGGCCGACGATTATTTCTACATCCCCCACCGGCACCGTGCGCGCGGGGTCGGCGGTATCTTCATGGACGATCACAACACCGGCGATTGGGAGGCCGATTTCGCCCTGACCCAGGACATTGGCCGCGCCTTCCTGCCCGCCTATGTGCCGCTTGTGGAAAAGCGCCGGGTGCAAGACTGGGACGACAATGACAAGGATGCGCAACTTGTCCATCGCGGCCTCTACGCCGAATACAACCTCGTCTACGACCGCGGCACCAAGTTCGGGCTGGAAACCGGGCATGATGCCAACGCTGTGTTGATGTCTTTGCCGCCGTTGGCGAAGTGGGTGTGATTTGTCCCCGCGGGGACAGGCTGTGCGCTTGGGCGACCTGATCTTTGCCATTTTGTGAAAGGCGAGGGTTTTCAGGGCGTTGGACGTCGCGCGGTGGGTTTGCCGAAATTTAACCAGACAAATGGCACCCTCGTGCCCAACGGGGAGCGGTCGTTTTGAAAGGTCGTTGGGTGGCTCTGTTTGCGCGCTGCGCAAAGGCGCCCGCCCGCCGACCCATTAGCATAAAAAACTGTTTAGGATGCCGGTGGTGTCGAGGCCTGTTGCGCTGCCTGCAATTTGACCGGTGTGGCCCGCGATCCGGGTGGCGATGAAACCGTCAGAGATAGACGATGGTGCCGTCCGGATCAGGACAGACGCGGCGAGCAGGAGTGCCGTGCGTTCGGCAAAGGCGCGCGCTTCTCCTTCGGAGGGTCCTCCCGGCCAGCGGGTGCGATGATCTTCCAGCGCTTTATCATAACGCGCGTCGCTGCCCGTGGCCCCATCCAGTGCGGCATCGAGGGCTGCAACGGCGTCCGGTTCGCGTGCCAAACTGCGCAGGATATCCAGACAGATGACATTCCCGGACCCTTCCCAGATCGAATTGAGCGGAGCCTCGCGATAGTAAAGCGGCATGGGCGTGTCTTCGACATAGCCCATGCCGCCCAGTGCCTCCATCGCTTCGAGCGTCACGCGCGGACAGAGCTTGTTGTTCAGGAACTTGGCCAGGGCCACGGCGATGCGCGCAAAGGGCCGCTGGTCCGGATCGTCAAAGGCGGCTGCCACATGCAGACCCAGCCGTGTGGCGGCCTGCCAGTCGAGGATCAGGTCAGCAAGCACGGCTTGCATCAGGGGTTGGTCGATCAAGGACTTCTGAAACACCCGACGGGTCCGCGCCCAGTGCATGGCGTGCGTCAGCGCCCCGCGCATCAGGCCCGCCGGCGCCATGGCCGTGTCGAGCCGTGTGTGGTGCACCATTTCGATGATGGTTTGCACACCGCGCCCTGCTTCACCAAGCTGATGGGCCAGCGCGTTGTGGTATTCGACTTCGGACGAGGCGTTGGATTTGTTGCCCAGCTTGTCCTTGAGCCGCATGATGTGGATGGCGTTGCGGTCGCCGTCAAGCCACCGCGGCACAAGGAAACAGGTCAGCCCCGCGTCCGTCTGCGCCAGCGTCAGAAACCCGTCGGACATCGGGGCGGAACAGAACCACTTGTGCCCGGTCAGCCGCCAATGCGCGCCATCGCGGACCGCCCGCGTGGTGTTGGTCCGCACGTCCGAACCGCCCTGCTTTTCGGTCATCGCCATGCCCAGCGTGGCAGAGGATTTTTGGTCGACGGGCAAGACGCGCGGGTCATAGCTGCGGGCGATCAGCTTGGGGGTCCATTGCGCCGCAAGGGCCGCGTCGATCTGCAGCGCAGAGACGGCGGCGTAGGTCATGGTAAGCGGGCAGCAATGGCCCGGTTCGACCTGGCTGGCGAGATAGACCATGGCGGCATGTGCCACGTGGCTGCCCCCGTCCCACGCGCACGCGGCGTAGCCCGCCCCTTGGCTGAGCGCCATCATGTCGTGATAGGCGGGGTGGAATGCGACCTCGTCCAGCCTGCGGCCGCCTGGATCGAAGAGCGCCAGTTCCGGCACGTGCCTGTTGGCTGCACGGCCCGTGGCCCGCGTTTCGGCCGTTCCGAGCGCTGCGCCGTACGGGGTCAGCGTGTCCGGTGCCTGTGCCATGAGGATGGGATCGGAGGTGTAGAGGTTGGTGTCGCCCAAGGCGGCGGGCTGGTTTTCGACCTCGTGTGTGGGCAGGTGCGTTTGGGGCTGGGGCATGGGATCAGCGTGGGCTGCACCCGCTGAGTCGGTCAAGTGTGACGCAGGGATGT